>CAZTIQ010000039.1:3778-6750 GCA_964613735.1 uncultured Planctomycetia bacterium | reverse complement strand
GTACTAGGTATAAGCGGTAGTCCCAGGATTGGCGGAAATACAGAGATTTTGCTGGATAAGGTCCTGGATGGCGCGAAGAGTAAAGGCGCAAGCGTAGACAAGGTCATCCTGAATAAGCTTAAGTTTGCTCCATGTCAGGAATGTGAAAACATGAGAGATGATGGAGAATGCACAGTCCAGGATGATATGCAAGGATTGTATAAAAAGATCAAAGATGCTGATGTATTGATCCTGGCATCACCTATATTCTTTGGCAGTCTAAGCGCCCAGACAAAGATGATGATAGATCGGTTTCAGTGCGCCTGGAGAGCAAAATATGTACAGAAAAATGATACAGGTTACAAGAAAAAGAAAGGCGTATTTATTTCAGTAGAGGGCTCTGACAGGAAAGATTTCTTTGAAAATGCAAAATCAATTGTAAAGAATCTATTTGCAACGGTCAATGCAGGATATAAAGAAGAACTTTTCTGTCCAAGCGTTGATGAAAAAAGAGGCATATTAAAATATCCAGATTGTCTGGAAGAAGCGCTTGAGATAGGCGCAAAAATAGCTTCGTAACTTTACACCCGCCTTAGGCGGGAGTGTAAAGTTAGCGGGAAGGAGGAGATGGGATGGGTAATATATTTTCACCAGCTGAAGTAGTAGAGATGGGAATAAAGATAGAGGAGAATGGTAAGTCTTTCTATGACACTGTCGCAAAAAAGTCGAAAAATAAGAATGCGCAGAAAGTTTTTGAACTGCTCGCGACAGAAGAAGGAAATCATATAAAGAGGTTTGAGGCCATACTATCCCAGGTAAAAAAATACGAGCCGCCTGAGGCATATACAGAGGATTATTTTTCTTATATAAAATCGTTATCCAGTGAGTATGTTTTCACAAACAAGGATAAAGGCGAGGAGACCGCAAGGTCTGCCAAGACAGATAAAGAGGCGCTAGAGCTCGGTATAGGATTTGAAAAGCAGTCTATATTATTTTATGAAGAGATGAAAAAGTTTGTCTTGGAAGGAGAACAAAAGATCGTAAGTAAACTTTTAGAGGAAGAAAAGGAACATTTGAGAAAACTGAGTGAATTAAAGGGGGAATTCTAAGGAGGATTTTATGGCAAAGAGCGTAAAAGTGTATTCGACATCCACCTGTCCGTATTGCACGATGGTAAAGGATTTCTTAAAAAAGAATAATATAGAGTTTGAGAGTGTAGACGTGGGAGCGGATCCAGATGCAGGTAAAGAGATGAGGGATAAGTCAGGACAGATGGGCGTGCCTGTATTGGATATAGATGGAGAGATAATAGTTGGTTTTGAAAAAGATGCTATTTCAAAGGCATTGGGGATATGAAAACACTTCTCAAGGAGTATAAAGAAAAGAAGACCCAGATTAAAGACAGGCTTTTATGTTTTGAGCAAGTCTATAAAAAGGATGACAAGGATATTTTTACAGAGCTGTGTTTTTGCATATTAACGCCCCAATCAAAGGCAGTCATCTGTGATGCAGCTATCAAGAGACTGGACGAGAAGGGAAAGCTGCTTAAGGGCTCGCAGAGGTCTGTAAGATCTTGCTTAAAAGGGGTCAGATTCCCGAATAATAAAGCAAGATACCTGGTCATGGCAAGGGAAAATTTTAAGAATGGGAAGGATCTAGAAATAAAGAAGAGGATCGATGCCAGTGATTTAAAAAAGACAAGAGAATGGTTTGTTGAGAACGTAAAGGGCTTAGGGTACAAAGAGGCGAGTCATTTTTTGAGGAATATCGGATTAGGCAAGGACCTGGCAATATTGGATAGACATATCTTAAAAAATCTGAAGAGATATGGTTTAATAAAAAAGATCCCGGGTTCTCTGAGCAGAAAAGAATATATAAAGATCGAAGATAAGATGAGAAAGTTTTTTAAAACAATGAATATTTCCCTGGATGAAGTAGACCTTTTGTTCTGGTCTAAGGAGACAGGGTTTATATTCAAATGAAGTAAAAAAAGGGAGGTAACCTATGTTTTGGACACAGAGATACATGCTTATGCCAGTTGCCCACTGTAAAGAGGGCTGCTGTAGTATCTCCTAGGCACGAGGATAAACTACCCAGGGACGGTTCTGTAGCTAGCTACAGAACCGTCCCTAATTTACTTGCTAAATATTAGCCTATCTGTTAAAATCATCCATTATGGACAAGAAGCCAAGATACTCTATAAATTCAGACGGTGAGTTTGTCATCGAGAACTACAACCATGCAGGGCCTTTTTCTAGTTTCCTGCCAGGTATAGCCGGTCTTTTCGGCATACCTATGTGGGCATTGTATGTCAATAGGGCTCAGTGCATGTGTAGCTTTGGCACAAGCAGCAAGGATAGCCCCATAATGGAGTTTCTTCCGGCAAACAGGGCCTACCAGCTTACATCTTCACAGGGCTTCCGTACATTTATTAAAGTCAATAATGGCAAGAAAACGCTCTTTTATGAGCCATTTCAGGCCCATCCAGAGAATGGGATATATGTTGCAGAGCAGAAGATGTGCATCAGTTCATATGAACTTAGACTTAAAGAGCGTATTCCTAAAATAGGCCTTGAAATAGAGGTAGTATATTTTACCATACCAAACGAATCCTTTGCCGCGCTCGCAAGGATAGTTACATTTAAGAACATATCCAAAAAACCCATATCAATAGATGTATTAGACGGAACGCCGCTTGTTATACCGTATGGTGTAAATAATTTCTTTCTTCGAAATATGAGACGCACGATTGAGGCATGGATGAGGGTAGAGAATATTAAGAAAAAAGCGCCGTTCTACAGGTTAAATGTCGACCCCAAGGATACATCAGATGTAAGTTTCATTGAAGAGGGCAATTTTTACTTAGCCTCTTTGTGTAAAGGTGATAAAGAGTGCGAGCGTCTCCCTGTATTTGTGGACCCCGAACTTATATTTGGCGAGACCAGTGATTTTTCCTACCCGGTTAATTTTGTAAATCAGAAAGATTTTAATGT
>CAZTIQ010000039.1:0-3678 GCA_964613735.1 uncultured Planctomycetia bacterium | reverse complement strand
AATCCCGAGATAAAAGACTCCAATATATTGCATTTTTACAACCTTCAGCAGACAGATGGTTTTAATCCTTTAGTCTTGAAGGGCGTGAGATTCAGATTAAAGAGAAATATAGAGGATCAGGATACTGAAAAGATATCCGATCTATTAAAGAAGGGTTTCACCCCAGGCGAACTCTTCATGGAGATAGAAGAGCGCGGGATAAGATTAAAAAGACCATGGCATGAATTTTTGAATGATATCTTAAAGAATTGCGAGGTAATATTTGACGCTGAGCATGCTGAAGGGTTCTGGATAGATCATTGGACATACAACCTTGACCTTGTAGAGAGCTACCTTGCGATCTATCCTGAAAAATTAAAGGAAATACTCATCGAGAAGAAGGAGTTCACTTTTTTTGATAATACACACTATGTAAAGCCGCGTTCAAAAAAATGCATTTTAACTGGCAACAACATAGTCAGGCAGTATTATTCAGTTGGCCAGGATAAAGCAAAAAAACACCTTATAAAGAAAAGACAGGACAATGTACACCTCGTAAGGACCATGAAAGGCAAGGGCCAGGTCTACAGGACCAATCTACTCGTGAAGATGCTTTGTATTGTCGCAAATAAGATCTCCAGTCTTGACCCTTCTGGCATAGGTATAGAGATGGAGGCGGATAGACCAGGGTGGTGTGATTCAATGAATGGATTGCCTGGACTTTTTGGCTCGTCCACGCCAGAGGTTTTTGAGTTAAAAAGGCAGGTTGTTTTTATATTAGAGTCTTTGAAAGAATTAGGGATCGAGGCTGGATATAAGGCAAAGCTGCCTGAGGAACTGCATGATCTTTTGAAAAAGTTGAGATCCCTTATAAAGTCAAAAAATAGCGATTTCAATTTCTGGAATAAGGCCAGTTCTTTAAAAGAAAAATATAGAGAGGATACAAGGCTCGGGTTTAGCGGCGTCGAGAATGCGATCTCACTGTCTGATCTGAGCGAGATGCTAGAAAAATTCCTATCCAAGATCGACTCATCCATTAAAAAGGCCTATATACCGTCTGAAAAGATATACACAACATATTTTATAAATGAGGTATTGAGGTATAAAAAACTCAATAAGGTCGATCCGAAAAGAGGACTTCCTCTGGTGAAACCAACTTCATTCAAAAGCGTAAGATTACCTTTATTTTTGGAAGGCGTTGTCAGGGCCATGAAAGTAGAAAAGGATATAGATAAAGCAAAGAGATTATATTCTGCTGTAAAGAAGTCCGGCCTTTATGACAAGAAACTAAAGATGTATAAGATAAATGAACCGCTGGAAGGCCTGTCAAAGGAGATAGGCCGCTCGAGTGTGTTTACCCCCGGTTGGCTGGAGAACGAGTCCATATGGCTCCACATGGAATATAAATATATCTTGGAGATCCTGAAGACAGGCCTTTACAAGGAGTTTTTTGAAGAGCTAAAGAATGTTTTAATACCTTTCCATGATCCCAAGATATACGGAAGGAGTATATTTGAGAATTCATCATTCCTTGTTTCCAGCGCGTTTCAGGATAAGAAGCTTCACGGCCGTGGATTTGTGGCCAGGCTTAGCGGCTCAACAGCAGAGATGATGAATATGTGGCTCTTGATGAATGTAGGGGATACCCCATTTTTTATAGATAAAAATGATGAACTCAATTTAAAGTTTAAGCCTGCATTGCCAGGATGGCTTTTTACTAAGAAGGCGCAGTCAGGTTTTCCAAAGTCCAGTTTTGCCTTTAGATTCCTCGGAAAGACATTGGTTGTATATCATAATCCCAGGATGAAAAATACAGCTGGCAGGGGAGCTGTCAGACCGAGATTTATGGTTTTGGAATATGAAGGCGGAAAAAAAATCGAAATAAAAAAAGATACTATCGGCATGCCCTATTCACAGGACATAAGGGCCATGAAGGTAAACAGGATAGATATTTATTTGGGATAGGGGCGATATTATGGATAGGGCATTGATACCTTTGTTCATTACAGCAGCATCAATCGGATTTATACATACTGTGTTTGGACCTGATCATTATCTTCCATTTGTCGTAATGAGCAAAGCTAGGAAATGGTCTATGATGAAGACAGCCTTGATAACCTTTGCTTGTGGCATAGGCCATATCATGAGTTCTGTCGTTATCGGGATCATAGGGATTATTTTTGGTATCGGTGTCATGAGGTTAGAGGTATTAGAGGGATTTCGTGGAAACCTGGCAGGTTGGGCATTGATAGCATTCGGACTTACGTATTTTACATGGGGCCTGTGGGGGATGTTAAGGAATAAGCCTCACAAGCACACTCATATACACATGGACTCTGCAACTCATTCACATAGCCATTCCCATGCAAGGGAGCATGTTCATGTTCATGAAGAAAAAAAGAAAAGCATTACGCCCTGGGTGCTCTTTACAATATTTGTGCTTGGGCCTTGTGAGCCATTGATACCGATCCTGATGTATCCGGCGGCAAAAAGTAGCATCTTTGGGGTAGTTGGCGTAGCCCTGATATTTGGGCTGGTGACAATAGTCACCATGCTTGGCATTGTAATGGTCTCATCTCTTGGAATAAATCTTATTCCTATAGGCCGACTCGAACGTTATACCCATGTATTGGCAGGCGGGTCAATATTTTTGTGCGGGGCAGCGATTCAGTTTTTGGGATTATAAGCGGGTTTGTATTAATAACCCAGATTCTTCAAGGCAGAAGGGTCTTTTCTCCAGTTTTCATAGACCTTTACCCATAGGTCCAGGAAAACCTTTTTTTTCAAGAAATTTTCTATCTCCTCCCGGGAAGACTCTCCTATCTTTTTGAGCATCTGCCCTTTTCTACCTATTATTATGGATTTCTGAGAGTCCTTTTCCACGTATATATGCGCCCTTATATAGTAGATCAGAGCACCGTTCCTGCTTTTTTTCTCTTTCATCTCTTCAATGCTTACTGCAACAGAGTGTGGGACTTCTTGACGTGTAAGTCCAAGCACCTTTTCTCTTATAAACTCCTGGACGAAAAAACTCTCATTCTTGTCGCTAAGCTGATCTTCTGGAAAGATCATGCACCCCTCTGGTAGATATTCAAGGATCCTTGTTAAGACCAGTTCTGTCCCGTCTTTTTTTAGCGCGGATATCGGGATTATTTCTTTGAAGCTGAATTTTTGCATTTCTTCAATGATCGGCAGGACCATGCGTTTATCTATTTTATCCATTTTATTTATGAGTAATAGTTTTATTTTTTCCTCAGGCAGATTCTGGAATACCATTCTATCTTCCCGGGTTATTCCCCTCTGCGCGTCCATTATGACGAGGACAAGATCTGTCTCCGGGAATGTTGACGAGGCGCGCCTTACCATGGTTTTTCCAAGGAGATTCTTTGGCTTATGCATCCCAGGCGTGTCCATAAATACTATCTGAAAATCCTTACCTGATATTATGCCCTGTATGTTGTCACGGGTAGTCTCAGGTTTTTCAGATACGATACAGACCTTTTCTTTTACAAGGACGTTCAGCAGCGTGGATTTTCCAACATTAGGCCTTCCGACTATAGCTACCTTGCCTGCTTTAAACATGGGTCTATTATACATATGTTTGTGGTATAATAGAAGAGATTAATCTAACAATAGTGTACTATTTGAAATGCCTGGCTACAGTTTCGGGTATTTTGCACTATCCAGGCCAGTGGGTTT
>CAZTIQ010000038.1:0-9722 GCA_964613735.1 uncultured Planctomycetia bacterium | reverse complement strand
TATGAAGTTTGATGGGAAAATACTTATTATTGGATGTGGTTCTGTTTCGCAGTGCGCAATCCCGCTTGTCTTGCAGTTGATTGATATGCCAGCGAACAAAGTCACGATAATGGATTTCGTTGACAATCGTTCGCGCGTAAAGGATGCATTGGATAAAGGCGTAAAATATGTAATGGAAAAAGTGACCTTGGAAAACTACACCGAACTCCTCGGTAAATACGTCGGGCCAGGCGATATGATAATCGACCTTGCGTGGAATATAGACTGTATTTCAATGGTCAAGTGGTGCCGTGACAATAAAGTGCTTTACTGCAATACATCTGTTGAAGAATGGAATCCATACAAAGATGCTGAGAGAAACGATCCGACCAGATATACTCTTTACTCAAGACATATGGAGATCCGCCGGTCCCTGGACAGCTGGCCAGATAATGACAAGGCCACGACAGCCATTGTGGATCACGGCGCAAACCCAGGCCTTGTGTCACACTTTACAAAATATGCATTGATAGAGATCGCAGAAAAAATATTAAAAGAAAAACCAAATGACCCAAGAAAGAAGGAACTTGAAAAATATATAAAGGAGAAGGGTTTTGCGAAACTTGCGCAAATCACAGGTGTAAAGATAATTCACATAAGTGAGCGCGACACGCAGATCACTGATAAACCAAAACAGGTCAATGAATTTGTAAACACATGGAGCATCGAGGGATTCTTTGAAGAAGGCGTTGCGCCTGCAGAACTTGGCTGGGGCACACATGAACGGTTTATTCCTAAAAATGCTTTTTTTCATCAGGTCGGCCCTAAAAATCAGATATGCCTTGCTTCTATCGGCATGAAGACATGGGTAAGGAGCTGGGTGCCATGCGGAGAGATCACAGGCATGGTCATACGACATGGCGAGGCATTTAGCATCTCAGACAGACTCACTGTGTGGGAAAATGGCAATGCTGTCTATAGGCCTACTGTCCACTATGCATATTGCCCGTCTAATGCTGCTATTAATTCGCTTCACGAACTCGAGATGAGGCAATTCAAGCTACAGGAAAAACAAAGGATAATGAGCGACGAGATCATAGACGGCAGGGATGAATTAGGCGTGCTTTTAATGGGTCATGATTTTAATTCCTGGTGGTGCGGCAGCATATTAGACATACACGAGGCGCGTAGACTCGTCCCCCACCAGCAGGCAACAACGCTCCAGGTAGCAGTATCTGTTGTGTCAGCAGCTACATGGATGATTAAAAATCCAAATAGAGGATTTTTAATGCCTGACGATGTAGACCATGAAGAAATCCTAAAGATAGCAATGCCTTACATAAAACCCTTTATCTCGAAGGCAGTTGACTGGACGCCTCTAAAGAATCTAAATACAAATTTTACAAAATTCGATATAGCAAGGCCAAAAGATGAGGACGTCTGGCAATTTACAACTTTTCTCGTCGATGCGAAAGAAAGGGCAAATGCGTATGATTCAAGCGCAAAACAACCTGAAACAGCAAAAGTCTAAATCTGAGACAAGCGGCATAGAAAATCTTATACGGGTTATGCTGAAGAAACACGGTTCGCCCTTGATGTTAATACGCCGCTCAATCCTTGAAAAACAATTCAAACGTTTCCGCAAGTGCCTTCCTCAAGTAACACCTTACTATGCCATAAAGGCAAATCCTCATCCCAGTATTATTAAGGCATTCATCAAACTTGGCGCGTCTTTTGACGTGGCAAGCGCAAATGAGATGAAGCTTGTCTTAGCGCTTGGCGCATCGCCTTCGAAGATCATATTTGCAAATACTATAAAATGCGAAAAGGATATCGAGACCGCCAGAAGGCGCAGGGTCAAGCTCATGACTTTTGATAATGAACCTGAACTTTACAAGATCGCCAAACATCATCCTAGCGCGCGCGTCCTCGTTCGGATCAAGGTGGCCAATGAAGGCAGCCAGGTAGAGCTCTCTCTAAAATTCGGCGCAGACAGTGACCAGGCATTCTTCCTTTTACGCAAGGCAAAGGCACTGGGCCTTGTGCCGGCAGGCATAAGTTTTCACGTAGGAAGCCAATCGACAAATGTAGAAAACTATCTTCAGGCGCTTGAGATATCAGCCAATATATTCAAGGAGTCAAAGAAAAACGGTCTGCCTCTGAAGATCATGGATATAGGAGGCGGCTTTCCGATCCAGCACTTTGATAGAGAAATAGGCATAAACTTTGAGAGAATGGCATGCCAGATAAGAAAACACATAAAGACATCCTTTGACAGGAATGTAAAATTCATTGCAGAGCCAGGCAGATTTCTGGCAGGACCGGCAGGCGTCTTGGTCACGCAGGTCATAGGCCGTACTTTCCGTAACAATAAAAATTATTATTATCTTAATGACGGGATATATTGCGATTTTTCAGGAATGGTATTCGACCACTGTAAATATGAATTTAAGACTCTGAGGCGTGGACAGACCTTTATAAGCGCCCTTGCTGGGCCTACATGCGATTCCTTTGATACCCTGTCTATGAATGAAGAGATCCCAGAACTATACGTAGGTGATGTTGTATACGTAAAAAATATAGGCGCCTATTCCTCGGCCAGCGCCACGCCTGGCTTTAATGGTTTCCCGCCTGCCAAGATCGTCTTAGTCTAACTATTGTCCTGTTAGTATGCGCATTGCTTCTCTATTATCAGTGGTTGAGAGCACGACCTTTACAGGGCAGTTGCCTGAGCAGCTTGTAGCGTAAATATAATTAACATTGAGCCGGCTTTGACTCAGGGCCTCAGAAATATTCTTTAAGGCCCCGGGGCTGTTTTCTAACTCCACTATCAAGACATCATTTTCCATGATGCCATTAAAACCCTGATCCAGGAAAGCGTCTATTGCAGCCTTATTATTATCAGTTATAAACATAAGCCCTGCCTGCTGACCAACTTCTGTCGAATACCCCAAAATAGCCTCTATATTAATGCTGTGATTGACCAAAAAAGAAGTTATCTTTAAGACCACCCCTGGTTCATTAATAACACCTACGGAAATCTCTTTTCCCAACGTTACTCTCTTTATCATAGATCATCTCCTGTCTTTTACAAACAGCATAGGAAAAATTATATCACTTATACAGCAGGGGACCCACACGGCAATAAAAAGAAAGACAAAGATACCTGCATAGGCAAGAAAGTGGACATTCTCACCCCTGGCCATAAGAATATGGGACAGCGAGGCCCAGGTGCTGATCAAGACATGTCCGGCATGAGGGAATTTAGTGGATGGGTTAAAATACGCGATGATTATACCGACTGCTGCAACGCCAGATATAAGCCACCATTTTTCCAGGAAACCGATATGATGTTGGCTGTGAGGCATGCCCACTAATAGTTCGCCGAGATAAGGTATTATTGAATCGCTTAAGGTCGCTATGCCTACAGAACCTGCAAACCCAATGGCAAGAAGGATTGGGAGGTTACATCTCTTGCCTTCTCCTTTTGGGCAGGTATGGAGTTTAAAAAGCGAGGCTGTTACAAGGGCACTCAACAATACATGCAGCGGATGAAATACAAAAAACATCTCATGCGCAGCCTCTCTGGAGATGTTTCTAAAAACCAGCATAAACACTATGCCTGATATCGCCCCTAAGAAAGTAAAAGGCATATGATGCTTTAATTCATTGATTATTTTGTTCATGATTAGTTAAATTTTACTACAAATAAAAACCCGTCCGCCTCAGGCGGACGGGTTAAAAAATCTGCCTCATCCTGTTGGACGAGACGCCTTATTATTTATTAACGGCTGCTATCTCTGCGCTTTGAAAAACATTCCTTGCAGTATACAGGACGGTCTCCGCTTGGTTTAAAAGGGACTTCACATTCTTTATTACATTCTGCGCATGTCGCCTTGTGCATCTCCCGTGACCCTCCGCCTCCGCCGTACCCACCACCTTGTCCAAATGCCATGTTTCCTCCTTGCCTGCCAATAGGCAGGCTTTTTAGTTCCCTTAACAGCCCAACTACAAAAAAAACCGCAAAGTAAAATATTTTACCTTACGGCTAAACCATCTACTTTCCTACTTACTACTCAATACCCTTAGTTACCTTTAAAAAAGTATACACTGTTTTCCGCATTTGTCAATATTATTCCTGAGTATTTGATAGCGCGCTACGGCTCACCCGTTTACGTTCTACATCTCTCAAGTGCAATTTCCGGATCCTTATATGCTTTGGAGTTATCTCAACTGATTCATCATCCTCTATAAACTCAAGAGCGAACTCAAGGGTCATTTGCCGCGGAGGTATAAGCGTTATCGCGTCATCGCTTCCTGAAGCGCGCATATTAGTTAATTTCTTTCCACGTAAGGCGTTTACAACAAGATCAGCCCCTTTATTGCTTACGCCTACGATCATCCCCTCATATAGCTTTTCTCCTGGTTTAACAAAAATCTCACCACGTGCCTGTAAATTAAAAAGCGCGTACGCCACCGCATCACCGCATCCATGTGAAATGAGAACACCATTTTGACGGGTAGGCATATCTCCTTTATAAGTCTGATATTCAAGAAAATTTTGGTACATGATTCCATTGCCTCGAGTCATCATAAGAAACTCGCTTCTAAACCCGATCAATACCCTTGAGGCAATAACAAATTCCATGCGGAGAGTTCCGGAAGATGTTGGCTTTAGGTCTCGCATTTGAGCCTTACGAGCCCCAAGCGCCTGCATAACAACACCCTGATACTCATCGTCCACCTCGATTATCACCTCTTCAACAGGCTCGAGCGTTTGACCACCTATTTTTTTCAAAATAACCTGCGGTTTGGAGACTTCCATCTCATACCCTTCACGACGCATTGTTTCAATAAGAATAGCAAGATGCAGTTCACCGCGGCCTGAAACCTTTAATAGCTCAGTCCCCGCAACATCCGCGACCTTTATGCCAACATTGATCATAGCCTCATGCAGAAGTCGCTCCCGAATATGTCGTGATGTTAAAAATCTGCCTCCATCTTTACCGGAAAGAGGGCTTGTATTATGAGAAAAGTTCATAGAGATCGTAGGCTCATCTATTTTAACAGTAGGTACTCCTTTTGGCTCATCAACACACGCGAGTGTCTCTCCTACCTCTACACCCTCTATCCCTGAGATTGATATAATATCTCCTGCTATAGCCTCATCGACCTCAATACGGCTTAGTCCACGATACTTCATGATCTTAATTGCCTTGCCTCTGGAAATAGTTCCATCACATTTCACAAGCGCCACAGGATCCCCAACGCGGACAGACCCATGAAAAACCCGTCCTATAGCGATCCGACCGACATAAGAGTTATAATCAAGCATTGTAACCAGCATCTGAAAAGGTAGATCAGGGTTAGCTATCGGCGGCAATACCCTGCGCAGGATAGTCTCTAAAAGAGGTTTCATGGAATCTCTTGGTTCATCAAGATCAAGAGTCGCGTAACCATCCTTTCCCGAAGCGTAAACAATCGGAAAATCAAGCTGTTCATCAGAAGCATTCAGCTCACAAAAAAGATCAAATGTCAGATCCGCCACTTCATCCGGACGGGCATGGGGACGATCAAGTTTATTTATCACAAGTATTGGTTTTAAATGTAACTCCAGTGACTTCTTCAAAACAAATTTAGTCTGCGGCATGGGCCCTTCAAAAGCGTCGACAAGAAGAAGCACCCCATCAACCATCTGAAGGATACGTTCGACCTCACTGCCAAAATCAGCATGCCCGGGCGTATCAACAAGATTGAATTGTACTCCTTTATATTGGAGAGAGGCGTTTTTAGACAGAATGGTAATGCCTCTTTCTTTCTCAAGAGGATTCGAGTCCATTATGGCGGCCTCACCATCTTTAAAGTCATAGGCGCCTGTATATTTGAGAAGGGCATCTATGAGGGTAGTTTTCCCATGGTCAACGTGCGCTATGATCGCGACGTTCCTTACATCTTTTCTTCTCTTTTGGTTTAGCATAATAAAAAAAGGCGCTTAGTCTTCTTACGCCTTTTGGGATAAGTCGAATTTTAAATCGCGAAACAATACAAGAACCGTCTTATTTCACCCTAACATTTAAGCGCGTTTTTTTCTACGTGCAAAAAATGGCTTCTTCTTTTTAACTGGCTTTTCTCTTTTTTCAAGCCTCGTTTTATCGGGACGGCGTTCCCGGGGAAAATCTCTTTTTTCGGGTCTGTTATCCTGGTTTGCGTTAAACTGGCCGCCTCCCTTGCGCTTTGAAAAACAGTCCTTGCAATATACCGGACGGTCTGCGCTGGGCTTGAACGGGACTTCGCATTCTTTGCTGCAATCTGCGCAAATGACCCGAGTAAAAGTCCTTTCTCTGGGGGCATGGCCCTGTCGGCCTCTCTCATGGCGATTAGAGTGATCGAAGCGCTGGAAAGGCTTTTGGGAATAGCTTTTCTCAAAAGGCCTTTTTGAAGGCTGGCTGATCAAGATATCCAGCTTCTTCTCCATGGCGCTCAACTGCTGCTGCATTTTATTAATGCTGTCAGCTACGCCCGGTTCATCCTTCGGCGCGACTAACACACTTTTGCGTTTAAAAGGTTTCTTCACATTACCTCTTTCTTTCTACCTGCCTACTGTAACACAAATAAAACCCCCTTACAACTTATTTCGCTACAAGGCGTTGCGTTTTTAAATAGTCATTGATTATAGAGGTGAAATCTTTGGCGTAGGTCTCTACTTTACGGTCGCCCACTCCAAACACCTCTCTGAATTCTTCTTTTGTGGTAGGTTTAACAACAGCCATATCTTTTAAAGATCTGTCTCCAAAGATTATAAAAGCAGGAACGCGTTGTTTCCGGGCAAGCTCTGTCCTCTTTTTATGGAGCAATTCGAACAGCTCATGGTCTATCCCCTGCCATTCCCTTTCCCTTATCTCTCTCCTCTTCTTTGCGATCTCTTTTTTCTTCTTGGCCAACAGCGGCTTGACCAGCGTGGGAGTAATTTTCCCGCTCATTACTTTTATTCCGGAAGAAGTGATCGAAAGCGTGGACCACTCTCCTTCCCTCTGGAGAAAATCCTGCCCTATCATCTGCTCTATCATGTATCGTATGAATTCCAATGAATGATCAGACATCGAACCAAATCTGGATAGATTATGATGGCCCCTTTTCTCGATATTATCAGTAAAGTGACCTTTTAATATATTGGCTATATGGCCTGCTCCAAATCCGAAATCAATATCCTGAGTAGCTTCATATACAGAAAACAATATATCCTGCCCTGTCTTTAAAGGGCTTTCGACCATATCAAATTCATTCAGGCAATAGTCGCATGCTTCGCAAGATCTTTTCTCATAAGCCTGGCCAAAATAACCTGCAATGGCTTCATGCCTGCACTGTGGTTTTGAGCAAAAATGATATATTGTATTCAATTTGTCTATAAGGACATCCTGATTGGAAGACTTCTCTGACAGGAATTTCCACGTTCGGTAATCTCTGCCGCCGAAAAACATATAGCAATAGGATGGAAGTCCGTCACGCCCGGCCCTCCCTGTCTCCTGGTGGTAATATTCCAAGCTCTTGGGCATGGCAGCGTGTATAATAAAGCGGATATCTGAACGATCGATGCCCATGCCAAAGGCAACTGTCGCCACTATTATGTTAACTTCCTCACCAATGAACTTATCCTGATTCACATGGCGTACTTCATCTGTAAGACCTGCATGATAAGACAGGTTTTTAAAACCGTTCTTATTCAGCTTTTCAGATATCATATCCACATCAACCCTGCGCAGGCAATATATAATACCAGGTTCATCTGCGTGTTTCTCCAGAATATCCGTTATCTGTTTTATGATAGCAGTGCGCGGCGTCATCCTGTAGGTCAGATTAAAGCGGTCCACCGGGGCAATGTGTATTTTCGGATCTTCAAAATCAAGCTGCTCTATAATATCATCCTGCACTTCTTTTGTAGCAGTAGCTGTAAATGCATGAACACTTATCAATGGAAACGTCTCTTTTATACTCCTGAGATTGCGGTAACTAGCCCTGAAATCATGTCCCCAGTGACTTATGCAATGAGCCTCGTCTATCACAAAAAAAGAAAGGGAGATCGATTTCAAAAGATCAATAGTGTCCTCGTTCTGCAGACGCTCCGGCGAGATATAAAGAAGTTTTATTTTCTCCTTCTGGATCAGATCTATTATCTCTCTTTGTTCCCTAACTAATAAACTGGAATTTAAATACGCTGCGGCTATCCCCATGTCCTTCAATGCATCCACCTGATCTTTCATGAGAGATATGAGCGGCGAGATCACAACTGCCATGCCATCTCTAAGAAGGGCAGGCAATTGAAAACAAAGAGATTTTCCTCCACCTGTAGGCAGAACTGTAAGGCTTTCTCTATCCCGTAGGATAGAGAAAATAATCTCTTCCTGCAATGGGCGAAAAGACGTATAGCCCCAATATTGTTTTAATACGGATAACATTTGTTCACGAGTATAGTTCATATATTATCTCCACAAACCCATCCCGTAGAAAACGCTGCCTGCATGTTGTACCCGCCTGTCTTCGCGTCTATATCTATTACCTCGCCAGAAAAAAAAAGTCCCTTTATAAGCCTTGATTCCATGGTCTTCGGATCTATCTCTTTTGTATTCACGCCGCCTCTTGTAACAATACCGTCTTTGGCCGGCATTACGCCCTCTACGGTCAATCTTAAATCAAATAAGCCATTCGTAAGTTTCTTTCTTTCCTCAGCTGTGACCTGGCTTGCATTTTTATTCCCGTCTATACCGCAATATTCAAGAAATCTTGTTATTGTACCCTGGGGCAGTATATTCTTAAATATATTTTTTATACTTTTTCTGGGATTAGTATTAAACTCGCGCAACAATCTGGCGTCCAGCTTTTTGTGATCCAGAGCAGGTTTAAAATTAATAGAGATCTCAACATCATTCTTGAGTTTCAACTCATCATAGATAGAGGCGCTTATATCAAGGACCGAAGGGCCTGATAAACCAAAATGAGTAAATAACATCTCGCCGAATCTTTCATCTACTCTTTTACCGCCTGAAAAAAGTGTCAAGCGTATATTCCTGAGCGATATACCCTGCCAGTCTCTTACAAATCTTTCTTTTATAATGATAGGGGAAAGCGCCGGCCTTGAGGGCACGATCTTATGGCCGAGTGTTTCAGCGATCTTGTATCCATCGCCAGTCGAACCTGTTTCAGGGTAAGAAAGGCCACCTGTAGCAATAGCGGCGCATCTAGTTAAAAAAAGCTTACCTGAATACATAAGCACGCCAGCTATTTTTTTATCCTTTACAACTACCTCGCGTACGCGTTCGCCAGAAAGAATTTTAATATTCTTGTTTTTTAACTTTGATCTTAAAACACTCAGGATATCGTCTGATTTATCGCTTTTCGGGAATACTCGGCCGCCTCGTTCTGTTTTAAGTTTAACTCCGGCATCTTCAAAAAATGACATAAGGTCAGTGTTAAAAAACCGTGCAAAGGCGTTTCTTAAAAAATCCCGCGATTCGGAGAACTTTTCGAGAAAGTCTTCAATGTCGCAGGAATTCGTGAGATTGCATCGGCCTTTCCCAGAGATAAGAAGTTTCCTGCCGAGAATATTGTTTCTCTCGATTAGGAGGACATTTCTTTTTCTGTCTGCGGCGCGGATCGCAGTCATCATACCGGCCGGCCCAGCCCCGATTATAATAACGTCGAATTTCTTCATGGATGGACTTATACCTTTTATGAAATAAAAAAAGCTA
>CAZTIQ010000037.1:6392-9837 GCA_964613735.1 uncultured Planctomycetia bacterium | reverse complement strand
ATAGTATCAGCGCCGTCAGGCTCAGGCAAGACCACGCTGTGTAATAAATTAGTAGATTCTTTAAAGGGGCTGAATCGGTCTATCTCTATGACGACAAGACCGCCCAGGCCAGGGGAAAGGGACGGGATCGATTATATTTTTATAGAGAAAGAAGAATTTCTAAAGCGCAAGAAGAAAAACGAATTTTTAGAATGGGCGCAGGTCTTTGATGAATGCTATGGCACGCCAAAGAAATACATAGATCATCTGGTGACAAAGGGCCAGGATGTGGTGCTGAATATAGACGTACAGGGCGCAATGAAGATAAGGAGGACTAGAAGCATAAGCTCGGTCTGCATATTTGTGCTTCCGCCGTCTATGTCCGAACTTCAAGGGAGGCTGAGGAACCGTTCCACAGATACTAAGAAAGAGATCGCAAAGAGGATGAGTATTGCAAAGAAGGAAGTGGCATATCTTCCAAGATATGACTATGTAGTGATAAATAATGTTCTGGATTCAGCGCTCGAAAACCTAAGGTCTATTGTAATCGCAGAAAGATGTAGAATCGGGAGGAGATAGAATGTCTTATATACCGCGTGAAAGTGTTTTAAGGAATGGAGAAAGTGTTTTTAAGGTCACCTTGATTGCCGCGAAGAGGGCAGTGGAGTTGGCTAATGGAGCGAAGAAGCTCATAGAGACAGCTACAAAGAAATTTTCTACGATCGCGCTTGAAGAGATAGGCGCGGGAAAAGTGAAGTACATAATAAAGAAAACTTAAGCCTGTGTAATTTTTTTTAAATCCGTATTACAACTTCTCGATTCGCCAAAAATATTCTTTGAGCATGGTCGAGAATAATATTTTTAGCTCACTCGAGGAATATTGTCATGCGGATTTAAAGTTATAGTCTATGAAGAAGAAACACGTCATAATCGGTGTCACTGGGAGCATTGCTTGTTACAAGGCGCTTGAAGTGATCAGGGGCTTGCGCAAGATCGGCTTGTCCACAGAGGTTGTCATGACAAAGGAGGCAGAGGAATTTATAAGGCCGATACTTTTTCATGCCATCTCTGGCGATAAGGTAATAACCCAAGATCTATTCAAGGTGCCAGAGGAGTGGGATATGGCGCATGTCTCTTTGGCAGATAAGGCTGGACTTGTGTTGATAGTGCCAGCCACGGCAAATATCATCGGTAAAGTCGCCTCTGGCATATGTGATGATATGCTAACGTGCACTATTTGCGCCACAACAGCACCTGTTTTATTCGCTCCAGCAATGAATGAAGGGATGTATAGAAATAAGATCGTGGAGGCCAATATACAGAAATTAAAGAAACTCGGGTATAAGTTTACAGGTCCAATTAAAGGAACTCTTGCTTGTGGCTCTGAGGCAATAGGACATATACAGGATGTAGATAAAATAGTGAGTGAGGCAAGGCGATTGATAAAATAAAAATCATGGATAAAAAACTACTTAGAGACAAATTAGGCAAGGAAAATTATGGAAAACTTGAAGCTCTAAAGAATGCCAGGCTCATGGAGTTTGCATCAAAATACGTGGAACTCTTTAATCCAGATTCTGTCTTTGTGCGCACAGATTCTAAAGAAGACGCTGCATATATCAGGAAGAGGGCGATTGAGCTTGGTGAAGAAAAAGAACTTGCCATAAAGGGTCACACAATACACTTTGACGGCTATTTTGACCAGGCAAGAGATAAAGAGAATACAAAATACTTATTGAGGCCGGATGAAGTGCTTGGTTCAGATATAAAGTCAGTCGATAGGGAAGAGGGGCTTGAAGAGATATACAATCTTTTTAAAAATAGCATGAAGGGCAAAGAGATGTACATATGTTTTTACTGTCTTGGCCCTACCGGGTCAGATTTTTCTATATCAGCTGTTCAGATAACTGACTCATGTTATGTGGCGCATTCAGAAGACATGCTTTACCGCAGCGGATACGAGCAGTTTAAAAAACTAAATGGGTCTGGTAATTTCTTTAGAGCAGTGCATTCAGCAGGTGAATTACAAGGAGCTGTTAGTAAAAATGTTGATAAGAGGCGGGTGTATATAGACCTTGAAAATGAAATGGTCTTCAGCGTGAACACACAATATGCAGGGAACACCGTCGGCCTAAAAAAACTTTCAATGCGGCTCGCTATCAGGCGCGCATCCGAAGAAGGATGGCTCACAGAGCACATGTTTATCATGGGCGTCTATGGTCCTGACAAAAAACGGATCACATATTTTACTGGCTCTTTCCCGTCGGCATGCGGCAAGACTGCCACTGCAATGCTCGAGGGAGAAAAGATCGTCGGAGATGATATCGCGTATTTGCGAAACATCGATGGCAAGATCAAGACAGTCAATGTGGAAAAAGGAATATTCGGTATTATACAAGATGTAAGCCGTCAAAATGACCCGACTATCTTTGAGGCGCTCACAACGCCCGGCGAGGTAATTTTTTCTAATATACTTATGAACGAAAAAAATATTACGCGCTGGCTGGGGGATGGAAGAGAGGAACCAAAAAAAGGCGTAAATTTTTCAGGAGAATGGATGCCTGGCAAAAAGGGCCCTGATGAAAAGGCCGTGCCTTATGCGCACAAGAATGCGCGCTATACAATACGATTAGATGCTTTGGAAAACTGTGATGATAATCTGGAGAACCCAGACGGAGTCGAGGTGGGCGGGATAATATACGGAGGCCGCGACTCAGATACAAGCGCGCCGGTCGCGCAGTCATTTGATTGGACGCACGGTATAATCGCTCAAGCAGCTGCCATAGAATCAGAGACAACAGCTGCTACGCTTGGCCAGGAAGGCGTGAGGAAATTTAATCTTATGGCAAACCTGGATTTTCTCTCCATACCCATTGGAAGATATATACAGAATAATCTTGATATAGTCGAGGGTATTAAGAATCCGCCCATTGTGTTCCATGTCAATTATTTCCTTAAAGGAAAAGATGGAAAATTCTTAAATGGCATGAAAGACAAACATGTGTGGGTAAAGTGGATGGAGCTCCGCGTGCATGATAATGTAAGCGCCATAAAGACACCAATAGGCTATATTCCAAAATACGAGGATTTAAAGAAACTATTCAAAGAAGTGCTTGGTAAGGATTATACAAGGGAAGATTATAACGAACAATTTAAGACCCGCGTCCCAGAGCTTCTTGCTAAGATAGACAGGATTAAAAATATCTATCACACCAAGGTCTTTGACACCCCACATATATTGATGAAGACATTGGATGATCAAAAGAAGCGCCTCGAGGAGTGCAGAAAAAAACATGGCGATTATCCGCCGCCGCATGCCTTTTAAGATCATTGTCACTGCTGGACCGACTTTAGAGCCGATAGATCCTGTCAGGTTTATATCGAATCGCTCAACAGGATATATGGGTTATAAGATCGCAGAATTAGCTTCCAGGCGCAGGCATAGTGTTACTCTTATAAGCGGGCC
>CAZTIQ010000037.1:0-6292 GCA_964613735.1 uncultured Planctomycetia bacterium | reverse complement strand
TTGGGCTTATGGCGCAGTTGGTTAGCGCGCTTCCTTGACATGGAAGAGGTCACAGGTTCGAGTCCTGTTAAGCCCACCAGTATAAAACCAAGCTCTAGCTTCACACTTTTGTGTGTGTCACGAAAGTGTGAAGCTAGCGAGATGAGATATGACCAAAGACTTAGACGCATTACGACATAGTTGTTCACATGTTATGGCAGATGCCGTGAAGAGGCTTTATCCAAAGGTCAAACTCGGCATAGGCCCTGCCATAGAGGACGGCTTCTATTATGACTTTGATAAAGAAGACGGCTTTACGCCGGAAGACCTTGCAGGGATTGAAAAAGCGATGCAGGCGATAATCAGTCAAGATCAGGAATTTAAACAAGAAGAGATTTCCAAGAAAGAGGCGCTTAAACTATTCAAAACAGAACCTTACAAGATAGAGCTAATAAATAACCTGGATGTAAAAACGGTTTTTATTTACAGGCATGGAGAGTTTGTTGATCTGTGCAAAGGTCCGCATGTCAAATCTACTGGCGGGATAAAGGCATTTAAACTATTAAGCATTGCAGGCGCGTACTGGCACGGTATTGAGACCAATCCGATGCTCCAGCGCATCTACGGGACTTGTTTTGAGAGCAAAAAGGAACTCGATAGCTTTATAAAGCTTAGAGAAGAGGCTAAGAAAAGAGACCACAGAAGGCTTGGTAAGGACCTGGATCTATTCAGCATTCACGACGAGGTAGGCCCAGGCCTTGTTTTTTATCACCCGAAAGGCGCGCTCTTAAGGATGATCATAGAGGACTATGTTAAAAAGGAACATTTGAGGCGCGGTTACCAGCTTGTGATGGGCCCTCATATCTTAAAATCAGATATCTGGATCACATCCGGCCATTATGAGTATTACAAAGAAAATATGTATATATTCAAGGTGGACAAGGACGAGTATGCAATAAAGCCAATGAACTGCCCTGCGCATATGCTGATTTATAAATCAAAGATGCGCAGCTACCGTGATTTTCCTATACGTTATTTTGAGCTTGGCAATGTGCACCGCAGGGAAAAATCAGGTGTCTTGCACGGCCTATTAAGGGTAAGGGGCTTTACACAGGACGATGCGCATATATTTTGTTTGCCCTCGCAAGTAGAGGAAGAGATAAAGCTAGTGATAGATTTTGTGATGGACACGATGAAGGTATTTGGTTTTACTGATTACAAGATAGATCTTTCAACACGGCCTGAGAAATTTATAGGAGATCCAAAGACCTGGGAGAAGGCGACTGATGCATTAAAAGGAGCGCTGAGTTCAAAGGGCCTGAAATATGAGATAAATGAAGGCGAGGGCGCATTCTACGGACCAAAGATAGACATAATGGTGAAAGATGCATTAGGCCGATCATGGCAATGCGCAACTGTCCAGTGTGACTTTGCGCTTCCTGAGAGGTTTGACCTGACATACACTTCAAATGAAGGTAAGAAAGAACGGCCTGTTATGCTCCACAGGGTGGTCTTGGGCAGCGTAGAGCGTTTCATTGGCACACTGATAGAGCACTATGCAGGCGCGTTTCCTTTGTGGCTTAGTCCTGTACAGGCAGTCGTGATCCCTATCACAGACCGTTCGCACGATTACGCAGAAGAGATTTTCAATACACTGCAGAAAGAAAATATAAGAGTTGAGATAGACAAGAGAAACGAGAAATTGCAGTATAAGATAAGGGAGAAAGAACTGCAGAAAACTCCATACATGCTCATAGTAGGGGACAAAGAGAAAGAGGCTGGTACAATTTCCCTCAGGGCAAGAAAAGAAGGCAATGTAGGGGTGGTTAAATTAGGAGAGTTCGTAGAAAGAGTAAGGCAGGAACTACGCTAACTGTACACTTGAAGATTGCAAGAGTGTAAAGTTACGCTAGAAACGTTGGGAGGTGGTAGCTATTTCACAGGAACTAAGGATTAATCAAAGGATACGGATAAAAGAGGTCAGGTTAATAGGGTCTGAGGGCGAGCAGATAGGCGTTGTTCAGACAAGTGATGCCTTGCAAAAGGCGCAGGAAGCGAGCCTTGACCTGGTAGAGGTCGCTCCGTCAGCAAAGCCGCCTGTTTGCAGGATAATGGACTACAGTAAATACAAATACGAGCAGGAGAAAAAGGCAAAAGAGGCGCGCAAGAATCAGAAAATAATACATCTAAAAGAAATAAAGATAAAGCCCAGGATAGAAGAGCATGATTATCAGGTCAAGCTTCATCATCTTAAGCGATTTTTGGAAAGGGGCGACAGGGCAAAACTTACAATGGTTTTCAGGGGCAGAGAGATGAGCCATGTTGAGATAGGCAGGAAGGTAATAGAAAGAGCCATATCTGATCTTGTTGATATAGGAGAAGTAGAAAAAGGGCCTACAAGAGACGGTAGAAACATCATGGTATTTTTTGTTCCGCGTACTACTGGTAAGATTAAAAAATAGATTAAGGAGATATCAAATGCCAAAGCTGAAGACAAACAAAGGCGCAAAAAAGAGGTTTAAATTAACAAAAAAGGGTAAGCTCGTGAGGTTTAAGCAGGGCAAGAGACATCTGGCTACGTCAAAGTCATCCAACCGCAAGCGTAAGCTGAGAAAATCGACTATTGTCGGAGGGAAAGTAGGAAAGATCACTAAGAAGTTATTACCGTATGGATAAAAACCGCGGAAATGCGCGGAAGCCTCCGCCTGTGGCAGAGGATGCTGAAAAACGCAGAAGCAAAGATCGAGCTTCCGCATAGTTCCGCGTAACGTTCAGCGTAGTTCCGCGATTAACGAGTCTACAAGGAGGCAATACAATGACAAAAGTAAAATATGGACCAGCATCACTGGCGCGTAGAAAAAAGGTTAGAAAGATGGCAAAGGGCCAGCGCGGAGGCCGCAGCAAATGGCACCGCATTACAATGGAGTCTGTTAACAAAGCCCTGGCATACGCTACGAGAGATAGGCGCGCCAAGAAAAGGACATTTAGGAGACTCTGGATATTAAGGATATCAAATAGATGCAAAGAACTTGGTATATCATACAGCAAGTTCATGAAGGCCTTGTCAGATTCTAAGGTAGGCCTGAACAGAAAGATACTTGCTGATCTCGCAGCCAATGATAAAACTGTGTTCAAGAAGTTAGTGGAGAGTATTAAGAAAAAGTGAGCTTTCAGCCTTCAGCCATCAGCCCTCAGCGGCTGACAGCTGAAAGCTGACAGCTGAAAGCTATTATGCGTCGACTCAAGCCGCCACAAGTAGTAATACTCAGCTTTATTATTGCCATACTCATAGGGACAGCTGTGCTAAGTCTGCCGCAGAGCTCTAGCGATGGCGCCTCTATAGGTATCGTCGACGCCTTTTTTACTGCAACGAGCGCGACCTGCGTGACAGGGCTGATCGTTAAAAATACCGGGATCGACTTTTCAAGATTTGGTCAGCTGGTGATTTTATTTCTCATACAAATCGGCGGACTTGGCATCATGACGCTGTCCACGTTCTTTGCCATACTCTTGGGTAGAAAGCTGACGCTTCGCGAGAATGTGGTAATAAAAAGCGCTCTTGACCACCACGGTGTTCAGGGATTAAAGATGCTTATATTGTATATCCTGGGCATTACCTTAGGCATAGAGGCAATAGGCGCATTCTTGTTATATAATCGATTCGGCCAGATCTACCCGTCTATATTCCATTCTATATCTGGTTTCTGCAATGCAGGTTTTTCACTTAATCCAACGAGTTTCATGCAATACAGTCATGATGCGTATGTAAATTTTATTATGGCAGCGCTGATCATACTGGGCGGTATTGGGTTTATTGTGATGATAGATGCGCGGAAGGTATTGCGGTGGTGTTTCAGGAAGGTATTTTTGCGCAGCAAGGAAGATATCAGGCATCTTTTTTCTAAGATGAGCCTTCAGACAAAGGTCGCTGTCAGCGTGAGCATTGCCTTGATTTTTTTAGGCACGGCCGTGTTCTTTTTAATAGAAAACCACAGGATGCTATACGGCCTTGGATTTAAAAATCAGATCCTGGTGTCATTCTTCCAGTCTGTTACCGCGCGGACAGCTGGTTTTAAGACGGTACCTATACAAAATCTTGCAAGCCCCACGCTTTTCTTTCTCATAATCCTGATGTTTATAGGCGCTTCTCCTGGCTCCACAGGAGGAGGCATAAAGACCTGCACGCTGGGTGTACTTTTGGCAGGGGCGCTGAGCATGCTGAAGAACAGAAATAATATTCAGATCTTTAAAAGGACGATACCGCGCCCGATTTTCAGAAAGGCTGTGATGATAGCAGGCCTGGCAGTGGCGTGGGTAGTGGTTTTTACCATGCTTTTGGCATTTGTCGAATCCAGGAACGAGGCAATGCCTAATTATTTTTTAAGGATATTTTTTGAGGTCACTTCTGCCTTTGGCACAGTGGGCCTTTCAACAGGCATTACTCCTATATTAAGTGTATACGGGAAGCTTTTGATCATACTTACGATGTTTGTCGGCAGAATAGGGCCTCTTACGCTTGCCCTTGCTGTTGCAATGAAAGAACAAACGATTATTTATAAGTATCCGGAGGAAAAAGTGATGGTCGGCTAAACAAGGAGATGAGACATGAGACAGTTCGCTGTGATCGGATTAGGCAGGTTTGGGTGGAGCGTTGCAAAGACATTGAGTGAGAAAGGCCATCAGGTGCTTGCGATCGATAAGGATGAAGAGCTGGTGCAGGAGGCGTCTGATTTTGTGACAGAGTCAGTACAGGTAGATTCCACTGATGAAAAGGCATTGAAGGCCGTTGGCATAATGAATGTAGACGTGGCTGTCGTGGGCATAGGCACAAATCTGGAGGCCTCTGTTCTGACCACGCTGATCCTAAAGGAACTCGGGGTCCAGCATATTGTAGCAAGGGCTATTACAGATGAGCATTCTAAGGTGCTCCAGAGGGTCGGCGCAACAAAGGTGGTTTTATTAGAGCGGGATATGGGCGCAAGGATCGCCAATTCACTGGTCTCGCCATCCATACTTGAACATATTGAGCTTTCGCCTGAGTCGAGCATAATGGAAACAGTGCCGCCAAAGGAATTTATAGGAAAATCTATAAGGGACCTGGATGTCAGGGCAAAACACGGCTTGAATATAATCGGGATCCGCAAAAAAGAGGCTTCTGCTGAGGGCGTTTGTGAATTAAATGTTGCGCCAAAGGCAGATTATGTCATAAAACAGGGCGATATTTTTATATTAATAGGTTCTAATGAAAATTTGGATAAATTCAGGAAAAAGTATCATATAGAAAAATAAACAAGGAGAGTGTAATGAAATTGTTAGAGAAACTTAAGACTCTAGAGAACTCTGCGATAAAAGAGATCCTGGGACTCGGGACTCTTGAGGAACTTGAAGGCTCCAGGATAAAATACCTCGGCAGAAAAGGCGTTCTTACCAGCGCAATAAAATCCATAAAGAACGTGGCAAAGAAAGATAAGCCAAAGGTAGGCCAGCTCATCAATGAGATGAAGAAAAAGATAGGCTCCCTTTTAGACGAGAAAGAACACTCGTTCAGAGAAAAAGAAATGGTCTCGCTCGAGAACTATGACATAACACTTCCTGGCATAGGAAGAGAGATGGGCCGAAAACACCCTCTTACAAGGACCATGGAGGAGATAATAGATATATTTGCCAGGATGGGTTTTAAGTCAATAGACTCACCAGAAGTAGAGACAGAATTTTATAATTTTGAGGCGCTGAATATCCCCAAGAATCATCCGTCCAGGGAGACATTTCACACATTTTATGTAGAGAATGGCATGCTCTTGCGAAGCCAGACCTCCACTGCACAGATAAGGGTGATGGAAAAGGAAAAGCCTCCTTTACAGATAGTGCACGCAGGTAAAGTGTACAGGCCCGATGCAGTTGATGCGAGCCATTCATTTATGTTCTATCAGCTAGAGGGGCTTATGGTGGATAAGGGCATTGTGTTTTCTGACCTAAAGGGCGTGCTGGAAAAATTTGCAAAGGAATATTTTGGCGAGGACGTAAAGATGAAGTTCAGGCCTCACTTTTTCCCGTTTACAGAGCCATCTGCTGAAATAGATATATCGTGTTTTATCTGCGGGGGAAAAGGATGCAGGGTGTGTTCTTATAAGGGATGGCTCGAGGTCCTGGGCGCAGGCATGGTAAACCCCAGGGTCTTAGAGATGGTAAAGATAGACCCTAAAGAATATACTGGCTTTGCATTTGGCATGGGCATTGACAGAATCTGCATGCTCAAGCACGGCATAGATGATATACGGCTTTTTTACGAGAATGATGTGAGGTTTTTGAAGCA
>CAZTIQ010000036.1:7044-10431 GCA_964613735.1 uncultured Planctomycetia bacterium | reverse complement strand
AATCCGCGATCTTCTTAAAGACAAAGATTTTTCACTTCTGTGGGCTTCCCAGATCATATCTAATTTTGGGGACAGGCTTAATCAGATGGCCCTGATAGGCCTTGTATATAGCCGTACGCCTGGTTCTACCATAGAGCTTGCAAAGCTACTTTCCTTCACAATCATCCCTGTTTTTCTTATAGGACCAATAGCTGGTATATATGTAGATAGATGGAATAGAAAACATATTATGATTTTTTCTGATTTGATTAGAGGGGTACTTGTCTTTTTAATGCCAATCGTCATTATATATTCTAAAAGCATGGTGCCTATCTATATACTTGTATTTATCATCTTTTCTTTTACAAGATTTTTTGTATCAGCAAAGCTCGCTATAATCCCTGACATTGTGCATAAGGACAGACTTCTACTTGCGAACTCACTGACCTCTACTACCATGATGATAGCTACAATAGTTGGATATGGATTTGGCGGTCTGTTGGTAGCGTGGTTAGGGGCAAAGGGCGGGTTTTATGTGGACTCCGCCACATTTTTTATCTCGGCGCTTATGTTGTCATCTGTTGCATTGAGATTCAGGAAGCCAATGACAGGTGTAAGAGAGAAATTTAGGAAATTGATAAAAAAGACAGTCCTTGGAGACATAAAGGAAGGGTTGTTGTATCTAAAGGGGCATAAAGATATAAGAATGGTAGCAAATACCCTTTCTTTAATAATGGCAGGGGTTGGTTCTGTCTATATTATTATAATAGTCTTCGTCCAGGAGACGCTCAGGTCTTCAACAGAACATCTGGGGTTTTTGGCGATGTTCCTGGGGACCGGGTTATTTTTCGGCTCTATAGCCTATGGTAGATTCGGGAGCAGGTTTTGTAAAAAACGGGTGATAAATACAGGGCTCATGTTTACAGGAGTTGTTGTCATGTCATTTGCCGTCTTGTTAAGGCTCTACCCCGGTTTTTTTATAGCAGGTTTTATTGCCATGCTTATAGGTCTGTGCGCATCGCCAATAGCTGTTTCATGCAACACACTGTTACATGAAGTCATGTCAGAAGACATGAGGGGCAGGATCTTTAGCTCTGTAGAAATAATAATGCATCTGGGATTTCTTTTATTTATGGTTTTGACTTCTCTAATAGCTGAACATGTCCAGAAATTCTGGATATTGATCGCAACAGGCATGATCTTTTCACTGATAGGTTTTTTGAAATTGATGAAGGGAGATAAAAAAGACAGGGCTATTTCTTCTTCTTAGAGGTCTTTTTGCATACATTATAATGATTGCAGTCAGGACAGCAGATATTTTCTTCGTGACGCTCACCCCTATGCCACTTAGTCTCGCAGGTCCAGTAGATCTGACAATCTGTGCAACAGTGTCCAAAATCGCCAACACCCATGCAAATCACCTCTTACTCCAAGTATACTTGAAGTAAAAAAGTTGTCAAGTAAGCCAAATTTTTGTATAATAAAGTAACCTATGAATTTTATTCATCCACCAGAACATAAAGGTTCGACTAGGGACAAGAAGATAGAGATAGCCTCTTTGCCCAAGAAGGTAATATTGCCTCTATCGCAGCATACAGGCGCGCCTTCTGAGCCGGTTGTCAAGGTGGGTGATATTGTCAAGGCAGGCACGCCTATTGCTGATTCAAAAGGATTTATATCAAGTAGACTGCATTCCAGCATATCAGGCAAGGTTGTTTCAATAGAAGATCAGCCGCACCCTATTATTGGGAGGTGTAAGGCAGTAGTCATTGAATCTGATGGCCAGGATATAAAAGCGTTTTCTGGCGAAGCAAAGGATGTTTCGAATTTGTCCGGTAAGGAAATCGTAGAGAGTGTAAAAAATGCAGGTATAGTAGGATTAGGCGGCGCTGCATTTCCAACACATGTAAAACTCAGCCCGCCTCACGGAAAAAACATAGATACGCTTATTATAAATGGCGCTGAGTGCGAACCATTCCTTACATGTGATCATCGCCTTATGCTTGAGAGGCCAAAGGAGATAATATATGGCATCGATCTAATGGCAAGGGCTCTCGGCGTACAGGATGTAATAGTAGGTATTGAGGAGAACAAGGTAGATGCAATAGAGATGATAGGGAGCGCACTCTTTAGGGTGAAGGGCGTTGGGTGCAAGGTAAAAGTAGTTAAGGTAAATACACGATATCCACAGGGTGGCGAAAAACAGCTTATAGGCACACTTTTGAAACGCGAGGTGCCTTCTGGAGGGCTTCCTCTTGATATAGGATGCGTGGTAAGTAATGTGCAGACAGTCTTTAGCGTGTATGAGGCAGTGTATTTTAATAAACCGCTTTATGAGCGGACCATTACAGTTACAGGAAGTTTTTTGAAAAATCCTAATAATCTTCAGGTTAAGATAGGTACGCCTATAAGAGATCTGTTAGAATTTTGTGGTCTTGATAATTCAAAGGATCTGCATAAGGTCATAATGGGCGGGCCAATGACAGGTGTTGCGCAGTTTGATCTGGGCGCGCCTATACTAAAAGGCACCTCAGGTATTTTAGTATTGGATAAGAGATTTAGACATGAAGAAGAGATAG
This sequence comes from uncultured Planctomycetia bacterium, assembly GCA_964613735.1. Classification (GTDB taxonomy): domain Bacteria; phylum Omnitrophota; class Gorgyraeia; order Gorgyraeales; family Gorgyraeaceae; genus JAHILY01. The sequence continues at coordinate 7,873 of CAZTIQ010000036.1, read as the reverse complement.
CTTGCATAAGATGCGGCCGTTGCATAGAAGGGTGCCCGGCCGGACTAATGCCATGCATGATAGGTATCGGGGCGCAGAATAATAGATTTGATATAGCAGGTTCGTATAATCCGCTTGATTGCATTGAGTGCGGCGCATGTGCCTATGAGTGTCCATCAAGGATACCGCTCGTACAGCTAATAAAGCTGGCAAAGGCAAAGACAAGGAAGTAATAATATATTCTTCTCGACAAGCTCGAAGAATATTGTTCGAGCTTGTCGAGAACATAACCTATGAAAAACATATTGAGGTTTGTTTTAGTATTATTTCTGGTGAATCTGGTAGCAGCGGCTATACTGGCAGGGGTTTATACTGTTACGCGCCCTAAGATAGAGGCGCAAAAGAAAATGGCTGAAGCAGAGGCCCTGAGAGAGGTCATGCCTGAGTCAGTAGGCAACAGGCTGGAGAAGGTGGAAGATGGGGATGCGGGATACTGGAAGGTCTTTAAAGACGAGAACTACAGGCCGAGCGGATATGTATTTATTGCAAAGAAGTATGGATATTCAAGTGTCATTGAGACTATGGTGGGCATTAAGAGAGATGGCAGTATAACAGGCGTGAGGATACTCAATCAGAATGAGACCCCTGGCCTTGGCGCAAAGATAGTAGAGATCTTGTCAGACAAGACATTAAAAAGCGCATTAAAGGGATTATTTTCAGGAAAGAAAGAGCCAGAGAAAAACATCTTGCCCTATTTTACAGAGCAATTTAAAGGAGTGAATGTAAAAAACATAGACATTTCTAACATAGACGCCATAACCGGAGCTACTATTTCAAGTAAGGCAGTAGT
>CAZTIQ010000036.1:3666-6944 GCA_964613735.1 uncultured Planctomycetia bacterium | reverse complement strand
CCACATATTAAATCACCTCTTAGCGCCAGGAAGATCATGTACCTGGTCATACTTGCGCTTTTGCCGGCAGGCGCAGCAGGTATTTACATATTTGGCCTATGCAGCTTAAAAGTCATGCTGATTTCTATTATTTCCTGCGTTATCAGCGAGGTGATCTTTTTAAAATTAAGAAACAGAGACCCAAAGACTATATTAGACGGAAGCGCAATATTGACAGGTTTGCTTTTGGCGTATAGCATGCCGCCAGAACTTCCTTTCTGGATACCTATTGTAGGAGGTGTCGTAAGTATTGTTCTTGGCAAACAGATCTTTGGCGGGCTAGGTTATAATATATTCAATCCTGCGCTTGTCGGAAGGACATTCTTACAGATCTCATGGCCTGTTTATATGACGACATGGAAAAATCCGAAATGGGCGGTTGATGCCATATCAAGCGCAACGCCATTGGCTAAAGAGGGTGCCAGGAGTTTTAGCTACTTAGACCTTTTTCTGGGCAACCATGGCGGATGCATAGGAGAGGTTTGTATATTAGCGCTGGTTATCGGCGCGCTTTTTTTGATTTTCACAAAAATAATATCCTTACATATACCTGCGAGTTTCATAGGCACGGTTATGGTTCTGGCCTGGATATTTGGAGGAGAGGGTTCTTTTAATGGAGATTTTATCTTTCATCTGCTCGCAGGCGGATTAGTGCTCGGCGCGTTTTTTATGGCAACTGATTATGTGACATGTCCTCTTACGCGGAAGGGTAAGATCATATTTGGCATAGGATGCGGCGTCTTGACAGTTTTGATAAGGCTTAGGGGCAGTTATCCAGAGGGCGTTTCATATGCAATACTTTTTATGAATGCCGTGGTGCCTTTGATAGATAGGTATACAAAGACAAGGGTGTACGGGATCAGTAAAAAATGAAAAAATTACTACATGAACTCAATAAAGGTATTTTTATAGAGAATCCTACTTTTAGGCTTGCATTGGGATTATGCCCTACCCTGGCTGTATCGACGAGCGTTGTGAATGGATTTGGCATGGGCATAGCAGCTACATTTGTACTGCTAGGTTCAAATATAATCGTCTCTAGCATGAGAGATCTTATACCTAAAAAAATAAGGATCCCGTGTTTTATTGTAATAATCGCGACATTTGTTACTATAGTGGAATTAATCATGAAGGCATATTTTCCTGCGCTTTCAAAATCATTAGGCATATTTGTCCCACTTATTGTAGTAAACTGCATTGTCTTAGGCAGGGCAGAGGCATTTGCATCAAGGCATGGAGTAGTAAAGTCGATCTTTGACGGCCTTGGCATGGGCATTGGTTTTACACTGGCGCTTGTCCTGATATCTGCAATAAGAGAGGTGTTTGGAAACGGGACTGTCTTAGGCCTTGTGATCGTAAAGAGTTTTGAGCCGGCGCTTTTATTTATCTTAGCACCGGGTGCTTTGCTTGTAATAGGGGTTCTCATAGGTATTGTGAATTACATGACGGAGAAATAAGATGGAATTAAATCAGCTTTTCATGATCGGCATAAGCGTCATATTTATAAATAATTTTGTCCTTTCAAAATTTCTGGGTCTGTGTCCTTTTATAGGCGTTTCAAAAAAGACTGAGCCTGCATTTTATATGGGCCTGGCTGTGACGTTTGTAATGACAGCATCTTCTATCATTACCTGGGCGGTATATATTTTTTTATTAAAGCCATTCCACATAGAATACCTCAGGACCTTGTCCTTTATCCTCGTAATAGCGAGTTTTGTCCAGTTGATAGAGATGTTTATACAAAAATTCAGCCCGGCATTATACAGGGTGTTCGGGATATATCTGGCCCTGATCACGACGAACTGCGCTGTATTTGGAGTGGCAATATTAAATAGCGAGATGTTTCTTAAGAGCGCTGATAATGTGGTAAAGGCGCTTATATTTTGTGTGACACAGGGTTTTTGCGCAGGCGTAGGATTTACAATAGTATTGCTTTTTATGTCAGGGATACGCGAGAGGCTTGAACTCTGTGACATGCCGCGTCCTATGAAGGGCATGGCTATAGCGTTTATCGTAGCGTCTTTAATGTCTATGGCATTTATGGGTTTTAGCGGATTTAGATTCTGATGTTCTCGACTTCGCTCGAACAATATTCTTCGAGCAGAGTCGAGAAAAATATTGTTTTAATATAATGATACCTATAATCGTAATGTCGACAATGGGAATAGTATTTGGGCTTGGACTTGCCTTTGCCTCCAGGATATTTAAGGTAGAGCTAGACCCGCGCATAGAGAAGATACTTGGCGCCTTGCCTGGCGCAAATTGCGGCGCCTGTGGCAAGGCAGGTTGTGCCGGGCTTGCCGAGGCCATTACAAAAGGAGATGCCAGCTTAACGAGTTGTCCTCCGGGCGGGGAAGAGACATACAGTAAGATAGCAGAGATCTTAGGCGTGGAGAAAAGCCCTTTAATAAGAAAGGTCGCGCGTGTAAGATGCGGAGGGGGAAACAAAGCAAAGGATAAATATTTATATGCTGGTGTAAGGACATGCACTGCTGCCAATCTGATCGCAGGGGGTCAGAAACTTTGTAATTTTGGTTGTCTTGGATTTGGAGATTGTGTAAGCTCGTGTCCATTTGATGCAATTCATATGGGCGCAGATGGCGTGCCAGTAGTTGATCCCGGGAAATGTACATCATGCGGCAAGTGTATAGAGGCATGTCCTAAGAAGATCATTTCATTAGAAAATAATATAGATAAATACTATATCAAGTGTCTTTCTAAAGACAAAGCAGTTTTTGTAAAGAATGCTTGCAAGGCCGGATGTATAGGCTGTAAAATCTGCGAGAAACTCTCTAAGGGCGCATTTATAGTAGAGTGTAATCTATCAAGATTAGATTATAGCAAGGTGGATGGCGAGGCAGTGCTGAAGTTATGCGCTGAAAAGTGTCCAACAAAGTGCATCATACAACTATAGGAGGGAATATGCTGGAATTGACAAAAGATAATTTTAAGAAAGAGGTTTTAGATTCAGACAAACCAGTGCTTGTAGATTTCTGGGCTACGTGGTGCATGCCATGCAAGATGATCGCGCCTATTGTGAATGAGATAAGTAATGAGTATAATGGAAAGTGCAAGGTAGCAAAATTAAACATAGACGATGCAATGGAGATAGCCACGAAGTTTGGCGTAATGAATATACCCACGATCATATTGTTTAAGGACGGTAAAGAGTTTACAAGGATCGTAGGCGTGGCGTCTAAGGAAAGTATACTTAAGAAGATAGAAGGCGCGCTTACCTA
>CAZTIQ010000036.1:0-3566 GCA_964613735.1 uncultured Planctomycetia bacterium | reverse complement strand
TTCTGGAGGGGCTATGAATATCGCGGTGTTTTGTTCGGGTAGCGGGACAAATTTGCAGGCCATAATAGACGCGCACAAAAGAGGAGACATAAAGGCAGATTTGAAACTTGTGGTCTCAGATGTCCCGTCATGTCTTGCATTGGAGAGAGCTAAAAAGGCAGGGATAAAGACTCTTATTGTAGAAAGAAAAGATTTTAAATCAAAAGAGGATTTTGAAGCAGAGATTATAAAGAATCTTAAGAAGGAAAAGATAGATCTAATCGTCCTTGCTGGGTACATGAGGCTTATCTCAGCTGATTTTATAAATCAATACAAGAATAAGATCTTAAATATACACCCTGCGCTTCTGCCTTCATTTAAAGGGACACAAGGAATAAAGGATGCGTTTGAATATGGTGTCAAGGTGACTGGGCCTACTGTTCACTTTGTGACACAGGATATGGATGCAGGACCAATAATATTACAGGGAGCTATCAAGGTGACAGAGGATGATACTGAGGAGAGTCTTGCGCAGGCCATACATAAAGAAGAGCACAAGCTTTATCCAAAGGTAATACAGCTTTTCGTGGAAGGAAGACTTAAGATAGAAGGGAAGAAGGTCAGGATTATATAAGGTCTTCTATCTTTATACGGCCCCGCCTAAATAGTTCCAAATCATTTTTTGATAGATAAAGCCCTGCCCCGCCAGGTTGGATGTCTATAAGCTCTACGCCTTCAAAGTCCTCAAAGGAATACCTGTGAAATACCTTTGCAGCAAGCTCTAAGATCCCGGAGAATATTACTTGGTTATCGTCGATAGAGGGTTCATTCGCTCTTATGTCGAATTTGAACGTTAATATTTTATTGTCTCTTGTGCCATCAGAACTCTGGACAGAGAACCGCTGCTTAAGCCTTTTGTCTTCTTCGAAAAGCATCTTGATCCTTCGTCCAATCTGCCTTGCCAGGAACCAGCCTTCGTCCAGATCTTTCTTAGGGAGTCCATCTGTTCCAGTATAACCCAGATCCTTATATTGGGCATAAGTTGTCTCTATGCTCCTCTGCCTTATTTCAGTGCCTGTGTAGAAATGCTTTGAGACGATCTCCTTTATGGGATTTGGAAACATCGAGAGATTTGTAAGGATGAGGTACTCATTGATAAAGCCTGATGGAAAGATCGCCTTGTATACTTCAAACCCTGAGAAAGGGACATAGTATTCTTTTGTCCTGACATAGAAGAGCGCTTCCTGGTCTGAAAGCTCCTTTGCTTTTATATCTATGATGTCTATCTTTTGGCTGTCAGGTATACCTATTACAAATATAGGATAGAACAAGGGCTTAGCTTGTTGAATTCCAGGAGCATTTTGATTGAGTAGATCAAAGAGCTCTCTTACTTTCATTTCTCCGGCGATAATAGGATTGAATTTAAAGTCTCTTAAGATCCTTTTATGATACTCGCCCCTGGATATATCCAAGAGGCGTACGCGCACGACATCATATACGTATCCCGTAAGTACGAATTCGGCTCCGATGGTCTCTGTGTCCCTTGCAGTGAGGATATAGAATTTCAAAGGCTTGTCAGTGCTCATGATCACCCTGTGTATAGAGAGGGCAACGTCTTCGATCTTTTCTCCCGCCTTTGTATCAAGTTTTAAATCTTTGTCCACAAGGCCTTCTATAGGGATATAGACGCCCAATGTAGAGCCAATGATCTTTACCTCTACATCCAGGTCATATTCATCTTTACAGAGATTTATTACAGATTCTTTTACCTTTTCTTTTGAGTATGTTGCCGGGGTACATGAATACAAGGGGATTAAAAATAGAAGCAGGGCTAAGACTTTAAATGGCCGGATGTTCATGCAGGCTTAGAATAATGATTTTTGCCGTATTCCTTGAATATTGCTTCTATCTCGTCGTATTCCAATTCTTCCTTTTTGAGCAGCTCCTTGACGAATCTTTCTACTATTTTCCATTCTTTATCTAAGAGTTCCTCAACTTTTTTTAGGCAGGTATCTATTATCTTGCTTGTTTCTGTATTTAGTTTTTCTTTTAGCTTTTCAGATATCTGGGATTCAGGGATTACAGTATAGTCGCCTACATAGCCGGCCTCGCTCATGCCAACCTTCCAGACCATTACGTGCGCTAATTTCATTGTGCCATTAAAATCAGATGCTACGCCATCGCTTGTAGTGCCAAATCTTTTCTTTTCAGCCACATAGCCGCCAAGCTTAACTTGTATATCTGCAAGGAGTCTTTCTTTATTTCGCGTGTATAACTCTTCTCTGGGTTGGGCGTATACCGCGCCCAGTGTTTCTTTGCGCGAGATGATAGAAGCCTTAAATACATCGTCAGTAGGGTGCAGTATATACATTGTCACCAAGTGGCCTGATTCATGGAAGGCCACCATCTCTCGTTCTTCCTTTGTCATCTGTTTCTTGTGCTTTAATCCCATGTCAATGCGTTCCATTGCCTCAGATATCTCTTTATGACTTACTGTATCTTTTTTGTTTCTCGTAGCTATAAGAGCAGCTTCTTTTATTATATTGTCGATTTCAGCGGGTGTTTTATAGACTGCTTTTCGCGCGAGCCTGCCTATGTCGATATTTTTATCATAGTTTACTTTTTTAAGATAATATTCAAAGACTTTTTCTCTTCCTTCGAGACTCGGCCTGTCAATATAGATCTTTCTGTCAAACCTTCCAGGTCTTAAGAGCGCTGTGTCCAGCACGCCTTCTGCTGCGTTTGTCGCGCCTATTACAATGACGTTAAAATCTTTTTCTTTCAGGCCGTCCATTTCTACAAGGAGCTGGTTCTGTGTCGCGTTTGTCTCCTGGCCTCCGCCCATATGACTGAACGAGCGCGCCCTGCCTATGGCGTCCAGCTCGTCTATAAATACAATGCATGCCCCGTATCCATACGCAAGATTCTGCGCTCTTTTAAATAGTTTTCTTACGCGGGAAGCGCCCACGCCTACAAATATCTCAGTAAATTCACTTCCTGACATGGATATAAAAGGGATGTTTGCTTCTGTAGCAATGGCCTTCGCGAGATATGTCTTTCCGCAGCCCGGAGGCCCTACCATCAGAAGTCCGCGCAATATTCTTCCACCGATCTTAAGAACCCGTGTGCGGTCTTTTATCAACTGCACCACTTCCCACGCCTCTTCTTTTGCCTCGTCTATGCCAATAACATCATTCCAGTGTATATTTACTTTTTGACCTTTTATCGTTGTTTGTTTGATCTTCGCGAATCCGCCTCGCAGGAATATCATGTACATAAATACAAATATACCAGCATGGACTCCTGATAAAAGCAGGGTTATAGGCATTTGTGCAATGGTGAGATGACGATAGAAGGATTCCAAACTTGATAAGCCCCATACGGATAATATTAGAAGCGCGGTGACTGCAAAGGTTATGATGATCTTGACCTTATGCATGCTAAGGTGCATCTTGAATCTACGGAGTGTTAAAATATCCATTTTGTTTTCTCCTTATTGTAATATAAAAGTATAGCATACTAATAATAGAGTGTCAACTGAGCTAGGTTGACAATCTCAGACACTTATGTTAATCTAACCTGGTTAG
>CAZTIQ010000035.1:3527-10908 GCA_964613735.1 uncultured Planctomycetia bacterium | reverse complement strand
TATGACTAAACGCATCTTGAGCGGCATGCGGCCGACTGGTCCGCTGCACCTGGGACATTTATTTGGCGCGCTTGAGAATTGGGTCGCTTTGCAGAAGGAGTATGAGTGCTTTTTCATGATCGCTGACTGGCATGCATTGATGAGCGAGTATGAAGATCCATCAAAGCTCCCGCAGTATGCAATAGAATGCGCGGCAGATTGGATAGCAAGCGGCGTGGATCCAAAAAAGAGCGCTATCTTTGTCCAGTCACATGTTAAAGAGCATCTGGAGCTCTACATGGTGTTCTCGAACTTTGTGCCGCTGGGATGGCTGGAGAGGTGCCCGACTTATAAGGAGCAGCTTCGAGAGTTATCTACCCGTAAGCTGCATACATACGGATTTTTAGGCTACCCGGTTTTGCAGGCAGCGGATATTTTGTTGTATAAGGCAGATGCAGTGCCTGTGGGTCAGGATCAGCTGCCGCACATCGAGCTGACAAATGACATTGCGCAAAAGTTTAATAATCTTTACGGTGATGACTTTAAGACGATAAAACCGCTCCTCACAAAGATACCAAAGCTCCTTGGCATAGACGGAAGAAAGATGTCGAAGTCCTATGGGAATTTTATAGCGCTTGGCGATTCACCCGAGGTCATAGAAGAGAAGTGCAGCCAGATGTTTACTGATCCAAAGAGAATAAAGCTTCTGGACAAGGGTCATCCAGATGAGTGTAATCTGTACGCGTATTATAAGTTGCTTAAAAAAGCAGACGCTGGAGAGGTCTATGATTATTGCACAAATGCAAAAAAGGGATGCACACAGTGCAAGAAGGACCTATCCGTAGCTGTTTCAGATTATTTATCTGACATAAGGAAGAAGCGAGAGATGCTTTTAAAGGATAAAGGCAAGATCGAGGAGATCTTAGTCGAGGGTGCGAAAAAAGCGAGCAAAGTCGCATCTGAGACAATGGCTGGAGTGAGGAAACGAGTAGGATTGATATAACTGACCACTCCCGGACCCGTCCGCCTTAGGCGGACGGGTCCGGGAGTGGTAATACGAAGAAATATGTCATATAAAGTAAAACTCGATGTATTTGAAGGGCCGCTGGATCTACTTTTGTATCTTATTAAAAAGAGCGAGATAGATATATACGATATACCTATAGCCGATGTAACTGAGCAATACCTTGAATATATTGAATTAATGCGTATGTTGGACCTTAATATTGCAGGGGAGTTTTTGGTCATGGCAGCCACGCTCATACATATAAAGAGCAAGATGCTCCTCCCGCCAGAAGAAAAGGAACTGCTCCCAGAGGAAGAAGAGGATCCAAGGGAAGAGCTTGTGAGGCGGCTCCTTGAATATAAGAAATTCAAGGAGGTTGCAGGGGTGTTGCAGGATCTCGAAGGCCAGCGTAAAAAGATGTTTACCAGGGCTAGCGCATTTGAAGGGGAGCCTGAAGAGAAATTCTTTGAGGCAAGTCTGTTTGACCTCATAACAGCGCTTACAAAGGTGCTGAAGGATGTCCCGAAAGAGGTCTTTCAGGACATCGTAAAGGATGAATTTACTGTAGAGCAAAAAGTGCATGACCTTTTGCATATACTGGTCAACACTTCTCTCTTGCATCTGTCAGAGATCTTTAAAAAGTGCAGGAATAAGGCAGAGATTATTGCAACATTTTTAGCAGTGCTTGAGCTTATAAGGTTGAAGGAGATCATAGTAGTCCAGAACCACAGTTTTTCTGAGATCGAAGTAATACGGAATGAGAAACACAGGTTGAGGGTGGAGTAAAATGAGCCTTCAGCAGCTGATAGCTGAAAGCCGAAAGCTTATTTATGCACAGAGACCAGGCCAAGAATATAATAGAGGCAATGCTTTTTGTAAGCGACAAGCCATTGTTTTTGAATGAGATAAATGGCGTGCTGGATGAATTCAAGGCCCAGGATATAAAAGATGTCATCTCAGAACTCTCAAAAGAGTATGAAGACGCAAGCCGCGCATTCAGGATAAAAGAGATCGCGGGTGGTTATCAGATAACTACTGATCCATCGCTTGCCTCATGGCTTAAGAAGCTATACAAGACATCTGGAGCAGACAGGCTCAGCGGCCCTAGTTTAGAGACGCTGGCAATAGTCGCATATAAGCAGCCGGCCACAAAACCTGAGATCGAAACAATAAGAGGAGTTAATGTAGACGGCGTACTAAAGACGCTTATAGAAAAGAGTCTGGTAAGGATCACAGGAAGAAGAGATACAGTGGGCCGGCCTATACTCTATGGCACCTCGCAGGAGTTTTTACAGTATTTTGGCCTGAATTCACTTGAGGAGTTACCAAAACTCGAAGAGTTTAATATTACAGAACAAGACATCGAATTGCCTGAACACCTGAGAAAAGAAGAAGAAACCACCCCCGGTCCCGGGTCGGGAGTGGTATATACGGAGGGTAAAGATGAAGCTGTCCAGTCTTCGTAAAAAGATAGACACAGTGGATGATCAGATAATTTCCTTACTGAACGAGAGGGCGTCTGTGGTCAAGCAGGTCGGGAAATTAAAGGAAAAGTCTGGTGAGGGCGTGTATGCGCCTGATAGGGAGACTCAGATCTATAAAAATATATCGAATAAAAACAAAGGCCCCCTTCCTGATAAGGCGCTCAAGGCGATTTATCGAGAGGTCATGTCAGGGTCCCTTGCTCTGGAAAAGAGCCTGACCATAGCCTATCTCGGGCCAGAGGCGACATTCACGCATCTCGCATCCATAAAGAAATTCGGAAGCCAGGTAAAATATTCTCCATGTCACAGCATCACAGAGGTCTACAGAGATGTGGAGCTTTCAAGGTCTGACTATGGAGTAGTGCCGATAGAAAATTCCACAGAAGGCGCTGTGAGCCATACGCTGGACATGTTTATATCATCTGAGTTAAAAATATGTTCTGAGGTGCTTTTAGAGATCTCGCATAATCTTATGGCAAGGTGCAATATGAAGTCTATAAAGAGGGTGTATTCGAATCCTCAGGTATTTGGCCAGTGCAGAAGCTGGCTGGATGCGAATTTGTATGGTGTGGAACTCGTAGAGGTCTCTGCCACAAGCAGGGCCGCTGAGATCGCTGCAAAGGAAAAGAATTCAGCTGCGATTGCAAGCATATTGGCGGCGGAGAAATATAAGCTCAAGGTTCTTGCAAGAGACATAGAAGACAACGTGCATAACATAACGCGTTTTCTTATCATAGGACAGCATGCGCCAGCGCCTACAAAGAATGACAAGACATCCATTGTGTTTTCCTGTAAAGACAGGGTCGGTGTCTTACATGATATGCTTGTGCCTTTTAAGAAAAATAAGGTAAATCTTACCAAGATAGAGTCCAGGCCTTCAAAGAAAAAGGTATGGGCGTATTACTTCTTTGTTGACATGGTCGGACACTATCAGAATCCGGATGTAAAACGCGCGCTTAAAGGACTGCAGAAACATTGTACGTTTTTTAAGTTGCTGGGATCGTACCCGTCAGGGACATAGGATTTTATTATGCAACCACGTAAAGCTATACTCAACATAAAACCATACAAGCCAGGCAAGCCTATCGAAGAGGTCAAGAGAGAGCTGCGCCTGAAAGACGTGATCAAGCTCGCCTCTAATGAAAATCCTTTTGGCCCGTCTCCAAAGGCGGTCTCTGCAATAAAAAAGAGGCTGCAGAACATCAACAGGTATCCAGAGTCGAGCTGCTTTTATCTACGCCAGGCCCTTGCCAAGAAATTAAAGGTAAAAGAAAATCAACTCGTGTTTGGCAATGGCTCAGACGAGATTATAACACTAGCGCTTCGCGCGTTTGTAGATGAAGGCGACGAGGTGATAGTGGCGTATCCTACTTTTTTAATATATGAACTCGCTTCACAGATACAGGGCGCAAGGATAAAAAAGGTCCCGACAAGATATTTTAAATATGACCTGAAGGCGATGAGGCAGGAGGTAACCGGCAAGACCAGGATAGTCTTTATTGCAAATCCTGACAATCCGAATGGCACATATGTTTCCAGGATAGAGCTTGAGACATTTCTCAAGGGCCTGCCAGAGCAGGTAATAGTTTTTATAGACGAGGCCTACTTTGATTATGTGGAAGAAATGGATTATCCGAATGGCCTGGATTATATTTCTAAAAGGGTGATCGTGACAAGGACTTTTTCAAAATCATACGGCCTTGCAGGGTTGCGGATAGGATATGGAGTCTCGAGCCCGGAGACAATAAAATACATGGAAGCTGTGCGAGACCCGTTTAATGTAAATTCATTAGCGCAGGCCGCGGCAATAGGTGCATTAAAGGACAAGAAATTTTTATTAAAGACAAAGAGGATGACCTCTTTAGCCAGGAAATTTTTCTATTCTGAATTTAAAAAGATGGGGTTGAGGTACATACCGAGCGTTACTAATTTCGTGGTGTTTGAGGTCGGGAAAGACGCATCCTTAGCCTGCAAGAAGTTATTGAAAAAAGGCGTTATTGTCCGGGGCATGAAGGCATGGGGCATGGATACGTTTTTGCGCGTTACTACAGGGACAGAGAAAGAGAATAAGAGATTTATTAAGGCACTGAAGGAGTCTTTATGATTATAGTCTTAAGGCCTGACGCTACTAAGAAAGATATCGACCATATAATTGAAAAGGTCAAGAAGCTCGGCCTGAAGGTAATGGTCTCGCAGGGTGTTGAGCGCACCATCATAGGCATTATTGGAGAAGAGGATATAGTCCGCGTACAGCCATTAGAGGCATATCCTGGCGTTGAAAAGGTAATGTCTATACTCAAGCCTTACAAACTGGTCGCGCGCGAGTTTAAAGGAAAGTCCAGCGTAATAGATGTGGATGGGATCAAGATAGGCGGAAAAAAGATCGTGATGATGGCAGGGCCGTGTTCTGTTGAGAATCTGGATGGGCTCATGTATATTGGAAAGGCAGTAAAGAAATCAGGAGCCACGGTGTTAAGGGGAGGGGCATTCAAGCCGCGTTCATCTCCTTACAGCTTCCAGGGACTGGGCGAAGAAGGGCTCAAGTACCTCATGGAGGTAAAAAAGAAAACAGGCCTTAAGATCGTAACTGAGGTCATGGATACAAGAGAGGTCGAGCTGGTCGAGAGATATGCTGATATACTTCAGGTAGGCGCAAGGAACATGCAGAATTTTAATCTCTTAAAAGAGGTCGGACTCTGTAAAAAGCCAGTGCTTTTGAAACGGGGCATCTCAGCTACAGTAAAAGAGCTCTTGATGTCAGCAGAATATATACTTGCAAACGGAAACTTTAATTGTATTCTGTGCGAGAGAGGCATAAGGACATTTGAGGACGAGACAAGATTCACCCTGGACCTGAATGCAGTGCCGCTGATAAAGAAACTGAGTCATCTCCCTGTTATAGTGGATCCCAGTCATGGCACAGGCAAATGGGATCTGGTGAGCGCCATGTCAATGGCAGCAATAGCAGCAGGCGCAGATGGGTTGATGGTAGAGGTGCATAATAGTCCGGAGGATGCATTTTCTGACGGCGCGCAGTCGCTTTTGCCGAAGAAATTCGATGAGATGATGAAGGAGCTCGGCCCGGTCGCGGAGGCGGTGGGGCGGGAATTGTAAAGTAGCCTTCAGCCATCAGCCTTCAGCAGCTGACAGCTGAAAGCTGAAAGCTGAAATGAAATTATTTAATCGTGTAACAATTATCGGTCTCGGGTTGATCGGCGGGTCGCTCGCCATTGCCATAAAGAAGAAAAAATTGGCAGGGGAAGTAGTCGGGGTGTCGCGGCGCAAAACTACTATTGATCGCGCCAGGACATTGGGTATAGTCGACTCAGCCACGCTGGATCTGAAAAAAGGAGTAAAGGATTCAGATCTTGTTATTCTTACAGCGCCTGTTTTAAAGATCATAGATATAGCAAAAAAGATCTTACCATGCCTTAAAAAAGGAGCAATACTTACTGATGCAGGCAGCACAAAAGAGGTGATAGTCAAGAGCATAGAAGGCTGTTTGCCGGCTGGCATAAGTTTCCTTGGCTCTCATCCTTTGGCTGGTTCTGAAAGATCAGGCCTGGATCATATAGACAAGGATTTGTTTAAGGGCGCGCATTGTATTTTGACCAGGACAGGAAAGACCAATAAAGCGGCGTTGAGCAAACTAAAAAGGTTCTGGGGGAAATTAGGTATGAAGGTAGAAGTAATGAGTCTCAAGAAACATGACAAGGCGCTTTCAGCGCTGAGCCATCTTCCTCATGCAGCCAGCGTGGCGCTTTCCAATGCTTGCGCTAAAAAGGATCTGCGCCTTGCGGCAGGAGGCTTCAAGGACACTACTCGGATCGCTTCTGGCAAGCCAGAGCTGTGGAGAGATATTTTTATTACGAACAGGAAAAATATCGCTAAAGATATCGATGCGCTAAAGAAAGAACTGACAAAGATAGAGAAGGCATTGGAGAGAAATAACAGCGCGGAGCTGTTGAGGCTGCTTAGGAAAGCGAAAAAAATAAGAGATTCTATTTAAGTAGCTGTCAGCTAATAGAAGAGAGCGGTATATACAGGTCGCTGAGGCTATGATGAAGGCGATTACCGGGCTAAAGAGAGATGCGAGTCAGAGTAGCTAATCATTCAGGATTTTGTTTTGGGGTGAAGCGAGCGATAAAGATAGCAGAAAAGACGCTCGCCTCTTCAAAGGGTTCAAAAAATATTTATTCACTGGGGTCTATTATCCACAATCCCCAGGTAGTAGGCGCTCTTTCAAAAAAAGGACTAAAGGTAATAAAGGATATTATTGACGCAAGGTCCGGCACTATAATAATATCGTCTCATGGCGCGCCTATTGAAATAGTAAATAAGATAAAAAAGAAAAAGCTGGCCCTGGTGGATGCAACATGCCCTTTTGTAAAGAATGCGCATAATATAGTCAAGGATCTGAAGTCAAAAGGGTATGATGTCATTGTAATAGGCGATAAAAAGCATCCTGAGGTGAAGGCGTTGTTGAGCCTGACCAGAACCACTCCCGGACCCGGGTCGGGTCGACCCGGGTCCGGGAGTGGTAAGAAGGTCGCGTTTGTGTCGCAGACGACACAGAGCAAGGATAATTACCTCAGAGGGATTTTTGATATATTAAAAGAGGACTTTAGTGAGGCAAGGATATTTAATACGATTTGTAGCGACACTGCCCAGAGGCAGGCGCTGGCAAAGAAATTCCTGAAAGAATGCGATGTAATGATGGTGGTCGGCGGCAAGGATAGCGCCAACACCAGGAGACTTTATCAGATCTGCAGGGAAAGCGGGGTGGATAGTCATCACATCGAGACAGAGAAAGAGATAAAGAAAAAGTGGTTTTTTAAAAAGAGATCTTGTGGTGTAGTAAGCGGCGCGTCAACGCCGGATGAGATGGTAAAAAAGGTTACAAAAAAAATAA
>CAZTIQ010000035.1:0-3427 GCA_964613735.1 uncultured Planctomycetia bacterium | reverse complement strand
TCTAACGAAAGGAAGGTAATTCAAACAATGGTAAACGAAACAGAACCCAAAGAAAAGACAGAAGAGACAATGGATATGGCAGCGATGTATGAAGCGACTTTTCGCAAGATAAGCGAAGGGGATATAGTAAAGGGGAAGGTAATAGCCCTGGGCGCAAAGGATGTGTATATTGACCTTGGTTATAAATCCGAAGGCATTATATCGCGCGCGGAGTTTAAAAACCTTGGAGACATAAAGATGGGAGACGAGTTTGAAGTCTTTGTGGAGTCCAAGGAAAACGAAGACGGCATGATCGTCGTCTCCAAGTTCAAGGCGGAAAAGGCGCAGGGCTGGACAAAGATCGTGGCGAGGTATAAAGAAGGAGATTTTATAGAGGGCAGGGTTTCGCGCAAGGTAAAAGGCGGGCTCATGGTGGATGTCGGCATCGAGGCGTTTCTGCCAGCGTCGCTTGTAGCGCTGAAAGGCTTTGGTAATGTCAATCAGCTTATGAACCAGACCCTGAAGTTTAAGATCGTAAAGATGAACAAGCCCAGGAAGAACATTGTTATTTCAAGAAAGGACGCATTGTCCGAGGAAAGAGACGAGGCCAAGAAGAAGCTGGTCACCGAGATAAATGTCGGCGAGTTGCGCAAGGGAGTCGTGAAAAATATAACTGACTTTGGCGCGTTCGTGGATCTCGGCGGCATTGACGGGCTTTTGCATATCACTGATATGAGCTGGGGCAGGATTTCTCATCCAAGCGAAGTGCTGGCTATAGGCGATACCATAGAGGTGATGGTATTAAATTTTGACACTAGCAGTATGAAGGTGTCACTTGGCTTGAAGCAGAAGACAGAGAGTCCGTGGAAAGGCGCTGAAGGCAGATATCCGATCGGCGCAAAGATCAAAGGCAAGGTTGTTAATATCATGCCTTATGGCGCATTTGTTGAACTTGAAAAAGGCCTGGAGGGCCTGGTGCATGTGTCTGAACTTTCCTGGACGACAAGGATCAATAATCCCGGGGATGTGCTTGCTATTGGTGATGCAGTAGAGGCGCTGGTCTTGAGCGTTGATAGCGCGAAGCAAAAGATAGCGTTGGGAATAAAGCAGATAGAGGCAAATCCATGGATAGAGATAAAGGAAAAATTCACTGCAGGCACGCGCGCTGAAGGCAAGGTGAGGAATCTGACTGACTATGGCGCGTTTATTGAAATAGAAGGTGGTATAGAGGGTTTTGTGCATGTCAGTGATATGTCCTGGACCAGGAAGATCAATCACCCCAAGGAGTTTTTAAAGAAAGGGCAGAAGCTTGAGGTGATGATACTGGCAGTGGATTCTGATAGCCAGAGGATCTCTTTAGGCATAAAGCAGATCACGACTGATCCATGGCCTGAGATCGTAAAAAAATACAGCCTGGGGACAAGCGTAGAAGGCGCCATTACCAAGGTTGCGAGCTTTGGATTTTTTGTGGAACTTGAGAAGGAACTCGAAGGCCTGGTGCATGTGTCTGAGCTCGGGCTGGAACCTTCGCAGAAGCTGGAAGAGATATACAAGGTCGACGACAAAGTCACAGCTATTGTAGCGAAGGTGGACGAGACAGAACGAAAGATCGGACTTAGCCTGAAGAAGAAGGAATAAACCTGCCAATTCTAACCTGGTTAGATTCGGCAGGTTAGAATTAGGGGGATTAAGAGGATATGGATATACAAAAACAGTTAGACACGATTAGACGTGGCACAGTCGAGATTATCTCTGAGAAGGAGCTTATTTCGAAGCTGGAGAGGGGCAAGCCTCTTGTGGTAAAGGCAGGGTTTGACCCGAGCGCGCCGGATATACACCTGGGGCATACTGTGCTTTTGAGAAAACTCAGGCATTTTCAGGACCTTGGCCACAAGGTGGTCTTTCTTATCGGAGACTTTACAGGCATGATAGGAGACCCTACTGGCAGAAGCGAGGTACGAAACCGCCTGACAGAAAAAGAGGTAAAGGAGAACTCAAAGACTTATAAGGCGCAGGTCTTTAAGATACTCGACGAGAAAAAGACAAAAGTCGTCTTTAACAGCAAATGGCTTGATCCATTGAGTCTTAAAGATGCATTGGAGCTTACTTCGCACAGCACTGTTTCACAGCTTCTCGCAAGAGAGGATTTCAACCAGAGGTATAAGAGCGGGAAAAACATAAGTCTTTTGGAATTTATGTACCCGCTTTTACAGGCATATGATTCTGTAGAGCTAAAAGCTGATGTAGAACTGGGTGGCACAGATCAGAAGTTTAATTTACTCTTAGGCCGCGAGATCCAAAAGGATTATGGCCAGGAGCCGCAGGCAGTAATAACGATGCCGCTTCTTGTCGGACTTGACGGTACCCAGAAGATGAGTAAGTCTTTTGGTAATCATATAGGTATAAATGAATTACCAGGAGAGATGTTTGGTAAAATAATGTCAATAGATGACGAGAATATGCTCAATTATTACGAGCTTCTTACGGACATAGATTTAGAAGAAGTGAAAAGGCTACATCCTATGCATGCGAAGAAAAAGTTGGCCAATATTATAGTTTTACAATACCACGGCACAAAGGCTGCAGATATAGCTCAGAATGATTTTGAGAATAAGTTTGAAAAAAGAGATCCATTTGCGACATTGAAATTAAAAGAGAAATCCTTCCAGTCCAATGTTCAACTTGGAGATTTTTTAGTAGTCGAAGGTCTTTGTTCTAGTAAGGGTGAATATAGAAGACTAGTTAAGCAGAAGGCAATCGAACTAAATGGGGGCATAGTAGGCTCCATTGTAGAGCCATTTGAATCTAATAAAGAATACAGGATAAGAGTGGGTAAGACACGGTTTTTAAAGGTTATATTTAAAGCTTAAGATTTCTTAAATTACTGCTTGACATAGTTTAGTTGTGTGATATAATTCATAATTACCTAAATTATGAGAATCATTCCTTGATAATATAGAATATATATTGTGTAGGGAGGATGTTTTGAAGGGCATCGTCTATAGGCCCTTCTTTTTTTCGCTCTTTGTAAACTAAATAGCCAAATGAACGGGTTCGAGTTATGTCAAATATTTTTGGAGAGTTTGATTCTGGCTCAGAACGAACGTTGGCGGCGTGGATAAGGCATGCAAGTCGAACGATCCCGCCCTTTCTGCTTCGAAGTTATGCTTCGAGGTAGAAAGGGCGGG
This sequence comes from uncultured Planctomycetia bacterium, assembly GCA_964613735.1. GTDB lineage: Bacteria > Omnitrophota > Gorgyraeia > Gorgyraeales > Gorgyraeaceae > JAHILY01. The sequence continues at coordinate 260 of CAZTIQ010000035.1, read as the reverse complement.
ATAGTGGCAAAAGGGTGAGTAACGGGTGAGTAATCTACCTTCGAGCTTGGGACAACATTCCGAAAGGAATGCTAATACCGAATAAGACCACAACCCCGCATGGGGTCGAGGTCAAAGGCAGGGACCGCAAGGCCTGTCACTTGAAGATGAGCTCGCTTTCTATCAGCTTGTTGGTGAGGTAATGGCTCACCAAGGCTACGACGGATAGCTGGTCTGAGAGGATGGTCAGCCACACTGGGACTGAGACACTGCCCAGACTC
>CAZTIQ010000034.1:10668-11755 GCA_964613735.1 uncultured Planctomycetia bacterium | reverse complement strand
AGGTTCAGGGGTATCTTTAGCCAAAGATGGACTGATTCGCCTTGATAAGATTAGAGATCTTGATATGGTTTTAATTTTTACACAGCCAACCCATAATAGAAATGTAATAAAACAGAAATTTATTGAAGAATTGGCAAATGCCTTGGATGATAGATCTATTAGATATCGGTTTGAATCAGTAAGCTTAAAGGCATTAGAGGTAGCAGAAAAATATGGATTAAAGAGCGAAACGCTTGCAGCTCAGAAAAGCTTATTATTAGTTACGCCATCTGGCGATAATATTGGGATAGACATAGATCCATATGGCTCACCTGAGATTTTTTTAGACGAACAACTTATTTCATTAAAAGATCAGTTGCAATCTGACGATCTATTGTCCCAAGACAATCCTGAGATTGTTTTAGAGTCGGAACAACATGCAAGGTTTATTAAAAGATATCTAGAGATTGAATATTTAATAGGGGATCTCGAGAAATATACTAGACATAGAGATACTTTTCTAAATGCATCCCCAGATGAATATAAAGCATTGCGTAAAACTATAAAAACAGAACTTAGTCGCTTGAGAGAGACTTTGGGAAAATCTGAAAATTCTAAGCTTCGTTATGTGCTTTGGGAAAAATCCCAGCCTACAACAACGGATACCCCTGCCTCAAACGAAACTATTGGATTTTCAAGTGGAGATATTGATAAGGCAATAGAATCCGCAGAAAAAAATCAGACCCAACTCTAGACCCTCACCCACAGAGCGATGAGCGATTACGCGGTAACAAGAAAATTTGATGAGATATTAGGGGGAGTAAGCTCTATTCCTTTTTGGGAATATAGATCTTACCCAATATGTCGCTTCCAAGGCCCTGAATGGCCTATTTTATACCCTGGGGCAGGAAGAGAAAAAGATCCGTCAAGATCCCGCAGCTCGCGCCACTAATCTTTTGAAGCAGGTATTTAAGGATTAGAAATAGCAAGATATCCTGTGCACCACTTCTATTGCTTAATCCCCACAGCCTTATATTAGGTATCCTCAGGACCGCATGGATAAATCAGCTTGAAATTACCAAGTTTTAAGACTATAATAAAATCGGTT
>CAZTIQ010000034.1:0-10568 GCA_964613735.1 uncultured Planctomycetia bacterium | reverse complement strand
GCATGGATAAATCAGCTTGAAATTACCAAGTTTTAAGACTATAATAAAATCGGTTCGAACTCAGAACAGTAAATGGTGTAAAAAATGAAATACAAACACGCCTTATTCCTAAATCCGTATATCGAAAGCACTGCAACAAGCATCATGGGGCTTTTTCCTGCTACAGGCCTTGAGTATGTAGCCACAGGCGCCAAAGGCCTTGTAGATAAAATAACCCTTCTTGATCTGAGATATGAAAGAGATCTGAGAGACCCTGATAAGCTGCTTGATTTTATACGCAGGGAAATAGATATTATATGCGTCGGCATTGGATGGGACCGCCAATTTAAAGAAATCTGTGACCTTCTTAGGCTGATGCCAGATAATATACCTTTAGTCGTAGGCGGGTATAAAGCAACAGAGCAGGTTGAGGAGCTCTTTCAGACCTGTCCACAAATAGACATTATCGTAAGAGGAGAGGGCGAAGAGACGACAAAAGAGATACTAAAAGGCTTGCCGCTTGAAAATATTTTGGGTATTTCTTATAGAAAAGATAGCAAGTTAATCCATAATAAAAACAGGCCTTTACAGGAAGTAAACGCTATTCTAACGCCCGATCGCAGTTTAAGGCGAAATAAATATCGCTTAATATTAAACGGCATCAACCTGACAAGTTTAACGTTTGATACAGTCTTGAGCGCGAGAGGATGTCCTTTTAACTGCAAGTTTTGCACATTCAGCCTGAATCCGCTGGGGCAAAAGAGGCAATATGCAGCGCGCAGCGTTGGATCTGTAATCGAAGAGATAGAACAAATAACCGCCAATACCGTGCTTTTCAGTGATGACAACTTTTTCACAAACATAAAAAGAGCAGAAGAGATCTGCGATCTGATAATAGCGCGCAAAATAAAAAAACGTTTCATAGCGCAGGCCCGTATCGAGATAGCCAGACATCCTTTGCTTCTAAGCAAGATGGTTAAGGCTGGGTTCAAAATACTCTTGATAGGCATAGAATCTCCGCACGATCGTATACTGGCTGAGCTTGACAAGGGTTTTGACTCAGACAGCATAAAAAAATGCTTTGCCGTGCTAAAAAAATACCCCATCTACTACCACGGTTACTTTATTTACGGCAACATAGGCGAGACCGAGGAAGAAATGCTGTATATATCGAAATTCGCAAAAAAGATAAACCTCGATTCCATTACGTTTCAGAAGTTGAGAATAGAGAAATTTTCGCCCCTTAAAAAGATAGCGGAAGAAACGCCTGGTTACCATGTTAGCGATAGGGGAGAGCTTTATTCGGATACTTATAGCCACGCGACCTTAAAAAAAATAGGCAGAAAGATAAAATTTTCTTTTTATACGCCTCTTCGCCTTTTAAAAATATTGAAAAAATGCCTGGTAGTAAGATTTTTTAGTTTTGGTGAGTTTGTTTCATTTTTAGGAGCGAGTCCGCGCTTACTAATAAGTATAATAGCCAGAGAAATGCGGAAAAACCGGCTCGGCGACTCCCTGAAACGTATATTCATAAAAAACACATAATCACATTATTAAACTCCCCACCTCTCTCCGCGCGAACGACTTACTTAACAGATTATCCTGCATATAGTTGCAAACATAGGTAAATTTCAAACACTTCTTGTGCCTTTTGCTGGAACATGTAAGGAAATAATAGTTATATACAATGACATCAAATAGTGTTATTATAGACTACGATGACACAAAATACACGCCAGACAAACACTTCTTTTTACGGCCTTGGGATCGCCCCGAGAATACTGGAGATACTGGATCGGATGAAGTTTACAGTTCCTACGCCGATTCAATATAAAACCATACCTATTGCCATAGAAGACAAAGATGTTATAGGGGTTGCGCAGACTGGCACTGGCAAGACGCTTGCCTTTGCCGTTCCTATTATTCAGCGCCTTTCCCAGAGAAAGGGCCGCGCGCTGATCCTCGTTCCTACAAGGGAACTTGCTATCCAGGTTAATGAAGCATTCCAGCAGATCGCCCCGTCGTTTGGTATAAAGACAGCTGTTATTATAGGCGGCGTATCCATGAACCTGCAGTTAAACGCGCTAAGAAAAAACCCGCGTGTTCTGGTTGCCACTCCCGGACGTCTTGTCGATCACATGGAGCGACGCACAGTTCTTCTGGCTGATATAAATGTCCTGGTTTTAGACGAGGCGGATCGTATGCTTGACATGGGATTTCTGCCGCAGATCGAAAAGATCCTTAAATTTATTCCACGAAACAGACAGACCATGCTTTTTTCCGCGACTATACCAGGAGTAATCGTGAAAATGGCAGCCGCGCACATGAAGCTTCCTATACATGTTGAAATCGCTCCCTCAGGAACGACTGCGGATCACATCATACAGGAAGTCTTTATTGTCAAGAAAACCTCAAAGCGCCAGCTTTTAATAAAATTGCTTGACCGCTATCACGGTCCAGTACTTATTTTCTCCAGGACAAAAATAGGCGCTAAAAAGATTGCACGCGACTTACAACGGATGCACCACAGAGCTGCTGAGATCCACTCAAACCGGTCGCTTTCCCAGAGAAAAGAGGCCTTGAATGGTTTTAAATCAGGGAAGTACAAGATACTTGTTGCCACTGATATTGCTGCCAGGGGCATTGATGTTACAGGTATAGAGCTTGTTATAAACTATGACCTCCCGGATGACACTGAGAATTATGTGCATCGTATTGGCCGCACAGGCCGCGCAGGACACGAAGGCCGCGCTGTATCCTTTGCAACGCCTGAGCAGGGCAGTGATGTCAAAAGCATTGAAAGACTTATTAAGACTGCCTTGCCGATAGTAGAACACCCTGAATTGCCAAAAGAAAAATTTATTGAAGAGTCAAAATATCACCAGAGCCCAAAACCGTACCAGGGAAGACGAAGAAGACCCTCTGGATTTCACGGGCATGGACAACGTAAACACCAACGCCGCAATTTTTAGATTTTCATTAATTTAGTTGACAATAGTAACAAATTAATGTATACTACTTTATAGTAAATAGTAGTAAATAAGTGTGTAGAAGTCTTTAGCCGTAAGGCAGTTAAGAATTCGCCTTTCGGTTTTTTTGTTTTTCTGCCGTTGTTTACTATAATCTTGATGAAAGGAGGTAGTAGATAATGGCAAAAGGAACAGTAAAATGGTTCAATGACCAAAAAGGTTTTGGGTTCATTACACCTGAAGACGGAGCTGATGTATTCGTGCATCACACTGCAATACAAGGCGACGGCTTTAAGACTTTAGCAGAAGGCCAGGCAGTAGAGTTTGAAATTACGCAAGGCCCTAAAGGTAACCAGGCTCAGAACGTAGTAAAGTTATAACCTGAAAACAGATAAGGCCTGCTATTTATATGCAGGCCTTATTTTGTCGACTCGTTGATCACCAACCTTAATATTATCAATGACAATTATAGTTTCCGCAGGAATATGGATAGTTATTGCAGTTCTTACCATCGTACTCTTTTTTGTAGAAGCCATCCTGACTATAATCCTTTTTCCTTTTGATAGACAAAGAAAAATTATCCACTCGCAATGCTTCTGGTGGACAGATGCAGTCATTGGTTTTAATCCATACTGGCATATTGAGGTGAGCGGATTAGAGAACATTGATAAGCATAAAACATACGTAGTAGTCGTCAATCATCAAAGTCTCACTGATATTGCCATAATATATAAGACTCGCATGCAGTTCAAATGGGTGGCTAAGGAAAGCCTTTTTAAAATACCATTTATTGGCTGGTGCCTTTTTCTTAGTAAACACATAAGGCTGTCACGAGGAAATTTCGGAAGCATCAAAAAGGTGTATCGAGAAGCTGCGCATTGGCTGAGGAGCGATGTATCTGTGTTATTCTTTCCAGAGGGTACTCGAAGCAGAACAGACAAGATGAACGAGTTTCAGAACGGCGCTTTTAAGCTGGCTATAAAGGAAAAGAAACCCATCCTCCCTATTGTAATAGACGGCACCAGAGGAGCTATCCCCAAAGGGAGCTGGCTTTTCAAGACAAAGGTAAACGGCAAGTTGACTGTGCTTCCGCTGGTTGAAACAAAGGACCTTAAGCCCAGCGACCTGGTCTTTTTAAAAGAGACTGTGTATAAAAAGATGGAATGTTTAATTGGAATAGTTTAGAATAGCGTTTTTAATCATCCCGTCAAGACACCCGCATATAAGAAAACTTAAAAAGGTAAATTTTTTTACTTGACAGAATAATACTAACATAGTATCATTTATGCGAAATTCAAAAATCAAGGGTTGATTATTTGCTTGCAAGCAGGCACTTGCAGTAGTAAAATATAAGCCTAGAAAAAAAAGAGAGGTATGGCATGAAAAGACTAATTTTGGTCCTTGCTGTGTTGGTAATGGGTGTTGCGTATATGGCTGGAACTTCTATGGCGTATGAGGTCCCAAAAGATGATTCCAATGTCGAGTATTTTTACGTGTTCGGCCCGGACGGCGATCCTTATTTAGGTAAAGAGGATAGCGAACTTACCTTATATGTTAATGTGCCTGCAGGCGAGCACAGAGATGTAGAGATATCTATCTATGATCCTGATACAGGCGGCAAGAGGGACTTCAGGGCAAGCTCTGATAACCCGTGGGACACCTTGACTGAATTTTCAGTGTGGGGGAAGGATTTGCTGGATAAAAAAGAATTTGCAGAAGGCGACTATAATCAGAAATATTTTACATTTGGCCCATATTCTTTAGAGCAGGGAGAAAAGACAGAGTCAGGTTACACCTTTAAAGTAGAAGCAAGGGCATTAAAAGGAGATGACGAGAATCTATTTAAACTTGCGGTTTCTCCTGATACTGCCGAAGTCTTTAGTAAGAATATAACATTTCGCCTTCTTCAGGAACAGGGCGCCAAGATGTATTTTTATCCTGAGATATCTGCCGGCACAGAGCATATCGTAGTCGAGAACTATGACCTGGATGCAGAAGGCGGGGAAAGCATGTTATACGATACAGCGCTTCGCAAGAGATATCAAGTAGGAGATTCCAAAAGCGGAGAGTGGCGCGAGACCATAGTGCCTTTTAGCACTGACACGCAGACAAGGCGGCTTGAATACGTTATCACAAAGAAATATCAGAAATACGCCAATGGCGGCCTAAGGGTAAAAGATGATAAAGGAAATTCTCTTCCTATCTATTTCAAGAAAAAGATCCAGATGTTTGTTGCCCCTCAAAAGGTAGTAAAAGAAGAGGCCTCTGATCTGAAGTGCAACAAATTTACCTTTGATGCTACAAAATCTCACGATGCAGACTCAAAAAATCTTTCATTTCTATGGGACTTTGGCGATGGAACCACTAGCACCGAACCAGTAGTTGCTCATATATATGAAGAGGCAGGGGAGTATATTGTCACGCTATCTGTTACTGATGATTCTGATCTTGCGTGCAATACGTCTGTAACAAGCCGCAGGGTCGTGGTAAATACCCCTCCTGAAGCAGTGTTTATATCTCCTGAACTCGCATGCATAGGAGATGAGATCAAGCTGGATGCAAGCCAGACCAGTGACGATACGCCTGAAAATCTGAGCTATATCTGGGAACTGGGCGACGGCACTATTGCAGAAGGGCAAAAGATAAGCAAGATCTGGGAAAAGGGCGGCATCTACAAGATCACGCTTAAAACAGATGACAACATGGGATCAGAATGCAGTTTAGATACACTGCAAAGGACTATAAAGGTAAATGCGCCTCCTGTAGCTGATGCTGGAAGCGATATACAGAGGTGTTTTTCAGATTATAAAGAAGGATATAAGATAAAATTCAATGCCTCAAAGTCAAAAGATGAAAATAGGGATGATTTGACTTATACATGGGATTTTGGAGATGGAAATACCGAGACAGGCAAGGAACAGACACATATTTACAAGCAGGATGGTGAGTATGAAGTCGCATTGACTGTAGACGATGGCTCTAAGACAAAGTGCAGCGCTGATCTTGATGTCGTAAAGGTGAATATAATGAGCAGGCCTTTTGCAGATGCAGGCGAGGATTTAGCTGCATGCGCAGAAGAGTTAGTCTCGTTTAATGGCGCAACTTCTTATGGCGCCTCAAGTGATGATCTTGCATATACCTGGGATTTTGGGGATGGTACCACAGCCAAAGGCATAAAGACGCAGCATGCGTATAAAGATGGAGGAAGATACACTGCGACGCTTACGGTTGATAATGTAAAGGACACACCATGTTCCAAGGCCACAGATTCTCTATTTGTAGATGTAAATTCAAGGCCTGTGGTCATTGTTAAAGATGTTGACTCAGCTTGCGCAGGCAAGAACTTTACATTTGATGCAAGAGATTCTCGCGATCCTGACGGAGGTTCCTTGAGCTATCTTTGGGACTTTGGAGATGGCAATGTAAGCAAAGGCAGATCAAAAATAAGCCACGCCTACAGCGCAGGAGGCGCATATCAGATCCAGGTTACAGCAGATGACAATAAGAATACCTCTTGTTCTACACAGACAGCCTCAATAGATGCCCTGGTAAACACGCCCCCTGTGGCAAGCCCGAACCCAGATCATGTCTGCTGCATTGATGATGTTTCTGAGTTTAGTGGAGCAGATTCTTATGATGCAGACGGCGATGCATTGACTTATGCCTGGGACTTTGGAGATGGCACTACAGGTTCAGGAGTCAAGCCAACGCATATCTATGCTAAGAGCGGCGCATACAAGGTTACCTTAATGGTGGCTGACAGCTCTGGCACTGCATGCGGCACAGATGCATCTTCATTTAAGGTAAGCGTTAACGAGAAACCGACATCAGTTATAAAGATAAGATAATTTCTTATATGAATTTTAAAGATTCTATTGCCCCGTATCAAAGCTACGATTTTGATACGGGACAGCTTGTTAATTAGGAGGGATATATGAAAAAATTATTTACTGTGGTTATGCTTATAGTAGCAGTATTATTTGTGACTATGATTGCTAAAAACGTAATAGCTAAACAAGCTGTGTCAGCAGGCGTCAGGGTCATGACAGGCCTTAAGTTAGATATTAAAAGCATGGACGTCGGCATTGTAAAGACCTTGATCGACATACGAGACCTCAGGCTATTTAACCCATCTGGATTTGAGGATAGATTAATGGTGGATATGCCTGAGATCTATGTGGACTATGACCTGGCCGCGTTTTTCAAGGGCAAGACGCACATAGAGAAGGTAAGATTGAATTTGCAGGAATTTACTGTGGTAAAGAATAAAGAAGGCAAGCTCAACCTTGATTCATTAAAGACCGTTCAGAAGACAAAAGAAACAGCAAAAAAAGAATCAAAGATGCCAGATCTCCAGATAGACGTCTTGGAGTTAAGGATAGGCAAGGTAATATATAAGGATTATTCTAATGGTAGGACCCCCAGGGTCAGAGAATTTAATGTAAACATCAATGAAAGATATGAAAATATAACTGATTCCTACGCATTTGCCAATCTTATCGTGGTTAAGGCCCTGATGAATACGTCTATTGCCAGTCTTACTAATTTTGATATAGGTCTATTGAGTGACGGGCTTGAAGGTGTATTAGGCGGGGCGACGGATCTGGTCAAAGGTACTGCTGGAGTTGCGCTGGATACAGGAGAAAAACTTGCTGATACTGCCAAAGAAGCAACTGAAAACGTCGCAGATAGAATTAAAAATATCCTGCCGTTTAGAAAATAAAAAGGGAGATCGTCTTGATTCCAAAGATATTAAATTTTCTTAAGACAGATATCTGGAGAATACAGCTAAGAAAACATTCTCGCAGAAAGTCATTTTTGATAAAGCAGCTCAGGATAGTGCTTTTGGCCCTGCGTGGTTTTAATGAAGACAAGTGCCAGCTGCGCGCCTCAGCCCTTACATTTTACTCACTGCTTTCTGTGGTGCCTGTGGTAGCCATGGCATTTGGCATTGCCAAGGGATTTGGCTTTGAAAAGCTCCTCGAGGGCCAGCTTTTGACCAGGTTCCCTGGACAGGAAGATGCATTGCTTCAGATCGTAAATTTTGCGAATGCATTACTCGAGAATACAAAAGGAGGCATGGTCGCAGGAATAGGAGTAGCGGTTTTATTCTGGACAGTTATAAAGGTCCTGGGAAATATAGAGCGTTCATTTAATGATATATGGGGTATAAAGGAACAGAGGACTATGGGTAGAAAATTCAGTGACTACCTCTCCATAATGCTTCTTTGCCCGATTCTTATCATAATGTCCTCAAGCGCTACTGTATTTATAGCTACACAGGTCACGCTTATAACAGAAAAGGTGGCATTGTTAGGCATGTTCAGCCCTGTCATCTTTTTTACGTTGAAACTCCTGCCATACTGTGTGATATGGGTGCTCTTTAGTTTTATCTACGTCTTTATGCCTAATACAAAGGTCGATTTTAAAGCCGGGATATTAGGCGGTATTGCTGCTGGCACTATCTATCAACTGGCGCAATTGGGTTATATAAACTTCCAGGTGGGTGTTGCAAAATATAATGCTATCTATGGAAGCTTTGCGGCATTGCCTTTATTTTTAATATGGCTTCAGCTCAGCTGGCTTATAGTTTTATTCGGCGCAGAGATCTCATTTGCGTGCCAGAATGTGGATACTTATGAATTTGAACCCGATTGTCTGAACGTAAGTAGTTCGTTCAAGAGACGACTTTCTTTACGTACAGTGAATCTATTGGCAAAGAATTTTTCTGGCTGTAACAAGCCTTTAACATCCTCGCAGATCTCCCACATTTTAGAGATACCTATTCGCCTGGTCCGTGATATACTTTATGAATTGGTCGAGAGCGGCATAGTGTCCGAAAGCAATACTCATGAGTATAAAGAGCGGGCCTATCAACCTGCCTGCGATGTTGCTAATCTAACAATAAAAAGAGTGCTTGATGCGCTTGACCATAATGGCACAGACGCCCTCCCGGTGGACGAATCACAGGAGCTGAACAAAATATCGGATTCCTTAAACTCATTCAGCGAGATTATTGATAAATCTCCGGCCAATCTTACACTGAAAGACATCTAATCCACCCCTAACTTTACGCTCTTGCAATGCTCAAGTGTAAAGTTATTTTTTTATGAAAGAGCGATACTACAGGTTTTCAACTTATTTTAAGAAAAGCGGCTTTAAGTCAAGGGTGCATAAAGTCACTGTGGACGCTGGATTTTCATGCCCGAATAGAGACGGTAAGGTTTCCAAGCATGGCTGCATATATTGTAATAATCAAGGCTTTAGCCCGAATTCAAGGCTATCCTCAAAACTTTCAGTTGAAGAACAGATCAAAAAAGGCATAGACACATCCAGAAGACGCATTAAGGCGCAGAAATTTATAGTATATTTTCAGGCATATACAAATACTTATGCCCTGCCTGAGGAATTAAAAAAGATATATGACACTGTGAGGGAATTCAAAGATGTGATCGGTGTATCTATCGCAACAAGGCCTGATTGCATTGATGCAGAGATAATAGATCTTATAGGTTCGTATACAAAGGATTACGAGGTGTGGATCGAATATGGACTCCAGAGCATGCATAAAAAGACGCTGGAATTTATTAACAGAGGCCACTTGTACGAAGATTTTCTTAAGGCAGTGGAAGAGACAAGGAAAAAGAAAGACATAAAGATATGCAGTCATGTTATCATTGGCTTGCCTTTTGAAGACGAGGCCATGATGCTCGAGACTGCAAAAGAGATGGGCCGGCTTAAACTAGACGCGATTAAGATACACCCATTACATATCATTAAAGAGACCAAACTGGAAGAAATGTATGCCAAGGGTTTATTTAAAGTCCTGGAGTTAGATGAATATGTCGATCTAACAGTGAAATTTTTGGAGTACCTTTGGCCAGGGACAGTTATACAAAGGATGACCGCAAGCTGTCATGAAGACTTGCTGGTAGTTCCACTTTGGATCCAGGATAGATCACGGCTCCTTCGAGCCATAGAATCAAAGCTTGCCAAAGAAAATACTTTTCAGGCCAGGCTATACACAGTATAATGCAAACATGAAAAAGAAGATATTAATAGTCGCAGGCCTTGTATTAACAATACTAATCATTATAGTTATAGTACACCTTTCAACCAGGCCAAAAGGATATATTGCTTTTGTAATAGATGACTGGGGATATAATAATAGATACATGGATATTGTTGCTGAGATTGACAGGCCTCTTACTATAGCTATATTGCCTAATCTGAGGTATTCTCGTTATGTGGCAGAAGAGGTCAAAAAAGACAATAGTATTCATGATGTAATATTGCATCTTCCATTGGAGTCTAAAACTGATCTGGCGCCAGAGACTGATACGATCCGCACCAGCATGGAAGAAGATGAAATGCTTGAGATATTAGGGAAAGATATTAAAAATATTCCAGGCATTGTGGGTATTTCAAACCACCAGGGTTCAAAGGCAACAGAGGATAAAAGGGTCATGGGGACTGTCTTTAAGAGATTAAAGGAAGAGGATCTGTTTTTCTTAGACAGCCTTACTACGCCACACTCAATATGCCTAGAGGCGGCGCGTAAAGTAGGCATAAGATATGTAAAAAGAGACGTATTTTTAGATATTACTGATGAGACTGACT
>CAZTIQ010000033.1:10611-11929 GCA_964613735.1 uncultured Planctomycetia bacterium | reverse complement strand
CGGACCGCAAAGACATTATTTCACTGTATTTATAATCTATGAAAAATATTCTCATTTTTCTTACCTTTGTAATCCTGATCCTGCTCCTGGTTCATCCCGTTGATAATAATGACCTCTGGATGCATATAAGGACAGGCGAGGTCATGCTTGAAAATATGAGCGTAGCCAGCGTGGATGACTACTCATACACAGTACAGGGCAGGGAATGGCTGAATCACCAGTGGCTGTCGCAGGTGATCTTCTTTCTGGTATACAGATCTTCAGGCGTAAGCGGCCTTATATTTCTACAGGCAATAGCAGTATTTCTTGCGTTTCTTTTAATTTTCTTGAGCGCGTATAAAAAGGATAACTGGTTATTGTCTGTTTGTTTGATATTCCTTGTAATCCTTTTCTCGCAAGAGAGATTTCTGGTCCGGCCTCATATTTTTTCGGTGTTTTTATTTACAGTATTTATATTTGTTTTACATAAATACAAATACGCGTGGCCCGATAAAAAGGGGCGGATCTTATATGCGCTGATCCCGCTTCAGATCTTATGGGTAAATCTGCACGCCGCATCCATAATGGGGATCTTTCTTGTGTGGGCGTATATATTTGGCGAATTTATAGACAATCGTTTCAGGCGGGATCTTAGAAATGGGTCTCTGATCAGGGATGGTAAATACAGGCGACTCTTGTCCGTCGGGATACTTTTGGTTGTTTCTATTGGCCTTACGCCGTATGGATACAAGGCGATCCTCTTTCCTTTAATAGAGCGAAGCGAGATGTTTTTTATACACGAATGGCTGCCGAGTATGTATAAAGACGTGTTTCTTGGAGCTGGCGTGATGCCATACTACCGCCTCTTCCTCCCGATAAGCTTTTTTGTTTTTATCTCCAGGGCCAAAAGGATCTCTACTGCGCATATTATTGTATTTGCGAGTTTATTGTATCTTTCCCTGAGCTCGAGAAGGCATGTTGTATTTTATGGCCTTGCAATGACCCCATACATTGCTCAATATGCAGAAGGTATTAAATTTCAAAAGACTCCTTTGCAGTTAAAACAGTTTTTTAGGCAGATAGTGATTGTAATATTGTCCTTATATCTAATATTATTGGGCATCGATATATCCAGTGGCAGGTATTATGTAAAGATGGGCAATAGTCTAAAACTGGGGTTGGGTAGAATAGGATATCCTGATGAGGCAATAGATTTTTTAGAGAGTTCAGGGATAGAAGGCAATATGTTTAATGATTATGGTTCTGGGTGTTATCTGATATGGAGGCTTTATCCTGACAAGAGGGTTTTTATAGACGGCAGAAATACAATATATGGCGC
>CAZTIQ010000033.1:8635-10511 GCA_964613735.1 uncultured Planctomycetia bacterium | reverse complement strand
AGGCTATTCTAATAAAGCCTGACATGGGCGATCTATACTATAATCTCGGGACCCTGTATCTGAAAAAAGGCCTCTGGCGCAATGCCATAAAGGAGTTTAAAAATGCCATAAGGCGCAATGGAACTGATATGGATGCGCGCAATAACCTGGGTATGGCACATGCCCAGATGGGTAATTTTAGTGACGCAATAGAAGAATTTAAAAAGGTCTTGTGGCTCAGGCCGTTTCATTCAGAGGCAAGGCAAAATCTAAGAAGGGCAGTAAGGGATCGTGAGAATAAGGATTAGCGTAATTTTCTTATTGATTTTAATTCTATTTCTTTCATTGGCCAGGTTTTTATATTTAGGCAGTGTTCCTGGGTTAAATGGCGATGAGGCGCTATATGGCATCAAGACGTTTTTTATGATGCAAAGGCCATTCACGTTCATTGGGTTCAATCCATACACAGGTCCGTTCGTGAGTTACCTGAGGATGCCTTTTTATTGCCTTATGGGCGTTAGTGTTTTTTCTGTAAGGATGCCTATGGTGATGCTCAGCCTGTTAACAGCGCTCTACATATATATGCTGCTCAAGGAGTGCTACGGCAGGCGCACTGGCATTATAGGGGTATTGTTATTCCTTGTCATGCCATGGTCTTTTATATATTCAAGATTTGCTGACGAGACCCACATATCCCTTATTTTTTTCGCAATAGCTGGCCTGTATTATTTAGTCAGAGACAAGGGAATGCCGGATAAAGTACTTGCCGGATTATTTTTAGGCATGGGTGTATTTGAACATCTTATCTTTATTATTACGCCTCTGGCTTATTTTATATTTTTTTCCACAAAAAAGAGTTCAAGGTCCAGGATCACAAAAGGCGACCTGATTTTATTCTCGATATTTTTATTATTTTTATTGGCCAGGGTATTTATTATATTTCATGCGCATGTATTTGACCCGCAGGGCACTGGTATTCATTACAGCTTGAATGGGGCCGTAGGCGGAGACCTTATTCATAAACTGCTATATAGCTTTCCGCACTTTATGAAGATGCTGGACGGCGGTATATTTTACCAGAGGACTACAGGGGATATATTAGTCAGGGTGATCCCGGTAAACTCGTTTTTGTTTATAGCATCTTTTTTATTTCTTTTTTTCAGGCGCAGGAACTATCCTGAGTTTAGAAGCAGCGACAGGATGTTTATTTATATCTTTCTTTTGCTCTGCATAATCAACGTTATATTTTTAATGGAGCTTTCTCTTAGATATCATCTTGTTACCCTGATGTTTTCAGCGATTTTAATGGCTATATTTATAGGTACGAGTAGGATGAGAGATTCGTTAAGATGGTTTTTTGTGGCTCTCATTATAGCTGTAAATTGTTTTTACATAGGCTGTAATTATATACACAGCTTTAGACAGAATGGCGGAAGGGTATCGTATTTCTGGGCAGGTAATTATGTTGAAAATAGCAATGGATTTGTTGATTCAAAGATGCTTTATGATTTTCTGGAAGAAGATGATATTGATTATGTTTGGGTACCAGGGGGTTCTCTAAGATGGCAGCTAATATTCTTTGACCTCAAAAAAAAGAGACTCCATATCAAGGCGCGGTCAAGCAGCATAGAGCGCGACAAGGTATATTTTATAACATATAAAGGCGACAAGTTGCCTTACGAATATGGGTTGCCTAGTGGTCATTCGGTTGTCAAGGAGATCAGGGGGCTGGAAAATTACAGCATATTTTTATTAGAAAAATGACGAGCTTTTACATAAAGACATTAGGCTGCAAGGTCAATCAATATGAGGCGCAACTCATAAGGGAGAATTTTCTAAGGCAGGGCTATGTAGAGGCCGAGGATCTTGACAACGCAGATATTTGTGTTGTGAACAC
>CAZTIQ010000033.1:0-8535 GCA_964613735.1 uncultured Planctomycetia bacterium | reverse complement strand
GGCATACTCGCGTATTCGTGAAGATCCAGGATGGGTGCAATAATAGGTGCTCGTATTGTAAGGTCAGGGTCGTCAGGGGCAGGTCAAGGAGCAGGCCTTTTAAAGAGATCATAAGTGAATGCAAGGGCTTGATCAAATCCGGCACTAAGGAGATAGTGCTCACAGGGATCTGTCTTGGAGCATATGGCAGAGACATTTCAAAAGACATGGACCTCAGTAAGTTGATTGCTGAGCTTTGCAAGATAAAAGGGGAGTGGAGATTACGCTTAAGCTCAATAGAGCCAAAGCATGTGACTACTGGCTTGATCGCCCAGCTAAAGAAGCAAAAAAAGCTCTGCAGGCATTTGCATATTCCATTTCAGAGCGGGGATGATCACATCCTGAAGAGGATGCGCAGGCCATATAAGAGAAAAGACTATTTGGATATTGTTAATAGGCTAAGGGCAATAGATCCAGATATTGCCATAAGCACTGACATGATGGTAGGTTTTTCAGGAGAGACAGAACAGATGTTCCAAAACACAGTGGATTTTATCAACGTAGTTATGCCGATGAGGGTGCATATATTCCCTTTTTCCAGGCGCAAGGGCACGCCAGCCTATGACCTCAAGGACAATATTGATATTCTTGTTAAAAGAGATAGAGAGAGCAGGCTGGCAGGTATCACAAAGAAACTATCGCACGAGTTTGCTAATAAGTTTATAGGCAAGGACGTAGAAGTGCTTGTGGAGAGCAAGAAGACCAAAGACGGCCTTCTACAGGGCTACACAGACAGGTATATAAAGGTATATATAGAGGGCCAAGATAGGTTAAAGGGTAAGCTGATAACGCATAGACTTGCCTTGCCCAGACAGTGAGTTAAGGGGTATCTTTTCCTCTCCTCTAGCGGGCATGGTGTCTAACTTTACACTTGAGCAATGCTCAAGTGTAAAGTTAGAAATATCTTCCTAGTCACCTTGACAAACCGGAAATGTATGGTATACTTATAAGACATTACCCGCAATAATTTATGCCTCATATAAGGTTTAACTGGGTTGACGTTCTTTTTGTAACCCTTGCAATTCGAATATGTTACGTAGGTTTCAAAAACGGGCTTTTGCCTGAGTTTTTCAGGCTTTTAGGCCTCTTATTAGCGTTTGTTTTTTCTTTTAATAGCTATACCATATTAAGCCAATTCATAATATCTCATACCAAGTGGGCTGGCACAAAGCCAGATGCAATTTCGTTTTTATCCATATTTCTACTAGTACTTTTGGCGTTTAAATTGCTTGCTGTCGGAGCAAATTTTATTTTGGGAAGGAAAGAAAACGTTTCCTTGCCCAGTAGAGTAATAGGCCTTTTATTAGGAATAGGAAGGGCGCTTCTGGTGACTAGTTTGATATATATGTTCTTTATAAATAGCCCGTTCTCGTATTTGAAAAAAAGCGCGGAACAAAGATCATTTTCCAGCCAGTATATTACACGCATTGCACCTTTTGCGTACAAGACCGGCATTAATTTCTATCCGTGGGAGAAAATTGAAACCCCACTTGTAAAATTGTTAAATAGATAAACATGGAGGCTTAAGTGAAACTTATAGATATCTACAAAACGATAGTAAGCCATGGTATGAAGATGGATCCCAGGGGCAGGGACATAGTAAAGAAAGAGCTCATCAGGGCAAAGAAAGAATATGATAAGTTAGGCGTTTCTGACAAGGCCTTTTATGACAAAGAAAGACTTGAACATCCTTACAGTGATACGCGCATACTCTATGGAAAAAAAGACACCCAGGTCAGGACTATATTGGTAGGCATAGACATGGAGACACCAGAGCTCCTGCTTGCAGATAGATTGAAAGAAAAGGGTAAAAAAATAGATCTGGTGATTACTCATCATCCCGAGGGAATGGCCCTTGCTGGTTTTTTTAATGTCATGTATATGCAGATCGATATCTTAAACAGGATAGGCGTCCCTATAAATGTCGCGGAATCCATGATGACAGAGAGGATCAAAGAGGTCGAGAGAAAGGTTTCTCCCGCAAATCATATGAGGCCTGTAGACGCCGCAGAGCTTTTAGGTCTTGCGTTTATGACATGTCACACGCCGGCAGACAACTGCGTTGCGTCTTTTCTGGATAGTCTGATGAAGAAGAAAAAGCCCGAGACCCTCGGTGATGTAACAGATATATTAAAGGATATACCGGAGTATAATTATTCTACGGCCCATAATTGCGCGCCCATGATCATAAGCGGCAGCGCCTCAAGCAAGGCAGGTAAGATCTTTGTGGATATGACAGGCGGTACAGAGGGCGCGAAGAATATATTCGGCAAACTCTCGCAGGCAGGCGTCTCAACGGTTTTATGCATGCACTTAAGCGAGGAGCATTTTAAAAAGGCGCGGGAAGAGCATCTGAATGTTATAATCGCCGGCCATATCGCCAGTGATAATGTCGGGCTTAATCTTATGTTTGATGAGCTGGAGAAAAAAGAGAAACTTGACATAATTCCTTGTTCAGGATTTAAGAGATTTAAGAGAAAATAAAGGTAGCCTTCAGCCATCAGCGGCTGACAGCTGAAAACTGAAAACTGAAAGCTTAATTATGGCTAAGATCCCAGAACACATATTGAACGAAATACAGGATAAATGCGATATAGTAGAGATCATCTCTAGCTACATACCTTTAAAACAGGCAGGCAGGAATTTTAAGGCATCGTGCCCGTTCCATCATGAAAAGACGCCTTCTTTTGTCGTCAGTCCTGATAAGCAGATATATCATTGCTTTGGCTGTAATTCCGGAGGCAATGCATTTAATTTTATAAAGGAATATGAAAAAATAGATTTTATAGATGCGGTAAAGATGCTGGCCCAGAAGACAGGCGTTAAGCTGCCAGAGTACAAGAACAATACAGATGAGGCCAGCTCTATCGTGAGTAGTATTTACAGCATAAATGACATCGCAGCAAATTTCTATAGCGGCCTTCTGGAGAGCTCTCAGGGGCTTTCAGAATTAAAGCGCTACATAGAAAAGAGAGGCCTTGAAGAGGCCACGATAAAAAAATTCAGGCTCGGGTATGCGGATTCTTCATGGCGGTCTTTTACAGATTATCTGTCAAAGAGAGGCATAAAAGAGGTCTTGTCAGCAAAGGCAGGATTGATATTGAGGGGCAAGGAAGGCTCTTATTATGATCTTTTCAGGGGCAGGCTTATGTTTCCGATATTTGATGTAAGGGGGAGGGTGTTGGGTTTTGGGGCGAGGATACTGGATGAGTCGCTTCCAAAATATATAAATTCTCCAGAGACGATCGTCTATAAAAAAGGCCAGCACCTTTATGGGCTGAATCTTGCAAAGGCCTGCATACGCGAAAAAGGATTTGCTATAGTCAGCGAGGGTTATCTTGACGTGATCACTTCTCATCAGTACGGTATAAATAATGCCATATCTTCCCTGGGGACTGCCCTGACAGTAGAGCAGATAAGGCTCCTGAAAAGATATACGCATAATGTCGTAGTGGTATTTGACGCAGACCAGGCAGGTGAGATGGCTGCATTAAGAGGCCTGGGCCTATTTTTGCAGGAAGGCATGAATGTAAAGATAGCCACTTTAGAAAAAGGGCACGACCCTGATAGTTTTTTGAGGAAATTCGGCCCGCGAGGCTTTAATTCAGAGGTTAAAAACGCCAAAGGCCTATTTACATATAAATTAGATATCCTGAAAGAGAAGCTGGACTTTGATGAGCCAGAGTCAAAGGCGGAAATAGTGAGGGAAATGCTCTCTATAATCTCAAAGGTCAGGAACGCTGTTATAAAGGCGGAATACGTGAAAAGGCTTTCTCAGGAACTTTCAATAAACGAAGACGCAGTCTGGCAGGAGCTGAAAAAGACTAAGAAGGGCATCAAACAATATGAAACACGAGCCAACGAGCCAACGAGCCAACGAGTAACCATCAGTATCTCTCCAGCGGAAAAAATACTTGTCCGGCTCATGCTGGAAGACATGGCTGTTGTTGGTATTGTGAGAAATAATCTTAACCCGTTTGATTTTAAGAATTCTGAGGTAAGGCATTTAGTTGAAAAGCTTTTTGGCCTGGACACAGAGGACACCTTTATTGATACCACAAAGCTTATAAATTATCTGGAAGACAAGGTCTCTTCAAACGTGATCTCATTTATTGTCAATGATGAGGTCGAGATAAAGGATAAGGATAGGAATGTTTCAGATTGCATAAAGGCTATAAAAAGACAGAATAGAGACGAGAGATTAAAAGAGATCCAGAGTCGACTGAATCTGACTCAGGATAAAGGTTATGAGGATGAGACAAGAGGCCTACTCGAAGAGTTTAATAGATTGATAAAAACAAAGGAGTTGACTCATGAAAAAGAGTAAAAAAAGCACAAAGGTCAAGTCAGAAACGAATGGGCGCATGGATAAGCTTATAACGCTGGGCAGGAAAAAAGGTTATCTCACATATGAAGAGATAAACGATTCCCTGCCAGAGGATATAATAGACACTACGCAGATAGAAAAGGTGTTTTCATCGCTGGACAAAGAGAAGATAGCTATCGTGGACAACGAAGAAGAGTTTAAGACGCGACAGAAGGCATCAGGCGGCAATGGCAAGCAAAAACCAGGTTCCGGTAAAAAAGGAGCCGGCGGTTCAACGGATACTGCTGTTGTCACAGCGATAGAAGATCCTGTAAAGATGTACCTGAGGCAAATGGGGCAGATATCCCTTCTTTCAAGGGAAGAGGAGATAAAGCTTGCGCAGGAGATAGAAAAGGCAGAAGAGGAATACAAGAGGGCTATATTGAGCTGTCCCTATGTCAAGGATCCTGTGCTCGCTCTGGCAAACAAGATCCTGACGCAGGAGATAAATATAGGAGACCTGATAAAGGAAGAGCCAAAGGTGCAGAAGGAAGGCGATGCATTAAGAAAGATAGAGAGGCTTACGAGAAAGATCAGGGCGTCCAGGAAGGGAAAGAATATCGTAGAGCTTTGCTTAGAGTTTAATTTCTGCACCTCTGTAACAGAGGGCCTTGTCAAAGAAATAAGGGCGGCTATAGCAGAGATAGATTCTATTGACCGCGAGATACAGAGGATGAGGAAACGCAGGATAAGGGGAGGCATAAAGTCCTTTGAGAATAAAAAGAAGAGCATAGAGTCTCGATTTGGGAAGAAACAGGATGATATAAAGAAGGATTTTTCCTCTATCAGAAAAAGGGCCTTGAAGTTCAACAGGGTTAAAAAGGCAATGGTAGAGGCAAACCTCAGGTTGGTTGTCAGCATTGCAAAGAAATACACCAACAGAGGCCTTTCATTTCTGGATCTTATCCAGGAGGGCAACATCGGCCTGATGAAGGCAGTCGAGAAGTTCGAATACAGACGAGGTTATAAGTTCTCTACATATGCCACATGGTGGATAAGACAGGCTGTTACGCGTTCTATTGCTGACCAGGCCCGTACTATAAGGATACCTGTGCACATGACAGAGACCATCAATAAGCTCATAAGGACGTCCAGGATACTGGTGCAGGAGAATGGCAGAGAGCCTGCAGCTGAAGAGATCGCGTCTGAGATGAGGATGAGCGTTGAAAAGGTGAGGAGTATACTTAAGATCGCTCAGGAGCCTATTTCTCTTCAAACGCCCATTGGCGATGAAGGCGATACGAGCTTTGGCGATTTTATCGAAGATAAAAAGGCAGTCTCTCCGGCCAACGCAACTGCCTATGGAATGCTCAAAGAGGAGATGGATAAGATCCTTGATACGCTTACCGAGAGAGAAAAAAGGGTGTTGAGGCTGAGGTTTGGCATGGGCGATGGCTATCCAAGGACTCTTGAAGAGGTAGGCGGCATCTTTAATGTGACAAGAGAAAGGGTCAGGCAGATAGAGGCAAAGGCCTTGAGAAAATTAAGGCACCCTACCAGGAGTCGCAGGCTAAAGAGTTTTCTAGAGATGGCGTTTGGGCAGGAAATATAATTCCGTTTAGTTCGTTTAGCTCGTTGTTGGTAAGAGGGTCAGGTTTATCTTTACAAACCTGACCCTCTTTTATTATAATAAGGATTAATATGAAAAGACTGATATTTAAAACAATCATATTCAACCTACTAGCAATTTTTTTGTTTTCTTTTCCTTGTCTTGCTGATTTCAGATTTGTGGTTATGGGGGATAGCAGGGGTAATGATGACGGCATAAATACAGAGGTCTTAGAACAGGTCATGGATAGGGCAGGATCAGAGGGAGCTGAGTTTATTGTTTTTGTCGGGGACCTTATCACAGGTTCTAAAAGCGGCCACACTCACAGAGAGAGACTATTGAAATGGAAGACTTTGATAGACGGATACAACATCCCTGTATACATAGCTATAGGCAATCATGAAATAGTAGGCGAGCGATCAGAAGATATATTCAGGTCTATTTTCAAGATGCCGGAAAACAGCCCTTTTGGTCTCAAGGAGTTAGTTTACTCTTTCGATCATAAAAACGCGCATTTTGTGATACTGGATACAAATATTTATAAAAAATTTCATAGATTGGGAAAAACGCAGCTTGACTGGCTTAAGAAAGACCTGGCCTCAAATAAAAAGGAACTAGTTTTTGCATTTGGTCATGAGCCTGCATATCCTGTTGGATCGCACAAGGGTAGCTCTCTTGACGCCTTTCCTGCAGAAAGGGATGAGGTTTGGAGCGTTTTTCAGGAGAATAAGGTAGATATGTATTTTTGCGGCCACGAGCATCTATATAATAGGTCAATAAACCAAGGCATGCTCCAGGTCATTACAGGAGGCGCAGGCGCAAGGCCGAACGTATCCAGTAAAGACGGGGGATTTTATCATTTTGTTATTGTTGATGTAAAAGATAATGGCGAGTGCGAGGTCGTGGTCAAAGATAATGATGGCGTGATAAGAGATAATTTTGTTGTAAAAGAATAAGTTATAAGGTACACTATTATAAAACAAGGAGGTTGATATGCGTGGTCACATGAATGTTTTTTTACCCATAATTCTTTGCCTTTTTATAGCAGGATGTGTATCAAGCTCTAAGACAGTAGTGCCTAGTGACGCGCCATCCCAGTCCAGTATGCCAGTTGCAGCGGAAGAGGTCATAGTAGAAGCGCCGCAGGTTATCCATGAGCCGCTTGTTGAGGCAGCGCCTGTTGTTGTTTTTCATGAGCCAATGAACATTGAAGAACCAGTCAGGATCACATATAGTCAGATTACAAATCTCATAGGTGAATTTCTGGATATTCAATCTTTACATGGGAGTTCCGATCAACCCGTATTTTTAGGGACGTCAGAGAATAATCTTGTAATCCTGGAGATCGTGGGTGAAAAGGACAATGTCATGGAGGCCTCGATCAGATTTACGTATCCTCCAGACATAAGCGCAGTAAACACCGATTTAAACAATGCAATGATGCTGAGGTTCTTGAAGAATGCTGCTCCTGAATACAGTGAATGGCCAGCAAAGATAAAAGAGATCATGACCAGTTTTCGCTCTTTACAGATGGGATCCAGGCAGGAAGACGCTATAGTCTTAGAGAGAAAGCTCATTCAGGTATTATACGATAAAAATATAGACGCTATTACACTCACCTTGACGCATAAGTAGCTGTGAGCGAGAGAAGAAAACACCCAAGACATAAGGCCCGCATTTCAATCAAATACAAGAAAATAGATGATACCTATGCTGAATGGCAGCAGGGCCCTGAACTAAAAAACATTAGCTTAGGAGGCATGCTATTCAGCGCCTATGATGTTATCCCTTCATCAACCATGCTTTTGTTTAAACTCCAGGTATTTACTCAAGATTCCGAGACAAGGCTTATAGAAGTCCGCGCCAGGGTAGTATCTTCTGAAGAAGGCATTGTGAGTCACGATACCAGAGTAGAGTTTATGGACTTGGACGATTCGACAAAAGCAGACCTAAGGGAGTTTATCAGGTATCTGAAGGGCTAGCCGAGGCTGGACGTCAGCTTTCATAAAATGGATAAAGTTTTTTTTACTTGGTTAACGAATCACTCTTGTAATTATCGATGTCCATATTGTTTCTCATGTGGTAACTGGGAAGAGATTGCAAAAAATGATAGATATTTTTCGAGAGAAACAATTTTATCCGCGAGGAATAGAATAAAAAATAAATATGGTGAATGTCACATAGCCATCTCAGGAGGTGAGCCAACCTTATACCCTGAGTTTATAAGTTTAATCAGAGAAATTTCTAAAATGCATATGATAGGCATATCCACAAATTTATCTGTAGATGTTCACGAAATAATAGACACCCTTGATTCTTCTCGCATAGATCTTTCAGTAAGTTTCCACCCGCATTTTGTAAAAATAAATGACATGCTTGTTAAGCTTAGGCTTCTTAAGCAAAAGAATTGGTCTATAAAGCTAATGTGCGTGGGATGGTTGCCACTGATTTTTCATCTAGACGAATATCATTCATATTTTAAAGAATTTAATTTTTCTGTTTTGCAGTTTCGGGGTGCATATAATGATAAGAAATACCCTGCAGATTATACAGAAGGAGAAAAGGATATTATAAACAGATA
>CAZTIQ010000032.1:5621-13227 GCA_964613735.1 uncultured Planctomycetia bacterium | reverse complement strand
TTTTTGGGGTATACTTAATATAGATATAATAAAGATAAAAGCTATGGCGCCGTATGGGTAAGGCGTCATTTTCTGCCTAGATTATGGTAAAGATTAACAAAGATATTACTCTTAATACTATTACAATAATAACAAGCATATTTCTATGCAATAGCCTATGTCACGCCTCACTTCATGATCAAAAACAAGGATTAAGAGTGCCTTTTAGCGATTATGAGCGCCCAGAAGAAGCTGCGCGCTATTATGAAACTAAAGAAGACTCAACATCAGAAAAAGCTCTAAAAGGGCCTTTCCGTATTCCGAACACTACCATTTTATATAATGTGACTGAAACAGAAGACCCTAATGAAATTTCAAAGATCCTGGATAAATGGTTTGCCTCAAGAAAAGAAAGGACTTTTTCAAGCAATAACTGGGAAATCGTCACAAAATATCATCCGGGTGGCGTATTAACAAAATTAGAATCTGAACATGGCCAACTTTTAGGTATCTCTTATTATCGTAAAGAGTTAAAGTTTATGTTCTCCAAAGATGATGTAAAAGGAGACGAGGATATAGATTCTGTCTATTTTGGGTATCTGGCAGAAATATCAGATCCATACCGAAAAAAAGGTCTTGGTCAGGTTATTATAGCCAAACAGGTTGAGCGAGCCCTAAATGACCCTGACATAAAAGATAGAATACAATTGTTTGAACCTGCTAGTAAAAAAGAAGGTAGCAGTAAACGGGCAGATGAATTTTTAGACGAAAAAATAGGTGCTGAAATTACGTATATTACCAGTGATTTAGGAACAATGGAGATGTTTGAAGAAGAAGAATGGAGAAATCGTCATCGTCTTCTTCATAGACACATGGCAGAAGAACTAGTTAAAAAAGTAAAAAATAAAATCATTTCTGTACAGGGTAAGCTTTTCTCAGAAGAAGCACTCGCTGCATTAATAAAAGAAAAAAAAGAAGAATCTGTACAGCTAGAGCTCTTTTTAGATACATCTCAAGAGACAAAAAAGCTTTCCACAGGATTATAGATCTTTACTATTTCTTTAAGATTATATATTTATAGCCTGGAGTGTTTTAAGTGGGTTTTTGGCTTTTGTAACAGGTCGCCCGATTACAATGTAATCTGCGCCTGTTTGGAAGGCTTGCTTAGGAGTGGCAGTTCTTTTCTGATCCTGTTTTCCAGTGCCTTCTGGCCTTATGCCAGGCGTTACTATCAGGAAATCTTCCCCTAATTCTTTCCTAATCACCTTTGCCTCTTGTGCTGAAGCTACAACTCCATCGATTCCAGATTCCTTTGCTGATCTTGCTAAGTTCAAGACCTGGTCTTGTGAAGACTCAATACTTGTAAGTACAGTTACACCTAAGATCCTCGGCCTATCTATTCCCTGTCTTTCACTTTCTTCCTCTGCCCCTTCTATCGCTGCCTTCATCATATCGCTCCCACCAGATGCATGCACATTGAACATAAATACGCCTAACTTAGTGGCTACCTTAGAAGCATTCTTAACAGTATTAGGTATATCGTGAAATTTCAGGTCGAGAAATACTTCCCTATCATATTTCTTAACAAGCTCGACTGCCTTTGCGCTGCATGAATAAAATAACTCCATGCCTATTTTGAAGATCTTCACATGGGGGCTTAAAATATCAAGAAGCCGTTTTGCTTCTTTGATTGTGTTTACATCAAGGGCTATTATGATTTTGTCTTTGTCCATTTTTCAACACCCTTTATTATCGTTCCGCATACACCAGGCTCTACAAAATTCGCTGTTCCTACCTGCACTGCCTGTGCGCCAGCGAGCAAGAATTCAATCGCATCGCTTGCATTCATTATACCACCCATACCTATTACTGGCTTATCAATATTTTTTGCAACATCCCATACCATCTTAAGTGCAATCGGTTTTATACACGGTCCGCTTAATCCACCAGTGACATTTCCAAGCTTCGGTCTTCCTGTTTCGATATCTATAGCCATCCCAAAGAATGTATTAACTAAACTAACAGCATCTGTCCCCCCCTTGCATGCTGCCTGTGCAATCTCAACAATATCCGTAACATTCGGCGAGAGTTTTGTAATTAAAGTTTTATCCGTGACCTTCCTTACGCTTTTCACTACCTCATACGTCGCATCTTTATCCTGCGCAATCAGGCCTTGAGCCTTGAGCCTTGAGCCTTGAGCCCTAACGTTCGGGCACGATATATTAAGCTCGATCCCATCCACATCTTTCTCTTTATCAAGTCTCTGCGCAAGCTCACAAAACTCTTTCACATTATCGCCTGATATGCTCACTATAATCGGCACGCCTATCTTTGCAAGATATGGCAATTTCTCGTCGATAAAATCCTCTACCCCGTCATTCTGCAATCCTATTGCATTGAGCATACCAGAAGAAGTCTCGCACACCCTTGGCATGGGATTGCCCTGTCTTGGCTTAAGCGTAATAGTCTTTGTAACAATCGCGCCAAGCTTCTTCAAATCCATTAGCCCCTCAAACTCCTTGGCATATCCAAATGTACCCGATGCCACCATTACGGGGTTCTTCAGCTTTATCTTCCCTATCTTTATCATAAACTCTCCCCTAATCCGCCTTAGGCGGATTAGCTCCAGATTATCTCACCTGCACTAAAGACTGGGCCGTCTTTACAGGCGAGTTTGTGACCACCGCCCTTAACCTTGACTGCGCATCCCAGGCATGCGCCAATGCCACAGGCCATCATCTCTTCAAGCGAGACCTGGCATTCGATCTTCTGCTTCTTGCAAATATCAGCAATACATTTAAGCATTGGCGTTGGTCCGCAAGCGTATATCGTTGTTCGTTGCTCATTGCTCGTTGCTCGTAAAACTTTCTGAAATAATTCTGAAACAAAACCTTTGCACCCATGGCTTCCGTCATCAGTAGCTATGTGAACTTCCGTTCCTATTTTTTTAAGATCTTTTTCGCATAAAATTTGTTTCTTTGTCTTTGCACCTATTAAAACTGTAGTTTTTATTCTTTTCTTAGCTAGTTTCTCTGCAAGAAATACTAGCGGCGCGATCCCGATGCCTCCTGCAATTAAAACCGTATTCCGTATTCCGTATTCCGTATTACGCGGTAAAGTAAAACCATTACCAAGAGGGCCTAGAACATCTACAAATTCTCCTGCGTGTTTTTCAGATAAAATGCCTGTAGCCCTACCAACAACTTCATACAAAATCTCTATAGACGGTATACGGTGAATACTGAACGGTCTTCTAAGAAGCGGCTCAAGCCCCTCGCTGCACCTTACCTGCACAAACTGGCCTGGCTTTGCATACCTGGCAATATAAGACGCATCCAGCGCCATCCTAAAATACCCTGGCGCGATCTCTTTGTTAGATAGAATTTTTGCTTTTATGTCTTTCATAAAGAGCTTTCGGCCTTCAACCATCAGCCTTCAGCAACTGATGGCTGAAGGCTCAGAAAAGATTTAATTGTTTTTCTCTACTATCCTTTCCACTTACTATCTCTATCTTCCCATACTCCCCGTCAAAACCTGGCTGTATGTTTATATTGCCGTTCCTTACATTCAGAATGCCTTCTGCTATTTTTTGCGGGGTCTTTTTAAAAAGTTCATCTTCTCTCACCTCGGTCAAGACTTCAAGCTCTGTTCCCAGCCCAGGAACTATGGCTTTATATTCCCTATCCACTGCCTTTGAAGCAGGCCCAACACCCAGTATATCTGAGATTATCTCGAGAAGCGGAACCGTCCTTTGATAAGGAATACTATTCTCTGGCACAAATCCCTCAGGCCTGTCTGCAAGCTCGTCCACCCTGTTCATCACGCCTACTGTAACAGGCTTGCCGCACACAGGGCAGATATTTTTGTTTTTCTTGGTCTCGCCAGGGCTTGATCTCAAATTACAATTCCTGTGACCGTCGTAATGATATTTCCCTTCCTCTGGGAAAAATTCAATGGTACTCAAAAATCTTTTATTGTCCTTTGTCCTCAATGCCTCCATGACCTTTTTATAACTCATCTCCGTATCAAAGATATTTGCCTCTCTGCCGATCTTCTTCGGACTGTGTGAGTCAGAATTTGATATAAGGCTAAATCTATCAAGCTTACTCCACCGCCAGTTCATACCAGGGTCGGAGGAAAGACCTGTCTCCAGGGCAAAGATATCCTTGGAGTATTCTTCAAAACATTCTTCTATTGCATCAAAACCTGACTTTGACCCGAATAGAGAAAACCACGGCGTCCAGATATGGCCCGGCACCACCACGATCTCCTTGCTTATACCGAACAAGATCTCCACGAGGTCCTTTGCATCCATACCTATAATAGGCCTGCCATCGGAAGAAAGATTCCCATAGCCAGAAAGTTTAGCATTTATCTTATCTACTATGCTGAAACTTGGGGCAAATATAACGTTATGGATCTTTCTCACTTTTCCAGCCTTTGAATATATACAGGAGATCTCTGCGGTCAGGATAAAATTTACTCCACTAGATTCAAAGAAACCATTGCCTGAATCCTTCAGCCCATCTTTTAGTTCTTTAAGCCATAAATGATGCGTAAAATCACCCGTGCCTAACAAACCAACGCCCTTGAGTTTTGCATATTCAGCAAGCGTCTTTACCTCCATCTGCGGGCTTGTTGCGCGGCTATATTTGGAATGTGTGTGAAAATCAGCTACGAATCTCATAGCTTATAAACCACCTCTCCCTTGTGGATCGTATATTCCACTGCGCCTTTTAATTTTTTTCCTATAAATGCTGAATTTTTGGATCTCGATGCGAAATTTTTCTTTTTCACTACCCATTCTTTTTCTGGAGAAAAAATCACTATGTCAGCATCGCATCCGATTCCCAACGTACCTTTCTCTATACCCAGGATCCTTGCAGGAAGAGAACACATCTTGTTTACCAGATCACTCCAGCTCATCAAGCCGGGTTCGATCAACTCAGTCACGCTTACTGACAGCGCTGTCTCCAGGCCAATGGTTCCTAATGCCGCGTGTTCAAATTCAATTTCTTTTTCGTTCTCTGTGTGAGGCGCATGGTCAGAGGCGATCACATCGATCATGCCTTTTTTTAGGCCTTCTTTTATTGCCTCGACATCATCTTTGCTTCTTAAGGGCGGGTTGACCTTCATATTCGTATTATAATCGAGCACTGCCTCTTCATTTAATGCAAAGTAGTGCGGCGCTGTCTCTGCAGTGACCTTTACGCCCTTTTTCTTTGCCCTGGCTATTGCCTCCACTGACTCCCTGCAGCTTACATGCGCAATATGTATAGCCGTGCCTGATTTTTCTGCTAATTTAATATCTCGTTCTACTCTTTTATATTCTGATTCGTTTGATATCCCTCTAAAGCCAAGACGAGTAGCAGTAAAGCCCCTGTTAACCACTCCCCTGCCGGAAAGTGATCTGTCCTCGCAATGACAGATCATAAGGATCTTTTCTTTTTTTGCCTTGCCCAGAGCCTCTGACATTATCTCATCGCTGTCAATAGATGCCCCATCATCAGAAATAGCGATCGCGCCTGATTGTTTTAATGCGCTGATCTCGCAAAGTTTCTTTCCCGAACGAGCAACTGTGATCGCGCCTGCAATAAATACATCTATGACTGCTGTATTTTTTACAATTTCTTTAAGATACTTTACATTCTTTGCGCAGTCAATTGCAGGCGATGTGTTTGGCATGGCAAGGACGCTTGTAACTCCGCCTTTAGCTGCTGCCCTTGTCCCGGTGGCGACTGTTTCCTTATCCTCTCTGCCTGGTTCCCTTAAGTGTACATGCATATCTACTATGCCAGGCATGACTATTTTGTCTTTTGCATCAATCACTGTATCGCTGTCTACTTTTATCCCCTTAGCCACCTTGGATATCTTTGTCCCGCTGACAAGAACATCCATGACTTCTTCTATTTTATTCGCAGGGTCTATTACAAGGCCGTTTTTAATCAGTATCTTCATTTTTGCAATTTTTCTCCCTTACCTGAGACAGCCAGAATAGAACTGCCATCCTTACAGCTATTCCATTGGTAACCTGCTCCAGTACAACAGAATTAGCGCCGTCTGCCACCTTGCTTGATATCTCAATGCCTCTGTTTATCGGGCCCGGGTGCATGATCACTATATTCTTCTTTGCCTTCTTAAGCCGCTCCTCAGTTATGCCAAACATCTTAAAATATTCCAGCTGCTGCGGAAACATAGACTTTTCATCACGCTCAAACTGCATCCTCAAGACATTTACTGCATCAGCATCCCCTAGCGCCTCGTCTATATTGCTTGTAATACTGACTCCCATTTTTTCTATCCCGGGCGGGATCAGCATGCTGGGCGCGCAGACAGTGACCTCAGCGCCTAATTTAGTAAGTCCCCATATATTTGAGCGCGCCACACGCGAATGGGCAATATCCCCGACAATACTTACCTTCAAACCCTCTATGTGGCCTAATTTCTTCCTCAATGTCATTATATCCAAAAGTCCTTGAGTAGGGTGTTCATGCCATCCATCCCCTGCATTGACAACGCTGATTTTTACATTGCGCGCAAGCATGGCTGCTGCGCCCGAACAATTATGCCTTACCACAATAACATCTGCTTTTAATGCCTCTATGTTCTTACCAGTATCATTTAAGGTCTCGCCTTTTTTTACACTTGATGTCTCAGTCGCAATATTTATAACATCCGCGGATAACCTTTTGGCAGCTATCTCAAAAGACACCCTTGTCCTCGTAGACGGCTCATAAAAAAGATTCACCACTGTCTTTCCCCTCAGTGTCGGGACCTTTTTTATGGATCTATCCAATATCTCCCTGAATGAGTCTCCTGTATCTAAAAGCAGCTCTATATCTTCTCTTGAAAGATATTCAAGCCCTAGAAGATCTTTATGTATCCAGTTTGGCTTTTTCTTTACCTGCTTAGTCATGCTGCGCCTCTTCTATAAAAACAATGTCTTCTTCTCCATCCACTTCCTGCAGCTTCACCTCTACCAATTCCTTCTGAGATGTCGGCAAATTCTTGCCCACATAATCAGCCCTTATAGGAAGCTCGCGATGCCCCCTATCAACAAGCACAGCCAGCTGAATGCCCTTTGGCCTTCCAAAATCTATCAATGCATCAAGCGCGCACCTTATAGTCCGACCTGTATACAGTACATCATCCACAAGTATTATATACTTGCCTTCTATATCAAAATCTATCTCTGTCCTATGCATCACTGGCTGCTCAGAAATGACGCTTAAATCATCTCTGTATAAGGTTATATCAAGCGCGCCTACAGGTAGATCTGTACCATCGATAGTAGTTATTGATTTTGCTATCCTCTTGGCTATAAAATACCCCCTTGTCCTTATGCCTATTATAGCCAGGTCCTTTGACCCCTTGTTGTTCTCCAATATCTCGTGGCTTATTCTTGTAACCGCCCTATTTATCTCATCTTGCGTTAATATAGTTGTCTTTTTATTGAGTGACATTCATCCTCCAGTCAAAAAAAATACCTTCCCGCTTATTTAAGCAAGAAGGTTCCAAATATTTAACTCTAACCTAGCCATTTTTTACTCCCTTTCCAGCCTCTCTGTGCTGGTTTAAAGGTCTTATTATTAGATATATTATACAAATTCTATGTACTTTTGTCAAG
>CAZTIQ010000032.1:0-5521 GCA_964613735.1 uncultured Planctomycetia bacterium | reverse complement strand
GTCAAGCTTTTGTTTACCTCCCCCGGTCCCGTCCGCCTAAGGCGGACGGGACCGGGGGAGGTAAACTCAGAGCGTCACTACATCTTTATCGCTATACAAAGACAAGAATAAGAGCATGTATTCTTTTATGTGGCGGGTCAAAAGAAAGTTCTGCCTGATGTGTTCACGGCCGTTCTCGCCAAGCCTTCTGGCATATTCAGGCGCATTTAAAAGCTGCTTTATAGAAAATGCAGCGCCTTCTATGGTATGACACAGCATGCCGCTGTATTTATGTTTTACCTGCAATGGTATGCCCCCGACATTGGAGGCAACAACAGGTTTGCCCTTCCACAGGGCTTCAGACACAGTAAGGGCAAAGCCTTCTCTTATGGATTTCTGCACTATAACATCGGATACGCGCTGAAATGCATTGATCTCTGAAGGTATGTCCTCCACCATCAAGGCAGTTATGTCAGGATCATCTCCCTTGGCCTCAAGGACCTGCTTATATATCTTGTCCCCTTCAGGATCATCTGTTGCGCGGTTACCTACCAGAAGCAATTGGCAATCCACATATTTTTTTACAAGCTTATACGCCTCTATAACTCCTACAGGATCCTTAAGAGCGTCATATCGCGAGATCTGGCAGATCAGCGGTTTTCTCTGGGGATCTAGCTTGTATTTATTCAAAACTACATCTATCTCTTTCTGGGTAAGCTCTCTATTCTTATCGCTAAAAGGATCTATGGAGGGCGATATCAAGACCTGTCTTGCCTTCATCTTGTGCGCAAAATGCGCGCTCGAAAACACTGCTGCGTCATATTTATTAACGAACTTTTCCAAGAATCCCCATACATCTTTATCAGGGGCCGATACATCTACATGGCATCGCCATATCCATTTAGAATTCTTCATCCTCGATCTTCTCTTGATCAATGCTATTGGCTGCGGGTCATGAATAAACATTATGTCGCCATATAAATTCATTTCCCTTATATTCATACTGCTCACATCATTGAAGACATCCCACATCTCACTTGTAATTATTGCTTCTTTTCCATGAAGGGCATTGTGGATACTCTTTGTTACATCAAAAAAATCGGGCCTGCCTTTTATCACGTCCCACTGCGTATTCACGCCAAGTTCCTGCATAAGAGGAGCGATCTTACTTAATATCTCTGCAACGCCTCCTCCCGTAGAAGTAGAATTGATATGCTGGATCACCTTGCCCTCCAGATATCCAGCCAGCATCTTTAGCTCATCTATCTTGCTCTTGCCCACCACTTGTTCATACCTGTTAATTCTTTGCATTTTTTAATCTCTTTTCTACTATTTCTATTATCCTCTTTCTTAAATCCTCCATGGCGTATGTGTATGGGTCCAAAGACGCCAATTTTTCAGCGAGTTCGACCTCGGATAAAGATGTCCCCAGCCAGAAGGAAAAATCATTTGTCTCCATGTCAAGCCTGAGCCTTGCCTCAAACATATGAAAATAAATAGCATCGGGTGTTATCTTTTTCAATATCTCCAAAAAATCTTGCAGATTCCTTGCAACGTAGTTAGTGGGCAGGATAAAACTCGTGCTCTTAATAAAATGAAAGACCTTGTCAGGGGATGCAAATCTCAGTTTTATTCTAGGATTTTCTTTTATACAACCTTCTATCGTCCTTATGATCTCATTTCTGAGATCGCGTATAGTGGCAAATTTTATTGTATCAATGCTGGCGATCTTTTCCCCCAGGGCATCTTCGTTCAATGCCCTCGTTATCCAGTGCGCAAAATCATTCGGCGGCTCTGGTGAAAGATATTTGTGCTGCTGCAGAAAATGATGGGTGTGATAATATATGGAAGAGCCAGGGACTTTTTTTATTAGCTCAAGCAGCTCCTCTATATTTGAGGCCCTTAATCCTGTCAGGACCCTGAGATGGAGACGAGTGGAAAATCTAAAAGATTTATCAATATTTTCATTCATAATTTAGTTGGATTGTATCACAAAGGAAACAATCTTTCTATAAATTTCTTTACATCAAAGGTATTCTTTAAAAAATAATCCGCTTTCATGTTTTTCCTTGAGCTGCCCACAAATATTGATATGCCTTTGCCTTTAATGGCGCGAAACGCATCTATATCTGTAACATCATCACCAAGATATATGGGCAAAACAGGCCCTGTCCAGACACCGCGTCTGCCTCTGGCAGACGCGGTGTCTGGACAGGGTAATTTTGACAAAAGGTACAGCACTGCCTTTCCCTTATGCCAGTCAATCGATGGCCTTACCTCTAAGACCATCTTTCCGGAAGAAGCCTTCACTCTTTTTGAACGAATATATGGCTGCAATGTCCTATAAAATATATTTTTTACCAGAATTCTATGCTCAGGCCTTACGAGTCTAAAATGCACACTCAGAGTGCAGCCTTTATCT
Source organism: uncultured Planctomycetia bacterium (assembly GCA_964613735.1). GTDB lineage: Bacteria > Omnitrophota > Gorgyraeia > Gorgyraeales > Gorgyraeaceae > JAHILY01. The sequence continues at coordinate 3,120 of CAZTIQ010000032.1, read as the reverse complement.
TCTACCCTTACGCCCTTTATATGCCCAAGGCCTTTTTTAAGCGCGATACATATCGTCTTTAATGGAGAATTTTTAAGGACCTTTCTGGGTTTCGCAATCTCAAGGCCGTGGTTGCCCGCATAGATTATGCCTTTAAGTCCCACCATGCTTTTTACATCTTTTAAAGACCTACCGCTTATAATGGCAACTTTAAATTTCTGGTTTTTTATTAATCTTCTTATTAATTCTTTAGATTTTTTAGGGAATGTTGCCTTTTCAGGCGTGGAGACAATGGGTGTGAGCGTGCCATCGTAGTCGAAGAAAAGAAAAATTCTAGGAGATTTTTTTATTTTGGAGGATATTTTGTCCCAACAGTCAAAGAGGTATCTCATTTTTATTCTTTAAATTCAAATCTCAAAAGCTCAGCCAGGATCTTACCTGCCCACCTATAGATATTATTCCTTGAAACCTGCTCCCTCATCTTCTGCATCCTGTGTTCAACTTCCGCCTTATCCATGCTGATCGCCTCTTTGATCTTATCTGCGCAGTCTTCTGTGTCATATGGATTTATCATGATAGCTTCATTTTGAAGCTCGCGCGCAGAACCAGTAAACTGACTCAAGACCAGGACCCCTGTATTATCAGTGCGCGTTGCAACGTATTCCTTTGCTACAAGATTCATCCCGTCATGAAGAGGATTGACAATACATATATTTGCAAGCTTATAAAAGGCGATTACCTCAGGATAGCTCAAGTGCCTCCTTACAAAGAGTATAGGCTGCCACCCTTCCTGCGAATGCTTCCAGTTTATCTCTTCCACAAGCGCATTAATCTCGTCATTTAGATTTTTATACGCAGGGATGTGCATCCTTGATAATCTCCCCATCTGTATAAAGACAAACTTGCCTTTATATTCAGGATATTTTTCTAAAAACCTGTCTATTGCACGCAGCCTCTCAGGTATGCCTTTTGTATAATCGATCCTATCAAGGCCCAGCATAACAAAATCATGGTTTATTAAAAATTCCTCTTTCAGGCTCTGCATATCTTCTTTTATCTCTTTGGATTCAGAGAGTCGCTCTACATATTCATAATCCACGCCTATTGGAAAGGCCCTGATCATAGTCTCATGTCCGCCTTTTATAATGGAAAGTCTCTCCCTATCAACCCTTGCCTCTATCTCTTTTTCCACAGTTGCAATAAAATTCTCGCAATGGTATCTTAAATGAAATCCCAAAAGGTCATTTGCCAATAGCCCCTCTAAGATCTCTTTTTTCTTTGGGCATATCCTGAATACCTCCGGGTTCGGCCATGGGATGTGCCAGAAATGCGCTGTAATGATATTGTTGCCTCCGGCCTCTTTCAAAAATTTAGGAAGGAGCGCCATATGATAATCCTGTATCCAGACAAACGCCTTTTTATCACCGACCTCTTTTAATATCGCATCTGCAAACTTTCTATTGACCTTCTCGTACATCTTCCAATCTGTTTCTTCAAAGTGCGGGCGAGTATAGGATATATGAGACAGGGGCCACAGCGCCTCATTTGCAAAACCATAATAATAACCGTCCTCTTCCTCTTTTGTCAGCCATATCCTATGCAATGTATATTTTGGGTCATCCGGCGGCACCTGCAGCCTATCGTTCTTATCCACAGTCTTTTTATCTGCGTCACCGCTTCCGTGCGCGATCCACAGACCACTGCACGCCTTCATGACAGGGTCAAGCGCAGTCACTACGCCGCCTGCCGAACGCTGAAAAATAATCTTGGCTTTTTTATGCATGTGGATATACGGCTCTCTATTAGATGCCACTATCAGAAGATATTCCCCTAATTGTTCTTCGATAGCCTTTTTAAGGCTTTCTTTAGTCCACATATTGTCCTTTCTTCTTTATCTCAATCTAAGGCTTATGTCCAGGAGGGTCTTTACTAAAAAGCTTCTTGCAAAAATAATGATTAGAAAGGCGATTATCGGTGATATATCAATGCCGATCCCGAGCTGAACAGGGATCATCTTTCTGATCGGGTATAAAATTGGCTCTGTGGTCTTGTTTAGAAATTGGACTACTGGATTATACGGATCTGGATTTACCCAGCTTATCAAGGCCCTTATTAGAATTAGCCAGTAAAGAACTGTCAGGGTAACACTCAATACACTCGCCACTGCTGCAAACAGATTTGAAAACACAAACATTACTTAGCCTTCTCCTGCGCATAATTTATGGCCCGTATCGGATACGGAATATTTATGCCTTCTTTTGCATAGCGTTCGTGCAGGCGTTTTATGAACTCATGCTTTATTAAATAATTATCCACAAATTCTTTGGCCCTTAATATAACTGTAAAATTAATGCTAAAATCACTAAATGTATGATAGCGGATAAATGGATCAAACTCCGGCACCCCGCCCTGGACTTTTTTCATGATCTCTTTTCCAACTTCGCATGTGATTTTTTCTACATGCTTCAGGTCAGAATCATAATGAACGCCTACCTGCACTAAAACTGCCATCTCAGTCTCAGGATAATAATAATTCAAGATCTTTGAGCTGATCAGGACTTTATTTGGTATTACCACTACATTATTCGGAAGCATCCTTACCCATGTCGAACGCCAGCCAATCTTATGTACATAACCCTCTTCGCCAGAGTCTAATTTTACGAACTGACCTATCTTTATGGGCTTATCTGCAATAATCTGGATACCTGCAAATAGATTCTCTAAGGTAGGCTGTAAGGCAAGCGCCACTGCTAAAGAACCTATGCCTAATGAGGCAAGTATAGGAGTAATAGATACCCCGAAACTATCCATGAGTATCAATACGCCCAATGCTATTACTATTATCCTTACAAACCCCCTTACAACGCCTCCAGAGCTCTTTAAAATATCCACCTTGCCTGAATAATTATTTATGAGATTATTGGTCAACTTGTCAAGAAACAGGATTATGGCAGCTACTGTAGTGGCCTTAAACGCCACTAATACATATTGAGTGATCTCATTATTTGCAGTTATAGGAGAGATCTTTTCTATGACATATATACCACTTACAAATATCAGCAAGACCATGGGAAGGTTCATGGCTGTCAAGAGAATGTCATCCAGCTTGGAGTTGGTTTTGCTGGCGATCTTCTCGATCCG
>CAZTIQ010000031.1:6067-13438 GCA_964613735.1 uncultured Planctomycetia bacterium | reverse complement strand
AAGGATTGCGAATGAGATTGACAAAAAAGTTACTGTATAGCGCCAGGAAAAATTCATTTTAGGTCCTCCTGAAAAAATTCAAGGTAATGACTGGCTTCTTCTGGCCGGCCATGTTTAAGACAACCTTTGCCGTATATCTTGCATTTCTTACGAAGTTCGTCAAGAGCAAGATCGTGCTGTTCATCATCAAGTTTATCTGATTTTAATAATTTTACAATAGATTCTATCCTGAACTTGTCTATGCCTGTGGCATGTATGGACGATAGCTGGTCTGGTCTGCCGCCGTCTTTTTGGGTCAGGGGCTTGTCTATTAAGAGGAATTCGTGGTTTACGCTTGCGCGGAGCCAGAAGTCATAGTCTTCGCAGCATGGTAAGGTTTCGTCAAGCAGGCCGATTTTGGCAAAAAGCTCTTTTCTGACCATTGCAGTCGACATGCTTACAATACATGTAGACAGGCATTTATCAAATATATAGCCGTGTTGCTTTTTGTGCTTTTTCTTTTGGTTCAGGAGTTTGTCGTCTCTATACCAGAGCTCTTGTGTGTGTGAAATAAGACAGGGTGGATCCTGCTGCATTTCATTGAGCTGGATATGAAGCTTTTCCCCGTCCCAGCAATCATCATCATCTAAAAATGCAACAATGTTATGCCTGGATTCCTTTATGCCTCGATTACGAGCTGTGCCAGGTCCTTTGTTTTCCTGTTTAATATATCTGATCCGGCTGTCATGATATTGAGAGATAAGCTCATATGTATTATCCGTAGAGCCGTTGTCTACAATGATGAGCTCAAAGTCTTTATATGTCTGCGCCAGGACTGAATCTGTGGCATGTTTCAGGAACTTGATTCTGTTATAGGTAGGGATTACTACGCTGACCATGTTTGGTCTTTAGCCTGTCTCTGTGAGATTTTTTCTTCTCGCGCAAGAGCCGTGATATGTCCTTTTGCCGTCTTGTAACCCTATGCTTCATAGGGAACCTCCGGGGTTGCAAAGGTGGTTAGCTTCGCATTGGTTCCGCGATTCACGCATACTCCTTCGTCTCCCTCAGCACCTCTTCGACCGTAGTCGCGCCCTCCAAAACCTTGCCCAGGCCATACTCGCGCAGGGTCTTCATGCCTGCCTTACGCGCCGCATCCCTCACAACTGAAGAGCTTGTCCTCTTCACCACGAGCTCCTTTATATTGTCGTCCAAAATAAACAGCTCATACAGGCCTGTCCTACCCCGATACCCTGAATTATTGCACTCGGAACATCCTTTGCCTTTATAAAATTTCATGCCCTTTGCCATGTCATCAGAAAGGCCTAAGTCCTCAAGCTCTGCCTTCCCGGGCTGGCAAGGCTCCTTGCATTTCTCGCAGATCCTCCTCACGAGCCTCTGCGCAATGACCGCCCTCACAGTAGAGGTTATCAAAAACGGCTCCACGCCCATATCCATCAGCCTCGTGACAGCGCTGGGCGCATCATTTGTATGCAGCGTGCTAAACACCAGGTGCCCTGTCAGCGCAGACTGGATCGCGATCTCTGCTGTCTCGGAATCCCGGATCTCGCCGACCATGATCACATCCGGGTCCTGCCTCAGCACATGGCGCAATGTCTTTGCAAAGGTAAGGTTGATCTTTGGATTTATCGCCGCCTGTATAATGCCTTCAATATCATACTCAACAGGGTCTTCTGCTGTGATGATCTTGTATTCAACCTTATTTATCTCGCTAATACACGAATACAGCGTCGTGGTCTTTCCGCTGCCAGTCGGCCCTGTCGTCAATAAAATACCATTCGGCCTTTGAATAAGTCTTTTAATGCTGGCCTTGATATTATCGTGCATGCCCAGCTGGTCCAGAGATAGGCTCACCACGCTCTTGTCCAGCACCCTCATGACGATGCTCTCGCCATAAAGCGTAGGAAGCGTCGATACACGAAGGTCCACGCCGCGGCCTTCTACGTCCATCATTATCCTTCCATCCTGAGGAAGCCTGTTTTCCGCGACATCCAGGCTTGCCATGACTTTTATCCTGGAACTTATTGCCAGGCTCAAATCCTTTGGCGGATGCGCGGCATCGTAACAAACACCGTCTATCCTGTAACGTATCTTATACTCGCCTTCAAACGGCTCAAAATGTATATCCGAGGCCTTCTCTCGTATCGCGCGGAGGAGCACCATATTTAATAACTTCACCACCGGCGCCTGCGACGCGATCTCCTTAAGCTTGTCAACATCCCCCTTTTCAATGACAGCAGATTTTTTCGATGTCTTTTCCGCCTCATTTATAACATCTCCCAGGGATTCCTCTTCATCGCCATAATAGCGCTCGATCGCCTTTTTTATATCCTCTTCTTTGGCCGTGACTATCTTTATGTTAAGCCCTGTCACAAAACGCAGCTCGTCATTGACCCTCATATTATTGCTATCAGAAGCAGCTATCACTACCATGTCCCTCTCGATCTTTACCGGGATGACATTGTAGAATTTTGCTGTCGACGCTGATATCCTATTGATAGCGCTTCTTTCAATATTAGCCAGGTTGTATTCTGGTTCTTTAGACATCCTGCGTCACCCTCATTACTTCCTCTACTGTGGTATAACCCCTCTTTACCTTATTAAGTCCGTCTTCTTTCAGGCCTTTCATACCAGACTCTTTTGCCTTTTTATTCAATTCAGTGCTTGAGGAATTATTTAAAACCAGCTCCCTGGCTTCATCTGTCATAATAAAAAGTTCAAATATGCCCATCCTTCCTTTATATCCTGTGTATGCGCACGTAGGGCAGCCCTTGCCCCTGTAAAGCTTGAGGCTATTCACCTCTTCAGGACTTAAAGAAAGTATCTTTGCCTCTTCCTCGGACGGCTTATACGCCTCCCTGCAGGACGGACAAATCGTCCTGACAAGCCTCTGCGCCAGGACGCCCTGCACTGTCGAGGAAGCAAGATACGGCTTAACGCCCATGTCGATCAATCTCGTGATAGCGCCGCATGCGTCATTTGTATGCAGCGTCGAGAATATCAAATGGCCTGTCAAAGCAGACTGCACTGCTATCTGCGCGGTCTCTAGATTCCGTATCTCGCCCACCATTATAATATCAGGCGCCTGCCTCAGCATAGACCTCAGGCCGCTGGCAAATGTAAGGCCTATCTGCGATTTTACCTGCACCTGATTTACGCCGTCCAATTGATATTCAACCGGATCTTCTATCGTTATGACCTTGCGGTCTTTTTGATTTATATGACTGAGCGTTGCATACAGCGTCGTGGTCTTTCCGCTGCCAGTCGGCCCTGTCACCAATATCATGCCATTCGGCAGGTTGATCAGCTTCTCGAAATCCTTTTTCTCTTTTGGCAAAAACCCCACATCTTCAAGCCCTACAAAAAAACTCGTCTTATCCAGTATCCTCATCACTATGCTCTCGCCATGTATGCTCGGCAAGCTGGACACCCTCAGGTCCAGCTCCTTTTTATCAGAGACCATCTTGATCCTTCCATCCTGCGGGAGCCTTTTTTCTGCAATGTCCATGCCTGCCATGATCTTGACCCTGCTTATGACTGACCCCTCGAGCCTCTTTGGCGGACCCGGCACCTCGTGCAGCACTCCGTCTATCCTGTACCTCACGCGAAACTTTTTCTCCAGGGGCTCCACATGTATATCGCTGGCCCTCTCTTTTACTGCCTCGTTGATTATAAGATTGACTAATTTTATTATAGGCGCGTCTTCGGCGCCTTTTGTCACATTTATATCCTCTGATGCCTTGCCCAGGTCAAGGCCCTTTACCTTTTTCGAGGCGTACAAACTATCCAATGCCTTATCCATATCCAGCGACCGCAAGAGTTCCAGCTCTATGCCCGAGCCAATGATCGCCTCAAGATTTTTTTGCGCAAGAAAATTTAAAGGGTCATCCGTCCCGAGAGTGAGCTTTCCTGAATCCTGTTTCAATGGGATTATTCTGTGTGTCAATGCGATGTTCGCCGGTAAGTAGCTGATCAATTTCTTTTCAAGCGTCTCTATCTTTACTGAGAGCGGGAGAAATCCCAGCTGCGAAGTAAACGTCTTGCCGACATTCTGGTTCGAGACATACCCTAATTTCACAAGAAGGCCGGCGAAATACTCTTTTGTCTCGATTTGCTTATCAAACGCGTGAGCTATCTTCTTATCATCCAAAAGCCCTATGCCCTTGACCAGCTCTTTTACTATGTCTTGTTTACGCATCATAATATTACATCCCGGCAGACCTGGGCAGCCTACGCAGCTACCCAGGTCACTTATTTACCAGACTCGCGAAATAGCCTGCTCCAAACCCATTGTCTATGTTCACCACGCTTACGCCTGGCGAGCAGCAGTTCATCATCGTCAAAAGCGGCGCAATGCCTTTAAAACTGGAGCCGTAACCCACGCTTGTAGGCACTGCTATGACTGGTTTATCTGTCAATCCAGCCACTACGCTCGCAAGGGCGCCCTCCATGCCTGCCACCACTATGATTACATTTGCAGCGGAGATATTGGCAAGATTGTCAAATAATCTGTGTATGCCTGCCACGCCCACGTCATAAATCGCCTTTACCCTGTTTCCCATGACCTCGAGCGTCAACCTCGCCTCTTCAGCAACAGGTATATCTGCGGTCCCTGCTGTAAGTATCAAGACTGTTTTTTTATTTTTCGGCGCTGCTTTCTTTGTATATATGATCCTGGCGAGGTCGTCATATTTCAGCTGTTGATAATATTTTTTAAGATACTGATACAGAGGCTTATCAGCCCGGGTCAGGAAGGCACTGTCGTTCTTCTTAAGGATGTTATCGAGTATCTTTTTTACCTGCTGCTGGCTTTTGCCCTGGCAGAAAACCACTTCGGCAAACCCTTTGCGAAGCAATCTGTGATGATCTACCCTGGCAAATTTAAGATTCTCATACGGGAGTGTTTTGAGCAGCTCATATGCCTGTTGCGGAGTGATCTTTTTACAGGAAAGGTCCTTGAGTAGTCTCTTTAGAGATTTTTTAGAAGTCATGCAGGCTCTACTTAAAGATAAAATAAAGAATTACCAGGATCGCAACAAATGAAAAAAGATAAAAATCATTAAAATAAAAAAAGTCTTTTATGTTATCAAGCGCGCCGGATGTCCCTTTTTTTACAAGCCTTCTCGGGATCTTGCGCCGGAACGAGTCCAGGTCGTCCACCCTGAACCGGGTATAGACCCCTCCTATCATGTAAGACGGGACCTTGCCGTTATCTGCCCTTTCTTGCAATTCGATCTCTTCAATGCCTAAATAATCCGCAGCTTCTTTAACAGTCAGAAACTTCTTCATATCACCCGTAACTTTACACTCCCGCCTAAGGCGGGTGTAAAGTTATCTCGATTTCTCCTTAGCGATCCACTCATCGACAACGGACCTGTCAAATCTCCACTCAGAACCTTCTTTATACGCCGGGATCCTTCCAGACTTTGCCCAGTCCAGAATATTAGACAACTCGACCTCTAAATACTTTGCCAATTCCTGCGCGCTAAACCCTTTGGCCCTGGAACCGACCTGGCCCAGCATCTGACACTTGCCCTGCAATACAGCACCTGACTCCATGCTCATGTCTGGAGTAGTCACATTGCCCACAATATGAGCTGTCGAAAGCAATTGCAGGCTTTTCTGCGCGGCAATATTCCCTGTGATCTTGCCGCCTACTATTATCTCTTCACCATTTATGTCTGCGTGCACTGATGCGTTTTCACTCACAGTAAGCGTGCCTTTTGTGTCGAGCTTCCCCTCAAAGTTCCCGTTTATCCTTAGATTCACCGGGTCTTTAAAAGCAAGTGTCCCTTGCATACTAGCATCTACATCAAGGATCTTCTGCTCATTCCTGTCTTTCTTTGCCATCACTACCCCCTTTCAGCAACACTCTATCTATCGGGAGTTTCCTCAATATATAGAGTGCGGCCAATACAATTACAGTCGTCACAACCGCGGCTACGTGAAAACCGCAGCCAGCAGCCATGCCTATACCAGACACTGTCCATAGACTGGCAGCTGTAGTAAGGCCAGTAACTGTTGAGCCTGAACGTACAATAGTCCCTGCCCCTAAAAATCCTATACCAGTTACTACGCCTGCAGCTATCCTGCCTGGATCCACTGGCGCCAGGCCTGCGTACACATCAAACACGTAAAGCGAAGTAAGCATAATAAGAGTCGAGCCTACGCTCACGAGTATGTGCGTCCTGAATCCTGCAATCCTCCTGTTATGCCTTTCTCTTTCAAATCCTACCAGCCCGCCCAGCGTAGCGCCCATTAACAACCGAAATATAATCTGTGTGTTTCCCAGCATATCACTCTCCTTCTCATGCCCCACCTTGGGTAGCTGCGTAGGCTACCACCTTGGGTAGCCTACGCAGCTACCCAAGGTGAAAGTGGTTACCTTAAACCTTCGCCGTGATGTCCAGCTTACTCCTTACCCCTTTATTATACAGTCTATAAGCAAGGCCTGCTACCATTGCGGCATTGTCTGAACAAAGCTGAAGCCCTGGAAAATATACCTTAAAATCTTTGAACATGGCCTGTCTTTTTATCATCTCCCTGAATCTGGAATTAGCGCTTACCCCGCCGCCCACTACGAGCGCCTTTAGTTTATATTTCTCAAGCGCCTTTAAGGAATTGCCTACAATGACCTTTAAAACCGCCTCCTGAAAACTCGCCACAATATCATTAACTTGTCTCTTGTCTCTTGTCTCTTGTCTCTTAACATGATACAAAACACCAGTTTTGATTCCGCTAAAGCTAAAGTTAAGCCCCCCATTCACAGGCTTGCAGGTAAACTTGATCGCTGCAGGGTCTCCGTCTTTCGCAAGCCTGTCGATCACAGGCCCGCCTGGATAGCCCAGGTCCAGGATCTTTGCCACCTTGTCATACGCCTCGCCCACTGCGTCATCCAATGTATCGCCAAGTGTAACAAAATCATCATAGTCCCTGACTATGCAAAGCCTTGTGTGCCCGCCTGATATCACCAGGCCAATAAAAGGAAATCCTGGCGCGCCATCCTGCATCAAGGCGGAATAAATATGCGCCTTTAAATGGTCCACTGCAATAAGATCCTTGCCAAGGCCGAACGCAAGAGACTTGGCAAATGAAATGCCTGAGAGTAGCGCTCCTACAAGGCCTGGGCCTTGCGTCACAGCCACTGCATCTATGCCTTCAATAGCCACCCCGGCTTTTTCCAAAGAACGAGCTACGACCTTGTCTATATTCTCTACATGATGCCGCGTTGCAATCTCAGGAACTACGCCGCCAAACTTCTTGTGATACCTGAGGCTTGACGAGATCACATTGGATAAGATCTTCCTGCCGTCCTCTACAACGCTCGCCGCTGTCTCATCACACGAAGTCTCAATTCCTAGTATTAACATATTC
>CAZTIQ010000031.1:4681-5967 GCA_964613735.1 uncultured Planctomycetia bacterium | reverse complement strand
TATATCATTATCCCCTTCAGCACGTCCACTGCGCTGAGGATCTGATTATCGTATTTTGCCTTTTTTTCCTTTACAGCTGCAGCATCTTCTTTTTTCTTACCTTCTTCATCCTTACCCTCATCCAACAATTCATCAAGCATGTCTTCTGATTTATCCTTTTCCAGCGCTTCTGGCCGCTCTTCATATTCTACTACAATATCCGGCTCTATGCCTTCCCCGTGTATTGAACGGCCGTTTGGCGTAAAATACTTACTCGTGGTCAATCTGACTGCAGAGCCGTCAGATAACGGCACCACTGTCTGAACAGAACCTTTTCCAAAACTCTTGGTGCCGAGTATTATACCCCTCTTATAGTCCTGGATAGCGCCTGCCACTATCTCAGAAGCAGACGCGCTTCCGCCATTTATCAAAACCACCATTGGAAAATACAGGTGCTTATTTTTATTTTTGGATTTAAATACGATGTTCTGACTCTCGATGCGCCCCTTTGTCGAGACTACTACCTTATCCGCGTCTAAAAATCTATCTGAGACATCCACTGCAGAATCAAGCAGCCCCCCGGGGTTATTTCTTAAGTCCAGTATCAGGGCATTGAGACCCTCGTCTTCCAGCTCCCTGAGACTTTTTTCCAGATCCCTGCGCGTTTTTTCCTGAAATTCCGAAATCCTTATATATCCGATCCCAGGCTCTATAAATTCAGATTTTTTTATGCTCTCTAATTTTATTATTGACCTTATGATAGTGAAATCCAAAAGTTTTCTCTCGGATTCCCGCAGGACAGTCACGTCTACCTTTGTCCCTGGTCTTCCGCGCAGCCTCTTTACTGCCTCAATGAGCGTCAGGTCCCTTGTTATTTCCCCGTCGATCTTGACGATCTTGTCCATGGCCTTAAGGCCTACCTTATAGGCAGGCGTATCATCTATAGGCGATATAATAGTCAAGAGGTCGTCCTTTATCGTGATCTCTATGCCTATGCCGCCGAATTCTCCTTCTGTCTCTACCTTCATCTCATTGTAAGTATCCGGATCCATGAATTGGCTGTAAGGGTCCAGGGCTGCCAGCATGCCCTTTAAAGCGCCATATATAAGAGTCTTTGACTCAGGCTCTTCAACATATTCTGACCGGATTATGCTGACAGCGTCTGAAAAAAGCTCTAATTGCTTGTAAAGATCATCAATTGAAGATGTCCTCTCTGCAAAACCAATATTAGATATCACGATCCCCACTGCAAAACTGACCAGCACTATAAGTATAGCTATTTTTTTCTTCATGCCTCTCCCTTCTTA
>CAZTIQ010000031.1:0-4581 GCA_964613735.1 uncultured Planctomycetia bacterium | reverse complement strand
TCAACTTCTCCCTCAATATCTCATTCACCTTTTTCGGGTCTGCCTTGCCTTTTGTCTTTGCCATCACCTTTCCCATAAGCGCCATTATCGCGTTATCCCTGCCGTTCTTAAAATCACTGACGATCTTCTGGTTTTCCAGGATCACGCTGTCTATCGCCTTTTCTATCTCGCCTGTATCTGAGATCTGCTCCAGTCCCTTTTCTTTTACAAGGGCTTCGGGCGAGTTACCAGTCTTTATAATATCGATTAAAAGCGTCTTTGCGATCTTACCTGTAATAGCGGCTGCGTCTATCATAGTAAGCATACCTGTAAGATGCTCGACTTTCAAGCCTAACTCATTGATTGAAAGTTCTTGCTCTTTCATGTAAGCTGACACATCACCCATGAGCCAGTTGGCGATTATCTTTGGCTTATTATACGCGTTAACGCATTTTTCAAAATAATCTGCAAGCGCCTTATCACTCACCATAATAGCCGCGTCATAGTCAGAAAGCTTGTAATCTTTTATAAAGCGGTTTTTTCTGGGCTCCGGCAGCTCGGGTATATGTTTTTTTATCTCTTCCAGGAGTTTCTTCTCAAAATCAAAAGGCACAAGGTCTGGCTCTGGAAAATATCTGTAGTCATGCGCTTCTTCCTTAGACCTCATGGATTCAGTCACGTCTTTTTCCGCATCATAGAGCCGGGTCTCCTGCACGATCCTCTGGCCGCTCTCCAGCATTTCTACCTGCCTGTCTATCTCGTATTGCAATGCCGCCTTTACCGCCTTGAATGAGTTCATGTTTTTTATTTCGGTCTTTGTGCCAAGCTCTTTAGCGCCATGTTTTCTAATGGAGATATTCGCGTCGCACCTGAGGCTTCCTTCTTCCATGTTGCAGTCAGACACATCAATGTATTCTAGTATGGATTTTAGAGCAGTAAGGTACGCGTGCGCCTCGTCAGGAGAACTCATATCTGGCTCGCTTACGATTTCAAGCAGCGGCGTGCCCGCACGATTAAAATCTATGAGCGAATGGTCTTTTTCATGAAAGAGCTTTCCTGTGTCCTCTTCCAGGTGCACCCTGGTTATATTTATTATTTTTTCTTTTCCATCTATAGATATCGGGAGGTAGCCGTTATGAGACAATGGATTTCCAAACTGGGAGATCTGATATGCCTTTGGCAGGTCTGGATAAAAATAATTTTTCCTGTCAAACCGTATCTTTGGCGCGATCTTGCAGTTCAGCGCGATCGCGACCTTTGCTGCCAAGTGCAATGCATCGCGGTTCAGGACAGGCAGAGACCCTGGGAATCCCAGGCACACAGGGCAGACTTGCGCATTAGGCGCTGCCCCAAAATTCGTAGAGCACCCGCAGAAGACCTTGCTCTTTGTCTTCAGCTGTAAGTGGACCTCTAATCCGATTACGGTTTCGTATGTCATATGTTTTGCATCTACCCAGGTTAAAAGATCAGCCTCTTCTTATGCCAATCCGTGGCCTGTTCGTAATTATACGCTATCCTCAGAATAGTCTCCTCATCAAATGCCTTGCCCAGTATCTGAAGCCCGACAGGTAGATTCGACTTTGTAAATCCGCATGGCACTGACACGCCTGGTATGCCGGCCAGATTTGCAGAGATTGTAAATATGTCGCAGAGATACATTGTAAGCGGGTCCTGGGTCTTCTCGCCTATCTTAAAAGCAGGCGTTGGCGATGTCGGGGTGATTATTGCGTCATATTTTTTGAATGCATCTTCAAAATCTTTCTTGATCAATGTCCTGACCTTGAGCGCCCTTAAATAATACGCGTCATAATAGCCGCTGGACAATGCAAATGTCCCAAGAAGGATCCTGCGTTTTGCCTCATCGCCAAATCCTTCGCCTCTTGTCTTTTTATGCATGTCGATTACGCCTTTGACCTGGCTTGCCCTTAGCCCATACTGCACTCCATCAAATCGCGCCAGGTTAGAGCTCGCCTCTGCTGTCGCGACCAGATAATAAACTGCCACTGCATATTCTGTATGCGGCAGGCTTATGTTTTCGCAGACCGCGCCTAGACTCTCGAGCTTTTTTATTGCATCAAGCACGGACTGCTTGATCTCTTTATCCATGCCCTCGATAAAATATTCCTTTGGGATGCCTAGCTTCAGGCCCTTTATATCTTTTTTTATCAATTTTGCATAATCAGGCACAGGCCTGTCAACAGAAGTAGAATCCATTGGGTCATGGCCTGATATCATCTTTAATAAAATCGTCGCGTCTTCCGTATCCTTTGTAAGCGTGCCTATCTGATCCAATGAAGACGCAAACGCTATAAGTCCGTATCGAGAGACCCTGCCATATGTTGGCTTCAGCCCAACCACTCCGCAAAGACCAGCAGGCTGCCTTACTGAACCACCTGTATCAGAGCCAAGCGCCCATATTGCGCTGTCTGCTGCTACGCACGCTGCTGAGCCACCGCTAGACCCGCCAGGTATCCTCGTTAGATCCCATGGATTCTTTGTCGTGCCATAACAAGACGTCTCTGTGGATGAGCCGAATGCAAACTCGTCCATATTGGTCTTGCCCATGAGCACTGCATTTGCCTTAAGTAATTTTTCTATGACTGTTGCATTATAGGGAGGCCTGAATCCCTTCAGGATATTTGAAGAACATGTGGTGAGCTCATCCTTCACGCATATATTATCTTTAATAAAAACAGGTAGGCCTTTCTGCGCCTTAGCCCTTTCGAGCACCTTATCTCTATCAAAATTAACTACAGCATTGAGCGACTTATCTTTCTTATCTACGCTATCTATAATACTATTGCATATATCTAGGTGCGAGATATCCCCTTTATTCAATAACCCGATCAATTCATGCGCACTAAGTTTATTCAGTTCCATAGTCAATTTATTAACCTGGGTAGATGCGTAGGCTACCAACCTTGGTAGCCTACGCATCTACCCAGGGTTCCAACTCCTATTCTATTATCTTTCCGACTTTGAACAGGTTTTTCTCCCTGGCCGGCGCGTTCTTCATGACATCGTCGACAGGCAAAGACGGCTTTACCTTGTCCTCTCTATACACATTCTTCATCTCCAGGACATGGCTCGTAGGCTCCAGCTTAGACACATCCACCTTCTTGAGCTTATGCACATAGTCCAGGATCTTATCCAGCTGGCCAGTAAAATGCTCTATCTCTTTCTCGCTCAGCTCAATACGACCCAGCGCTGCTGTATACTTGACTGTATCCTTATTGATTGACATGGTTTAGATTAAAATAACATAGGTGGGAGAAATTGTCAATGGGGATTTAGCAAGATTATATAAAAGTGTCTAGTTCTCTGTTCGATGGTAGCTTCTTCTCTTCTTCAACAGTCTTGTTTGAAGTAGACTGGAATTTTTCCCAAGTTGGGAATCGCATAGTAACATCATGGACTGAATCTTTATTGAGTTCATCTATAGAAACCTCATCCTGTATGTTCGTTACCTTACCAACATAATGTCCTATTTTCATATCTCTAAAATTACCTCTGGAAATGGCCTAAGTGCATTATAATTAACAGCTGTAAAAACTACAGGCCAATCTGAACAGCGACTCCTGAAATATGGGTGAGCAGCTGCCCAATGAAACATCATAGGACCCAAGCGCTTCCCTCGAAAATCTGTATCTTTTATCATGACACTGTAAAACTCTACTATTCCACTTTCCTCTGAAATTACAAATGGTTGCCTTCCCAGCTCTTCGTCTTCCAGATTTTTAATAGTTATTGCTACCTGTCCTTCTCCTTCAATCTTCAATCTAAGTCCTTTGTTAGTAAATACTTTTTCTATGATAGTAACTATCTGATCAGGATTATCTAAAATTTTAAGAACCTCTAGGCCTTCGTCTATCTCTCCCATGACATCACTTGATAACAAAGAAACAAGTTTCTCTTCTAAAACAGCAGATAAAACACCGTGTAGGCGCACATATTCTCTAATCAGGGCACGCAAATAACAATCATCAGAATAAACATTAGCAGAATGCATTGTCTGAAAAAACAATAATACGCCCACAGTTACAATTATAATCTTTGAATTACATCCTTTTCTAATTCCCATCATAATCCACCCAAAACAATAAGGCCTTAAGCCCTTGTTTGCAACGGCTTACAAATACACTATAACGATACCACAAACTTTACACTCTTGTAATGCTCAAGTGTAAAGTTAGGAGTTCTTTTCAGCTATGTCGCCGGCTATAGGGAGCTTGAACATCTCGCCCTGGTAGGCCTTTATCATTAAAAGGATCCACAGGACCAGGCTTAATAAAGACAATAACCCGCCTATTATTACGCCCAATACTGGCAGGACTAAGAGCACGAGATTGGCTACAAAAAAGCTTCCGAATACTACTATGGACTGCATTGCATGAAATCTGACGAACTTATTCTTTTTTTCTACAAAATAAAAGACCAGCCCTGTTATAAAACCAAAAAAATAACACAAAAGACCTGCAAGATTCGGTTGCATACCTATTGATGTCTCGCCTAAATTTTTCTTCTCATCAGCCATAATCTACCTCCCGCATTGTACAAACCCGCAATGCAATTTAATTGTCCGCCTTAGGCGGACGGGTTTGA
>CAZTIQ010000030.1:7645-13451 GCA_964613735.1 uncultured Planctomycetia bacterium | reverse complement strand
CCAAAGCTGCCTCATTAGAAAGCACCATGAGAAGATTCAGGTCTTCCTGTGTAAAGGCCGTATTAGTCCTTCTATCAGACAGGACTAAGAACCCTAAAACATCATTGCGCAAAAAAGACGGGATCACTATATTGGATTTAAGTTTTAAAAGAATAGAGATCAATTCCCTTATGTGGGAAGATGCTCTATTCGGCGCAAAAAGCCTGAGCTCCTCGGTAACGATTGGAAGTCTTCGTATGTAAAGGTCCTTGGCCAGAGAAGAGTTTCTAGAAAACTCTGCAGGAGGTTCAAAGGATGTATCCAGTGATTGCTGAGGCCTCCAGTAGCTCTTCAGAATATATTTATTCGCCTGAGAATCAAGCAAATAAACAGCTGCGAATTTAAGATTTAATATCTTCACAAGGTGGTGCACTATGAGTTTCAAAAGCCCTTCCAGATTCGTAAAACGAAGCATGTTATGTGAAAGTTTCCTCAGGGCTTTGTGGGATTCAAATTCCTGGTATCTTAGGCGCGATTCGATCCTCTTTTGCAACCTTATATAGACAAACGGGGCTATGCTTGCTGACACTACCAATAAAAACATAGGCAATAGCCACCACCAGTGGGGGGCTGCTTTAGAAAGAGGCTCTTTGATAAAAGCACCTACCCCAAAAGGAATGCCTAATACTAGCGTGTAAACAATGGCAAATATGCCTGCGCGGGTGATGGCTACATTTATATTCATAACCTGGTAGCGGATGATAGCGTAATTTAATATCATAAGACCCATGCCTATAAATATAAATCCAAACGGATAGAACTCTACTCCATAATTCGCTATGAAATCTATAGCCCCTAAAGAACCTATTCCAAAGGCCAAGAAAACATATTTTATCCTAACGGATTCCATGGCCAATTTATTTCTTACTTTCTTATACATGGTGTAAAAATTCAAAAATGATGCTATGAGAAGGGCGGCAAAATAGACCATATATAAATTATGGACAGGGCCTACCTTTGTTTGATAACCCCAGAAAAACTTATTTACACCAGATACCATATATGGACTAAAATACAAAAAGCCTAAGAAAGCAAGGGCCCCAGCATAAGCCGTGTAAATCTTTCTCTTTATTTTCTTAGGTCCTATCTGCAGGAAAACCATAGTAAAATGATAGAACAGCGTAGGAATAAAAATAACGCCTATATAAGCAAGTTTCACCCAGAATATAGCAACATCTTCCTGCTTAGTAGAATAGGCCATGAAATAACCAAATAACCATAAAACTAACGCTGCCCACTCTAAGGCAAGCACAATGTTCACTGCTGATTTTTTATCTTTTAAATATACAAGAACGCCTGATACAAAGAATAGGATAGCAACAATTAATGGGGATATTGAAAAAATAGTCATGGGATTATCCTAAATTTTTATATACCTCTTTAAAGTATCTCATCCTTTTAATATTCTGCTCCGTATTATAGAATCTCCCGTAGGCCTCCATCAGGCCTTTTTCTAATTGCTCGGGGGACATTTTCTTCGGAATAAAATTTGCGTTTAAAAATGTAAACTTATTCCAATCCGTTGGCAACAACCTATCTTCTTTTTCGAACCTCTCTCTTAAACGTGTCCCGGGAAGTGGCGTTAGAACAGTAAGCTGTGCTGCATATAAATGACTATCGTTAATAAAATCTGATATATTTTTAAATATAGCTGTAGTGTCTGTGTCCAAACCTAAAATAAACGCACCTAAAACGCCTATTCCGCGTGACTGTATCTTATGTATCACTTCTTTGTAGTTCTTAAAATGCCTGGCCTTCCAACCGCTTTTGTCTAAAGACTTAAGTCCTTCTTTGCTCAATGTCTCAAATCCAATAAATAAATATGAACATCCACTTTTTTTAAGTAACTCTAAAAAATCCTCATCTTCTGCAACTGAAATATCTGTCTGGGCAAGCCATCTGATATTTAAACTTCTCAATTTTTCAACTAATTCTGCAGCATATTTTTTGTCGAAAAACATGTTATCGTCTGCAAAACTAATCAAAACTCTTTTTCCCCACAGTTTTGTTATATCCTTTATTTCATCCAATACTTGTTCGACTTTTTTGTGTCTGAATTTATAACCATAGACCTTGGACGCCGCACAAAATTCACAGTCAATAGGGCATCCTCTGGTAGCCTGGACCCATGCTATGTTGTAATTTTTTCTATCGAGTAAATCATACCTTGGGATAGGCGAGACAGCCATGTCAATTAAATGTGATGTTTTATAAATTGGCTTTGTATTGTTCTTCAAAAAATCTTCTAAAAATTCAGGCCAGAGCTCTTCGCCTTCTCCGACTATCACGCTATCTACATGCTCTTTTGCCTCATCAGGCATAACTGTTGCGTGGATACCTCCCATTACCACCTTTGCGCCTTTGCTCCTAAAGATATCTGCTATCTCGTAAGCCCTTGTTGCCTGCTGTGTCATGCCTGTTATCCCTACGATATCAAAAGCTTCATCAAAATCTATGACATCAAAATTTTCATCTATTAGTGTAATTTTAAATTGCTTTGGCGTTAGAGCTGCTATCACCAGAGGTCCAATACTTAGACCTGACCAAAAATTTCTATAAATATGATTACTTGATAGCGCCTGCGATTCTTCTCTGAATTTTCCATCATCACTGAAAAATCCACCCCTTGGCGATATAAGGGCTAATTTAAAAAAGTTTCTGTTCATCCCCGCCTCTTTATATACTTCACATCCGCACAATATTTAAATAGCCTCAAGAGTAACTCTTTATTGATAGTAGGCCATGAAAAGTCCCTGGTTTTAAGAACTGTCTCGGAATTCTTTGCATCAAAACTAAGCTCCTTGTGATTAAAGTATGGTAAATACGAATCTAAGACCTTTTTTCTGAAACCAGTCAGCCTGTTATAATCATATTCGCGTTCAGGAATGATCTCTGGTTTCTTGAATCCAAAATATGAACTGGCCACATCCAGCAGGGAGGTAAGCGTTATAGTGACAGGATTTGTCAGGTGGTAATTCTTATTGTTGTCCTGATTCGATGAGATCAGATGTATTGCCCTGGCAACATGATCCACAGGGACTAGATTATATCCTAGGTTTTTGTTAGCAGGTATTTCATGGACCAGCTCCAGCGAAAAGATATGCAGGGGCTGATAAAACATCTGGAAATTTGAGACCTTGCCTGTCACAGAATCTCCCACGACTATGCTAGGCCTGTACACTGAAACAGAAAGCCCTTTATCCCTGTATTCATTGACCAACGCCTCTGCCTCGAACTTGCTCTGTTCGTAAGTATTATTAAAACCCTGATTTATGTTCAGGTCTTTCTCGTAGAGCGTCCCTCCGGAATCACCAGCGATTCCGACCGTGCTTATGTGCTGAAAAGATCTTAATCTGCCCCTTTTTTTACAGTTAAGCGCAAAATCCAGCATATTCTTTGTGCCAAATAAATTTGTCTTCCTGATGCGCTCCAATAACACGCCAAATTCGCACAGAGCAGCGCCATGAAATATAATATCTATTTTTTTATAGAGCTTTTCCAGTTCATGCCTGTCTATTCCCAGATCTTTCATTGCCACATCTCCGCAAATGACCTTTATTCTTTCCCGGGCTTCTTCTCTCTGCTCTTTATCTATTCTCTCGTTTATCAGCTTATTGACCCTGCCATCCGCAGCGAGCTGTGAGTCTGCCCTGACAAGGACATGGAGCACCGAATCCCTCTCTCCCAGCAGATTCTTTATGATCTCCCAGCCTAAAAACCCTGTAGCGCCTGTTATAAATATGTTTTTCATTTTATTAAAATCTTTCTCGGTATCTTATATAAAGCCAGCGTTGAACTGCATAAAGATCTTATTTCCTTCTCAGTGATCTTCCTGGTGCCGTCAGTTTCTATCTCTGCCAGGATCTGATGCCCCCATAGATCATTATCTTTAATATTCAACTTTACATGCTTTACGCCTTCAAAGGAATTCATGACAGCCCTTACTTCTTTCAGATCGACATTATGGCCGCCTATCTTAACGATATCCTTTTTTAATCCCTTAAAGTAAATATAGCCTTCGTCGTCAGTCCTGCCATAATCACCTGTACAGAACCAGCCGTCCTTAAAGAATTTTTTATTTTCCCCGTTCTTCTGGTAGTACTCCTTCATAACTGTTGGCCCGCCTATAACAATCTCATCATCTATGATCCTTACCTTTACTTCATGGCCTGGCACGCCTAATGACTCTGGCTTATTCTTTGAGCGGGGATTGCATGCTATAGGCATGGTCTCTGTCAGGCCATATCC
Organism: uncultured Planctomycetia bacterium; assembly: GCA_964613735.1. GTDB lineage: Bacteria > Omnitrophota > Gorgyraeia > Gorgyraeales > Gorgyraeaceae > JAHILY01. The sequence continues at coordinate 9,164 of CAZTIQ010000030.1, read as the reverse complement.
CTGCAACAATTCTATGCCCATCTCATTCTTTATTCTTTCATATATCGCAGGCGGTAAATAACTGCCTCCTGTAATGCCGTGCTTCAGACTTGAGATATCAAGGCTATCTTTTTTGTAATTCTTGAGAAGCGATATATATACAGTCGGCACTGCTATAATAAAATCTATCTTATGTTTTTCAATCGCCTTGAATACATGCTTGGGTATAAATGTCTTCATTATAACAACTGTCGCCCCCCGCAATAAAGGCACAATGACACAGCTTACTAAGGTAAATATATGAGATATGGGCGTGACCAAAAGCACTCTCTGCTGGGTCATGATCTCTGTAAGCCTGACATATCCAATTGCGCCATGGTGATAGTTTCCATGAGTAAGCACTGCTCCTAATGGCTCGCCTGTGCCTCGGTATGTATAATTAATCGTTGCGATCTGGTCATTGGAGGCGGAAAAACGCGGCAATGTCCCGTGTTTACCCATTTCGTATAATTCCTTAAAGGTGTAAGAGTTTTCGATCGGTTTGCTCTTTTCATCATCTATGAGTATGATCAGCTCCTTTATAAACCCGGCAGGAATATTCTCAAACATCTTAGAAGTAGTGATTATGCCTTTTGGACTACAGTCGCTAAAGATCTCCTTTAATTCCCGCGGAGTCAGGTAATGGCTTATCGGGACAGTTACTGCGTTTATCCGGGCTAGAGCGTAAAAACTATATATGAATTCCTTGCAGTTTGGCAGGATTATAATTATCTTGTCATTTTTTTTAATACCTGCCTTTAAAAAGGCCTTTGCCAGAAGCTCTATGTTGTCCCACAGTTCAGAATAAGACACACTGGTATCGTTCTCTATAAGACACGCCTTGTCCTTCATCTTTTTTGACACCCAGTGCAGTGAAGTCCCTAAGTTCATTATTCGCCTTTCTTCTTCTTCAAATAGTGCATTACCAGATCTATGAGGTCTTTGACTGTTACCACATTAAATGCCTTTGCCTCATCAATGACAATATCCAGGTTTTTCTCGATAGACGCCAGGATCTCCATGGCTGCCAGGGAATCCACGCCCAGGTCACTTCTTATGTCCTGGGACTCCCTGACCTTCTTGACATCTATCCTTGCTATGTCAGCAATGACCTTTTTTATATCTTCTCTTATTTGTGTATCCATGGATCTCCTTTAGTAACCGTAAGTAAAGCCAAAGGCAAATATATTGACAAACTGTTCGTAGCTGCCGTCTATGCTGGCGCCGCTTGCCGAACCTACGTCATTGGCAACATCCCTGTCCTCGAAAAACAGTGCCATATACGCTACATCCATTACCATGGAATTGAATTTATACCCAAAGCCCAGGGTTATGCCATGTCTGTCAGCATCAGGCAAGGCAGTGTCAAAATTCGCCTCTGGTATAGGATTCTCTTCAAAGATATACCCGCATCGCAGATCTATCTTGTCTGAATATTTATAATTAAGTCCTATGCCGAAGGAAAGCACATCATCCCAGTCTTTTGAAGCAGGATTGCCTG
>CAZTIQ010000030.1:4309-7545 GCA_964613735.1 uncultured Planctomycetia bacterium | reverse complement strand
CTGGTATTAGTGGCTGTAACATTGAACTTTCTATACTTATTGACATCGTTTACCATATAATTAACGCCAAAACCAATTGCCAGACTGTCATTTACCTTAAATGAAACTGAGGGATTTATATTCTGGACCTTTACGTCTGACTCTGTAGCAACATACCTGCTGTAGGAATCATCTGGCCAGTCAGTGCCAAGCCCAAAAGGAACTGTATAGCCTAAGCCAAACGTAAATCTCTCAAGGCCAAAATCATCCACAAGGTAAAAGTTCGGCACAAGAAAGTTCTGGCTCTCCATACTTACGTCGCCGCCGCCAGTTGGCTTGCCTGTACCCCGCGGCATCTCAAGGGTATAACCCAGGGTTACTGCATTGCCCTCTAAATACGACATTGCCGCAGGGTTATAGTAAACAGCTGCTGGATCATCTATCTGCGCTACTCCAGCAGACGCCCTGCCCATGCCCTTTGCGCTTACCACCTCATTTTTAAGCCCTCCTGAGCCGACTGCAAACGCACGATCGCAACATACTGCGCTGACAATAAATAGACCTAATAGAAAAACGCTGATCCCCTTGTGCATTATGCGCCTCCGTTTTGTTGCTGTTCATTCTCATCTATCCACTTTCTTATGGAATTTCTTCGTATTCGCCAGTTTGCACCTACCTTAAATGCAGGGATCTTGCCTCCCTTGACATACTTATATACAGTCATTGGATGCACGTCTAAAAAATGAGCAACATCCTTTATTGTCATGACCTCTTTTGGCTTAGCCACAATATGCTCCTTTATAACCTCTTAAGTCGAAGTATAAGCAAGTATAATGATTTAAGCTGCTTTGTCAAGGGCACTCTAACTTTACACTCCCGCCTAAGGCGGGTGTAAAGTTAGCAAAGGGCTTCTATGTGGTAATTGACTGAATTGGCGAGGCTTATGAGATTATAGCCGCCTTCCAGGACTGAAACAAGGCGGTTATCTGCATATGAAGCAGCAGCTTGCTTAAGGAGGGTTGTCATTTCGTAATAGCCTGATTCTGTTAGCGTTGTAGATGACAGAGGGTCATCTTTGTGGCCGTCAAAACCAGCTGATATCAATATAAACTCTGGCTTGTAACTATCTATCTTTGGCATTATTATATCTTTGAATACCTTTATATATACAGCATCGCCACTTCCTGCATTCATAGGTATGTTCAGGGTAAAACCTTTGCCCCTGCCCTTACCTATATAGTCTCCCCCTCCTGTGCCAGGATAATGCGGATATTGATGCAGGCTTATATAAAATACCTCTGGATCTTCGCAAAAGACCTCTTCTGTGCCGTTTCCATGATGCACGTCCCAGTCTATTATTAATATGCGCTTAAGCCCGTGCATCTTTTGCAGATACCTCGCGCCTATAGCCACATTATTAAACAGGCAGAATCCCATTGCCTGAGATGGCCGGGCATGATGGCCCGGCGGCCTGAGAAGACAGAATGCATTATTTGTCTTACCTTTTATTACGCAATCTATGCCTGTCAAGACACCGCCTGCTGCAAACAATGCCGCCTCATAAGAATCAGCGGAAACAACTGTATCAGGATCGAGATTCCCGCCGCCTTTAGCGCACAACTCTCTTATGCAGGAAATATGTTCTCTGGGATGGACCAACTCAATATATTTTGTGGACGCGGGCTGAGGCTCTATTGCATCAAGCCTATCAATAAGGCCTGTCTTTCGTAATTTTCTTAATATTGACTGTAATCTGGAAGGTCTCTCCGGATGATGCGGCCCTGTGTCGTGGTTAAGGTAAATAGGGTGATATAATAATGCTGTGCTAGACATTACTCTTTATCAGCTCGCCTGACCTCTTTCATAAATTCTTCCATGAGCTCTACGTTCTTCTTGCCTGGGCTGGATTCTATGCCGCTGGATACATCTACTCCGAACGGCCGGATCTCCTTTATGGCATCATATACGTTATCAGGGGAAAGCCCGCCTGAAATAATGATCCTGCGGCCGTACTCTTTTGCCATAATAGCGATCGAGTGGTCAAATTCTTTTCCTGTGCCGCCATAGATATCTTTTTTATAGGTGTCTAATAAAAATGCGTCTGCGGGACATTCCTCAATAGCGCGGATGCTTTCCTTATCTTTGATCCTTATTGCCTTGATCAATTTTACGCCGCTGAGTCCCAGCCTGCCAAACCCTTTGCAATATTTCACATCTTCATCTCCATGGAGTTGCACTGTAGTCAAACCGCACCTTTCTACGCATTCTTCGATAAATCGCATATCCTCATTTACAAAGATGCCTGCTGTGCTTATAAAGGGCGGCAGGCTCTTTATTATTGCCTCGGCATATTCTGGCGAGACATTTCTGGGACTCTGTTCAAAAAACACAAAGCCAACTGCGTCTGCGCCTGCGCGGACTGCTGCCTCAGCATCCTTGCCTGAAGTCATCCCGCAAAACTTGACCCTAACCCTCATTGGCAATTATCTCCTTCATCTTTGCATCGATATCTTCTGCCTCTAAAAACGCCCCGCCTATCAAGACAGCGTTTACGCCCATGTCTTTTAGTTTCGCCATCTCCTCGCTGTTTTTCACGCCACTCTCGCAGACCTTGATGATCTCTTTGGGCATCCTTGAAGCCAGCCTGAATGTATTTTGTATATCCACCTTAAATGTATCGAGGTCTCTGTTGTTAATGCCTATTATCTTGGCATCAGCCAGGATCGCCTTTTCCAGATCCTTCTCATCATGGACTTCTACAACAGACTCCATACCGATTCGTTTTGCAAGATGCATAAAACTTTTTATCTGCTCTTTGGTCAGGATCCTGGCTATCAAAAGGATCGCGTCTGCGCCAAAATAGCGCGATTCATAGACTTGGTACTCGTCTATAATAAAATCCTTTCTCAGGACCGGCAGATTTACAACCTTGCGCACCATACTTATGTGCGCTACGTCTCCTCCGAAATACTTCCTATCGGTCAGAACAGATATTGCCTTTGCCCCGCCTTTTGCATATGTCTCTGCCAGGCGGCCAACGTCAAGTACCTTAAAAAACATCTTTTTCCGTGAAGGCGATTTCTTTTTTATCTCGGCAATAACATTTACGCGGCCGCTGCCGGATATAGCGTCTTTGAACGGCCTGACGCCCTTAAGAAGCCGTTTCGAATCGACAAGATCCGTGATCGGCCTTTTCATCTTCTGCGACTCGATCTCTTTTTTCTTTAAATTAATTACATCCCTAAGAAAGTTTCTCA
>CAZTIQ010000030.1:0-4209 GCA_964613735.1 uncultured Planctomycetia bacterium | reverse complement strand
GCCGCGCCGCCCGCTACTAATGCGGCTGAGGCATTCATCAGTACGATGTCTTTCTTTGGCCCTTGCTTGCCCTCCAGTATTTCTCTGACGATCCTTGCATTATCTTCACAGCTTCCTGTACTCTTTATATCTTCCAGTCCTGCCTTTTTTATCCCAAAATCCTTCGGCCCTACGCGATATGTCTTTATTTTTTTGTCTTTTAGCTCTGATACTTTTGTCTTCCCTGTGATGCTGATCTCGTCAAGCCCATCCTCGCCATGGACTACAAATGCCCTTTCTGCCCCTAAATTTTTCAATACATTGGCAAGCGGCTCAGTAAGTCCGCCGTGATAGACGCCGATCACCTGGCAGCTGGCGCCAGCAGGATTTGTGAGCGGGCCCAATATGTTAAATACTGTCCTGATGCCGATCTCCCTGCGGGGGCCTATTGCGTGTTTCATTGCCCCGTGGAAAAGAGGCGCAAACAAAAATCCTATACCTACCTTATCTATACATTCCTTGACATTTTCTGCCGGAATATCTATATTCACGCCAAGCGCCTTTATCACGTCTGCGCTGCCGCACTTGCTGGACACTCCCCTGTTGCCATGCTTTGCTACGCTTAATCCCGCGCCGCTCGCCACAAAAGCGCTGACCGTCGATATATTAAATGTATTGGCCCCATCCCCGCCAGTCCCGCAGGTATCTACTGTCTTGCCCTTGGCCATTTCTATTTTTACAGACTTCTCGCGCATTACTATAGCAGCGCCAGTGATCTCCTCCACTGTCTCGCCTTTTAATCTCAGCGCTGTTATAAAGCTCCCTATCTGAGCTGGAGTCGCCTGGCCAGACATGATCTCGTCCATGCAGCCCTGCATCTGTTGCCTCGTCAGATCCTTTCCCTCGACCACTTTCCCGATCATTTCTTTAATCATGAGAACCTCTCTATTAACCCAGGTAGATGCGTAGGCTACCAAAGGTGGTAGCCTACGCATCTACCTGGTTACAAAGTTTTTCAGCAATTGTTTGCCTTGCTTCGTCAATATTGACTCAGGGTGAAACTGCACGCCCCAGACCTCGAGCTTCTTATGCTTCAATGCCATTATCTCTTTTTGTTTTGTCTCAGCCACGACCTTTAATGTCCTTGGCAATGATTTCCTCTCCACTATCAATGAATGATAACGCGTTGCCTCAAAAGGAGAGGTTATGCCTTTAAAAATACCTTTTTTGTCATGGTAGATCATTGATGTCTTGCCATGCATCAACCTGGTCGCAGACACTATCTTTGCGCCAAAGACCTGCGCAAGGCACTGGTGACCCAGGCAAACCCCAAGTATCGGCACCTTGCCTGCAAACTTTTTTATGACCTGATTGGATATGCCGGCATGTTTTGGCCTGCCTGGCCCTGGAGAAATAACAATATATTTCGGCCTTAATCTCTCTATCTCCTTCAGGGATATTTTATCGTTTCTGTATACAACTAACTTCTCGCCCATTTCAGATAAATATTGGACTAAGTTATAAGTAAATGAGTCATAATTATCGATCATTAAAATCATTCTACACCTTCTCCGCGATCTCTATCGCCCGCACCATTGCCCTTGCCTTATTAACAGTCTCCTGATATTCTCTCGACGGCACAGAATCAGCTACTATGCCTGCCCCTGCCTGTATATAGGCGTCCCTGCCTTTTACAACTATAGTCCTTATATTGATACACGTGTCCATGTTCCCGGAAAAACTAAAATATCCTACTGCGCCTGCATATGGACCGCGCTTTGTCTTTTCCAGCTCATCTATGATCTCCATGGCCCGTATCTTTGGCGCGCCGCTGACTGTCCCTGCGGGAAACCCTGCCTGAAGCACGTCATATGCATCACACTTCTTGCTTAAACGCCCCTTGCAATTACTGACAATATGCATGACATGAGAATATTTTTCAACAAACATAAATTCAGAAACCTTTACAGTGCCAGACTCGCACACCCTGCCGATGTCATTCCTCCCCAGATCCACCAGCATCACATGCTCTGCCCTCTCTTTTACATCCATGAGAAGCTCTTTTTCTAAGATGTTATCCTCTTTCTCGTTCCTGCCCCTTGGCCGCGTGCCTGCTATAGGCCTGACCTCAACGACATTGTCCTCGCAGCGGACTAAAAGCTCAGGAGAAGACCCTATCATCTTTGCTTCTCCAAAATCAAGGTAATACATATACGGGGACGGGTTCAAAGACCTAAGTTCTCTATAGACATCCAGGGGATCGCAATCCAACCTGGTATGAAACCTTTGCGAAAGCACGGTCTGGATTATATCGCCTGCCTTTATATATTCCTTAGCCTTCCTGACAGCCCCCTCAAACCCCTTCTTCGTAAAATTCGAGGAAATTTTATAAGATTTTTTTGACTTCCTGATTTTTGCCTGCTTCTTTTCTTTTTTATGCAACTCCTCAATAATCCTATCGATCTTTTTTACTGTCTTTTTATAAATTCTTTTTGTCTCTTGTCTCTTGTCTCTTGTCTCTTGAACATACGCATTGACCACCACTTTAATAGTATGCCTGGAATGGTCGAATATGATAAGGCTGTCTGCCAGCATAAATATAGAGTCCTGCATTTTCAGGTCATCCACATTTTTATCCGGCAGCTTCTCAAAAAACCTCACCATGTCATATCCCATATAGCCTACCATGCCGCCTGAAAATCTCGGAAGGCCCTTGACCCTGGCAGGGATAAACCCTTTCATGATATTGGCGATCTCTTTTAGAGGCGAGCTGGTCGAAAACTTTTTGGTCTTACCTTTTCTGGTGATCTCAATATTCCTGCCTTTGCTTTTAAATATAATGGACGGCTCTATGCCTATAAATGAATACCTGGCGATCTTTTCTTCCCCCTCGACAGATTCCAAAAGATACGAATACCTGCCCCCCACCTTCATATAGGCAGACACCGGCGTCAACAGATCACCCAGTATCTCCCTGTATATAGGTATGACATTCGCCTTTTTAGCCAGCCTTACAAATCCTTTTTTAGATGGGTAATACATAATTTAAACGACCAACAATGAAACAATAATAACAATGCAACAATAACGACACAATTGTTTCATTGCTTCATTGTTATATTGTTATCTTCCGATAGAAACAACTCCTGTTGCCCGTGTGGCACGCTACTCCTTTTTGCCTCACTTTTATCAGCAGCGCATCCTTATCACAGTCATAATAAACAGCCTTTACAAACTGGAAATTCCCTGATGTCATGCCCTTTACCCAATACTCTTTTCTTGAGCGCGACCAGAAACAGGTCTTGCCGGATCTTAATGTCCTTCTCAATGACTCTGCATTCATATAACCCACCATCAGGATATCCTTGCCCTTATAATCTTGTATTATGGCTGGTATTAATCCTTTTTTGTCATACTTTAAACCTTTCACATTAAACTTTTCTTTTTTCATGGCCTCACGCCCACACCTTTCTCTTTTAAATATTTCTTTGTGTCCTTAATTGTATATTCCCTGAAGTGGAATATGGATGCCGCCAGCGCAGCATCAGCTTTTCCTTCTGTCAAAACCTTATATAGATGATCAAGGCTGCCAGCGCCGCCCGAGGCTATGATCGGTATGTTCAGGCTCTCGGAAAAAGACTTTGTAAGCTCTATATCATACCCGTCTTTTGTGCCGTCCATATCCATGCTTGTGAGGAGTATCTCTCCTGCGCCCAGCGCCTCTACCTTCCTGCCCCACTCCAATGCATCGATCCCCGTCGGCGTCCTGCCGCCGTTTATGTAGACCTCCCACTTGCCTGCGCCAGAACGCTTTGCATCTATGGCCACTACTATGCACTGACTCCCGAATTTAGCAGAGGATTTTTCAACAAGCCCTGGCTCTTTTACCGCAGATGTATTTATAGAGATCTTATCTGTTCCTGCATTTAATAGGTCCCTTATGTCATTAAGGTTCCTTATCCCGCCGCCGACCGTGAGCGGCATAAAGACCGTCTCTGCCGTGCGCCTTACCACGTCCAGCATTGTCTGTCTTTTTTCAAAGCTGGCCGTGATGTCCAGGAAGATGATCTCGTCTGCGCCTTCCTTGTCATAGGCCTGCGCGATCTCGACAGGGTCGCCTGCGTCTTTCAGGTCCAGGAACTTCACGCCCTTGACCACCCTGCCATCCTTAACATCCAGACATGGAATTATTCGTTTGGTTAACATATTCTTTTACCTGGGTAGATGCGT
>CAZTIQ010000029.1:0-13731 GCA_964613735.1 uncultured Planctomycetia bacterium | reverse complement strand
TGGCGTCCCCAACCGGATTCGAACCGGTGTCGTCAGATCGAAAATCTGATGTCCTAGGCCAGACTAGACGATGGGGACATTGTCGAAAAAAATAACTTTACACCCGCCTTAGGCGGGAGTGTAAAGTTAGGCTTCCTCGGGGGCGACGCGAGCTACTGAAGCTACCTGGTCGCCTTTATCAAGTTTTATGATGTGCACGCCTTGCGCGCTTCTTCCTGTGGTGCGAATATCCTTGACCAGGCAGCGGACTATCATGCCTTTCTGGGTCATGACCATTAATCCATCATTGTCATTTACCATCTTAATGCCTATTGCCTCGCCGTTTTTCGTTGTCACGTTTACATTCTTTATGCCCTTGCCGCCGCGGGATTGTTTTCTATATTCTGTAACTGGGGTGCGTTTTGCAAAACCCTCAGATGTAACGGTAAGGACTGTTGCCTCCTTAATACACACCTCCATTGAAATGACCTTATCTTTCTTCCCAAGCCTTATGCCCCTTACGCCTTTTGCAGAGCGACCCATGTTTCTCACCTGTTTTTCCGGAAAATGAATGGCCTTGCCCTCTTTTGTAGCAATAAATATATCCTGGTTACCGTCAGTCCACTTGACCTTTATGAGCTCGTCTCCTTTTTCGACGGTGATCCCGATGATGCCGCCTTTTCTTGGATTTGAATATGCCATGAGGTCTGTCTTTTTTATAAGGCCGTTCTTTGTTGCCATCACAAGAAACATGCCTTCTTTAAATTCTTTCACCCTGACATAAGAAGAAATGGTCTCACCTTGAGAAAGCTGCAAAAGATTAACCACGGCCTTCCCTCTTGCAGCGCGACTTGACTGAGGTATTTCATACACCTTCAACCAGTGGACCCTGCCAAGATTTGTAAAGAATAGTATGTATTCATGCGTGGACGCAATAAACAGATGCTCTACAAAATCTTCTTCTTTCATGTCAATGCCTGTTACGCCGACCCCGCCTCTTTTCTGTTTTCTATATGAACTTACTGGAAGTCTCTTTATATAACCGGCGTGGCTTATAGTAATAACCATGTCTTCTTCTGCGATCAAGTCTTCTATCTCCATCTCTTCGACCTTCGCGACTATTTCTGTCCTTCGCTCGTCTCCATATTCCTCTTTCAATTCCAGCGCTTCATTTTTCACAATATCCAATATCTTTTTCTTGCTCTTTAATATGGCCGTGAGCATCTCGATCCTCTTTATCAGCTCAAGATATTCTTTTTCAATTTTATTCCTCTCAAGCGCTGTCAGACGCTGGAGCTGCATCTCTAAAATAGCCTGAGCCTGGATATCGCTCAGCTCAAAATTCTTCATTAATTTATCTTTTGCTATCTTAGGGTCCTTTGATTCTCTGATGGTCTTTATGATTTTATTTATCTGATCGACTGCTATCTTTAATCCCTCTAAGATATGCGCGCGTCTTTCTGCCTTGTTCAGCTCAAACTGAGTCCTGCGCCTTACAATGATCTGTCTGTGCTTTATGTATAATTCAATGCCCTCTTTTAGATTTAAGACCTTTGGTCTGCCGTCAACCAGCGCAAGATTGATAACACCAAATGTGGTCTCCATCTGTGTGCGCTTGTACAGCTGATTCAAGATGATCTGGGCATTCTGGTCGCGCTTCAAGTCAATCACGATCCTCATGCCTTCCTTGTCAGACTCGTCTCTTATATCTGATATGCCCTCTATTTTTTTGTCCTGCACAAGATCTGCAATATTTTCTATGAGCTTTGACTTATTTACCTGATAAGGTATCTCTGTTATGATAATAGCTTCTCTGTTGCCTTTTTGTTGTTCAATGGCTGCCCTTGCGTGAAGCTTTAGACGGCCCCTTCCTGTTTCATGCGCCTCTTTTATCCCTTCTCTGCCGCAAATAATCCCGCCTGTTGGAAAATCCGGCCCCTTTACTATCTTCATCAGGTCTTTTATGGAAACGCCTGGGTCAGCTATTACCTTTATAATAGCGTCCACTATCTCAGTGAGATTGTGCGGCGGGATATTGGTGGCCATGCCAACTGCAATGCCGCTCGAGCCGTTTACGAGGAGATTCGGAAGTCTTGCTGGCAGGATACTCGGCTCTTTAAGAGACTCATCAAAATTCGGGACAAAGTCCACCGTGTCCTTGTCTATATCGTCAAGGAGCTCGTCTGCGATGGAATCCATTCTCGCCTCAGTATATCTCATCGCTGCTGCTGCATCGCCATCTACAGAGCCGAAGTTGCCCTGGCCGTCTATCAAAGGATATCTCAGAGAAAAAGTCTGCACCATGCGCACTAAAGAGTCATACACAGCTGTATCGCCATGAGGATGATATTTGCCTAAACATTCACCAACTATCCTCGCGGATTTTTTATAGGGCTTGCTGTGCTCCAGGCCCAGATCCATCATTGCATAAAGAATGCGCCTGTGAACTGGCTTTAGACCATCCCTGATATCAGGCAAGGCCCTGCCCACAATTACGCTCATGGCGTAAGTGAGATAAGAAGTCTTCATTTCATCTTCGATGCGTACAGGTATTAATTTTTCGTTTTGTGCGTACATATTAAATATCCAGGTTTCTCACTTCAAGTGCATACTTGTCTATGAATGCTTTCCTGGGTTCGACCTGATCGCCCATAAGCACAGTAAACATCTCATTAGCCACAACAGCATCCTCCATAGCGACTTTCAAAAGTGTGCGCGTCTCTGGGTCCATTGTGGTTTCCCAAAGCTGTGTCGGGTTCATTTCACCCAGACCTTTGTACCTCTGTATATGCAGGCCCTTCGTTGCTACTTCCCTTACATAATCAAGGCATTCCTTTAATGTATCCAGGCCCTTGATATCGTTTTCTGACTCCATCTTGAAAGCATTCTTTTTCGTGCTTGCATCGCTCTGAAATAACTGCTCAATCTCAAAACCCATCTTGTCTATCTTGTCAATAATTTTTTCCATGTCTCTTGCCTCATAAAACTCAACAACATGGCCTGTTTTTGCGCTGATTTCAACGTCCTTGCCAAGCTCCATTTCAAGCTTTTTTATGGCCTTTGCCAGCTCTGTGTCATCATAGAGAAATTGGTTCTCTCCCTCCACTTTTACCATATAAATAGGTAGTTTTTTGGTCTTTTTATGCCTAAAACCCAGGTATTTTTGCAATTTCACTCCACGTCGCTCAATAGCGCCTGCTAGTTTATCAAACTCCAAAACCAGGTTTAAAAGGTCCTTGAGCTGCTTATCTTTAAAGGTCTTCTTGTTCTTTGAGCGGGTCAGGGCCATGCCCTCTGTGCCAAGGTCAAACAAGAACTCATTCAATTTCTTCTCTGTCTCTATATATTCTTCGCGCTTACCTCTCTTAACTTTATAGAGCGGCGGCAGGGCAATATACATGTGACCTTTTTCTATAATCTGCGGCATTTGTCTGAAAAACAAGGTCAAAAGAAGCGTGCGTATGTGGCTACCATCGCTGTCACTGTCCGCCATAAGAATGATCTTGTGATATCTTAGTTTTTCCAGATTAAACTCTTCTCCGACTCCAGTGCCAAGCGCGCTTATAATGGTGCGGATCTCTTCATTAGCTAGGGCCTTATCAAGCCTTGCCTTTTCCACATTCAAGATCTTTCCTTTTATTGGAAGTATTGCCTGAAATCTACGGTCCCTGCCTTGCCTGGATGAGCCACCTGCAGAGTCTCCTTCTACTATATAAAGCTCGCATATACTTGCATCTTTTTCAGAGCAATCTGCGAGCTTGCCAGGAAGCGACCCTGAATCCAAGGCTCCCTTTCTCCTTGTGAGCTCCCTTGCCTTTCTTGCTGCTTCTCTAGCGCGGGCTGCGAGTATTGCCTTTTCAATGGCCTTGTTTGCAACTGAAGGGTGCTCTTCAAAATACAACGAAAGGTGTTCGTTGACAATAGATGCGACAATGCCTTCCACCTCGCTATTGCCAAGCTTTGTCTTTGTCTGTCCTTCAAACTGCGGGTTTGGCACCTTTATGCTTATTATGCAGGTCATGCCTTCGCGTATATCGTCGCCGGATATAGACACATCTGACGCCTTGAGCATATTTTTATTCTTACAATACTGATTGACTGACCTTGTAAGGGAAGACTTAAAACCGCTAAGGTGCGTGCCGCCTTCTATTGTGTTTATGTTGTTTACGAAACTGAAGATGCTTTCCGAATATCCATCGTTATATTGAAGTGCTACCTCGCAAGCGACTCCGTCCTTTTCACCTGTAAAATAGATAACTTTTTTGTGTAGAGAGACTTTGTTTCTGTTGAGATGCTCTACGAATGATATAATGCCACCGGAGTAAAAAAATTCTGCTTCTTTGCCGCTTCTTTCATCCACCAGTGTTATTTTTAGGCTATTGTTCAAAAATGCTAGTTCCCTAAGTCTGTTGGACAGAGTCTCAAAAGAAAATTCCAGAAGACCTTTAAATATTTCTTTATCTGCCTTGAATGTCACGCTCGTCCCGGTTGTCTTTGCCTTGCCGACTACTGTAAGTTTCGACGCAGTCCTTCCTTTTTCATATTCCTGATGATATACCTTGCCATCCCTTTTTATCTCTACTTCTAGCCATTCGCTCAATGCATTTACAACGCTCACTCCTACGCCGTGCAACCCGCCAGACACCTTGTAAGATCGATGGTCAAACTTCCCGCCTGCATGCAGCGTGGTCAGAACCACTTCAACTGCCGGCTTTTTCTGTGTCTTGTGTATGTCCACCGGAATGCCGCGGCCATCGTCTGTTACAGTGACGCTGTTATCCATATGGACCGTGACGACGATATTATTGCAATAGCCGCCCATTGCCTCGTCCACAGAGTTATCCACGACTTCATACACCAAATGGTGAAGCCCTCTTGCAGACACATCTCCTATATACATGGCTGGGCGCTTTCTTACTGCATCTACACCTTCCAGCACTTGTATCGTCCGCGCGTCGTATTTTTCCTGCTTACCCGGAGTTGGTTTTGCCTTTGCCATTTAAGAAATGTCTCCCATCCTGAATCTAATATTGTCTATCTTGTATTCTTTTAATTCCTTTTTCAATTCCCTCAACAACTCTCGTTTTTTTGTGCTTAATTCGTAAAGCCACGTTGAACTATCTACCTCTATTGTCAGGATGTTACGTTTAATGCTTGTCGGCCTTGAATGTCTTGCGGCCTTTTCGCTTGCTGTTTTTTGCCACGCTTTTAATATTTTTTCTTTTTGACCAGGTCCTTTTTTTTCTATTGTCCCCAGGACCTTACCAAGTATATTCTTTATGCCTTCAGGTTGCTTTTTTGTTTTTTTCATCACACCCCTATGCTAACTGCATAGGAAGCAGTAAATACAAACACCAGCCTTCGATCCTGATCACAACCGGCTTGTCAGGCCCCGCGATCTCTACTTCCAATTCGTCTTTTGGGACGACCTTTAAGACATCCATTAGATAGCCGGGATTAAACCCCACCGAGATCTCATTACCATTATAAGTAGTGTCTATTTCTTCTTTTGCCTCGCCTATGTTTGGGTGGGATTTTGAGATCACCATCTTATTTCTTAACACGTCTATTTTTATGGCCCTTGAATCCTGCGTGGTCAAAAGCGCGGCCCTTTTTACCCCCAACAAAAACTGCTCTCTATTTAAAACGACTTTTTCTTTTGCCTCTTTTGGTATGACCTGGCTGTAGTTTGGAAACTCACCCTCTATCAACCTTGAGATGATAGTGATGTTCTGCGCCTCAAACCTTATCTGGTTTTCGCTCAGCGTTATTCGTACATCACCTTCGCTCTCTAAGACCCTGTTAAGCTCATATATGGTTTTTGACGGCACGATAATAGAACGGTCCGTGACAGTGTTTGGTAGTTCCTTTTTAAGCAGGCTTAACCTCTTACCGTCTGTTGTTACTATGGTCAGTTGGTTTGTTTTAAATAAAAACAGTGCCCCATTTAAAACATAGCGAGTTTCATCATGTGACATAGAAAAATACGTCATGCTTAACATGTTTTTTAACACACCTTGTTCCATGATCACGTCTGGTTCTGTTTTGAACTCAGGTAGTTTTGGAAAATCCTCTTTAGGTAGGCCTAAGATCTTAAAAAAGCACTTTCCGCACTTTATGCTCATGGAATTGTTTTTCATGGTGTTTATTAAAATATCTTCGTCTGGTAATTCCTTTATAATATCACTAAATCTTTTAGCTGGTACTGTGATCGCGCCTTCCTCCTCTATCTCTGATGAAAAGATAGAGGATATACCTATATCAAGGTCTGTGCTTGTCAGTCTTACATTACCCTGGTCGGCTTCTATTAATACATTTGAGAGTATTGGTAAGCTGCTTTTTGATGATATTACATTTTGGACTTTTTGTATGTTTTTTACCAGGTCGCTTTTAAGTACTTTGATCTTCATAAACAATTACCTCGCTTTATTATGTTACTGTCTTTTTAATCTTAAAGAACCGTAATAGTCTTAGTAATGCCTGTTGATATGTTGATAACTCCAAAACCTGATTATTTAATTATAGTTATAAAATAAAAAGAATCCACAAAAAAAGATTTTTTATTCACACGGTCAACCGTTTACCTCTAACACAAGCCTGCTTATCAAGTTCTTCACATTTTGGTCTTTTTTTAATTCCTTCTGTATTTTGCTGCAAGCATGTATTACTGTAGAATGGTCCCTGCCGCCGAAATGTTCTCCTATGTCTGGTAAAGTGAGGTTTGTGAGCTCTCTTGACAAATACATCGCGATCTGTCTTGGGTACGCTATTTGTTTGTTTCGCTTTTTTGCCTTTAACTCAGAGATCTTTATATCAAAATATGCAGCCACCTTTTTCTGGATCGCCTCTACAGTTATCCTTTTTTCTTTTTCGTAGAGCACGTCGTGTAAGACATCTTTTGTAAGGTTCAGGGATATGTGTTTGTTTTCAAGAGAGGCATATGCGATCAGTTTGATCAACGCGCCCTCAAGTTCTCTTACGTTGGTCTTGATCTTTTCGGCTATAAAATACAGGACATCCGCAGGAAGGCTGACATTGTTTCTCTCGGCCTTCTTCTTTAATATGGCTATGCGAGTCTCAAGGTCTGGCGCCTGTACGTCGGTCACAAGCCCCCATTCAAACCTGGATATTAGCCTCTCTTCCAGGCCCGGGATGGTTTTTGGCGAACGGTCGCTGGACAAGACTATTTGTTTGTGCGCGTCATATAGCGCATTGAATGTGTGAAAAAATTCTTCTTGAGTGGCTTCCTTGCCTGCTATAAAATGTATGTCGTCTATCAGCAACACATCCACATTGCGGTATTTCTCCCTGAATTTTGGGGTTGTCCTGTTCTGGATCGCACCGATAAGTTCGTTTGTGAAGCTCTCACTGGATGTGTAGAAAAGCTTCAGAGCCCCGTGCGTTTCAGATAGGTAGTGGCAAGCCGCCTGCATCAAATGGGTCTTGCCAAGCCCTACACCGCCATATATAAAAAGCGGGTTGTATGCCTTTGCAGGAGACTCTGCTATCGCCATGGTAGCTGCATGCGCAAAGCGGTTGGATGAGCCAACGACAAAACCCTCAAATGTATATCTTGGATTTAGGTAAAAAGACTTTTTTTGCGGTCTCTCCATGGCAATGGTTTTATTAAAAGGCTCTGATTGTTTAAATTTAGGCTGTTCTTTTACCTCAAAAACTATTGGCATGACCTTGCCAATAGTTTTTAAGATAGATATGTTTAATACATCCCGGTAGTGATCATAGATCCAGTCCTTAAAAAAATTAGATGGTACTTGTATTATAAGGGCGTCGTCGGTGACAGAGGAAAGTTTGGCCTGCGTAAACCAATTCTCAAACGCCCTCTCCCCTATTTCCTGTTTTGTATAGTCAAGGATCTTATCCCAGATATTAGATAGGCCTGCTGTCATAGCTTTGACATTATAACAAGGCCGGGTTTTTTTTTCAAGAGAAATCTTACTGCATAGTGTGTCATTGCGAGGCCACGAAGTGGCCGAAGCAATCTCTCCTTTGAGATTGCTTCGCTTCTTTTAGTCGCTCGCAATGACACATGTGCTTTACCCCACCAACTAACCGATTGCCTGCGAGCGCTTATTTCACTTGACGGTAAAATCAATTATGTTATAATAAAACACTTACGATTAGGAGAATATCATGAAAAAAGGTATTACCAGGATAACTATTTTAAAGCGCAAGCGAAAGCATGGATTCAGGCACAGGATGGCTACTAAAAAAGGCAGGGCCATATTGAGTCGCAGGCGCAAAAAAGGCCGCAAAAGACTATCTGCTTAATGGGATACCCCTTCCATAGCAAAGAACGCCTTAAGAATAGCGATGCAATCAAGGCAGTGCTTGACCATGCAAGACCTTTTAGGGGCAACTTAGTTAATATATATGTTGTTAAAATGCCTGCTGGTTCGTGTAATCGAGTAGCCTTTTTGGTCAGAAAGGCGCTTTATAATAAAAAGATTGTTCTTAGGAACAGGTTCAAGAGGGTCTTACGAGAGGCCTATAGGCACACAAGACATCTTCTGCCAGAGAGTTATGATATTGCAATAATGGCAATGCGGCTAAAAAAAGACACCAAGCCAACAAGTGTTCAAAAAGAACTGAGCGATGCTTTTAAAAATATTAGTAAAAAATAGTATAAAATTTTATCGTAACTATCTGTCGAAATTGATGTTATGTCAATGCAGATATTACCCATCTTGCTCACAATATACCATGGATGCAATAGATGCCAAAGGTGTTTTTTTTGGTTTACTTAAGGGCGCATCCAGGATCTTGAGATGTAACCCCTTCTTCCCAGGCGGGTACGACCCTTACAACAAATAGAGACTTGGGTAGCTGCGTAGGCTACCCACGGGTAGCCTACGCAGCTACCCAAGTTAGAAAGGTGATATGGAAAAGAAACTCTTACTAGCTGTAACGTTATCGATTATTGTGATGCTCCTCTATCCTTTGTTTATTGCAAAGGTCAACCCACCTCCTGCGCAGGGAGACTTCATTTCCCAACAGGTTGAAAATAAAGAGGTTGTGGCTGCGCACATTACAGAAGAGTCTCCAAAAGACATACTAGCGACTCTTCCTGTAGATGCTGAGTCAAAGAGGGTTAATACAAGCAGATACGAAATCAATCTTTCAAATATTGGCGGGTCAGTCCAGGGGATCAGGATCAAGGATGGCAAACGCCTTGACATAGACCTTGTACAGGATGCTATATATGAGTCAGGCATACTTGCGATCGAAGGCAAGGGCGCGCTTGCTGATCTCTCATCCCAACCCTTTGCATTGAAAGAAGATACAAATTCATTCTATATAGAAAAAAATAGCCTTGCCATAGACAAAAAGATCAGTTTTTTAAAAGATAGATACGCGCTAAAGGCCTCCATAAATATTACAAATAATTCCAGCTCGACACAAAGTCTTTCCTTTGAAATAACAACTGCATCAAACATCGCTGATAAGGAAAAGTGGGAAACTAGATATATAGGAGCAGACGTTCTTTACAGAGACGGCAGGGTCAAAAGAGTAGCATCATATAACTCTAAGAAATACAATCAGTTATATCAAAGCGACATTGAATGGCTTGCACTCAGAAACAAATACTATTCTATAATAGCAAAACCTGAATTTATACCACAAGGTATCTTTACAAAAAAAATAGGCGCCTCTCCTGTGGTCGGATTTATTGTGGATGAAAAGATCTTCCCTGGAGAAACCAAGATCTATGACTTTCTCTTTTACATCGGGCCAACAGAGCTCAATGAATTACAAAAGGCCGGCCCAAGCTTTGGCAAGGCCTTGTATTTTGGCAAATTAACAAGTATAAGCCTGGTACTTTTGAGCGTTCTGAATTTTTTCTATGGGCTGTCTCATAATTACGGAGTAGCCATACTTTTACTTACATGCTGCGTGAGTCTGCTTTTGTTTCCGCTGAGCTTTAAGAGCCTTAAGTCCATGAGAAAACTACAGGAACTACAGCCGCAGATAGAAAAGATCAGACTGCAGCATAAAGACAACCCACAAAAATTAAATAAAGAAATAATGGAGATGTATCGTCGATATAAAGTTAATCCAATGGGCGGATGCCTGCCCTTATTTTTACAGATGCCGATATTTATCGCGCTATACCAGACGCTTATGAGGTCTGTAGAGCTTAAGGGTGCAGCCTTTTTGTGGATAAAAGACCTTTCAATGCCGGATGCCGCGTTCCAGCTTCCATTTAAACTGCCCTTCCTGGGAAGCGCAATAAATCTGTTGCCAATTTTAATGATAGGTGCTATGATAATACAACAGAAGTTGTCCCAGGCAAAGACAGGCGCCCAGACAGAGCAACAAAAGATGATGGCTAATATAATGCCAATAATGTTTGGGTTTATATTTTACTCTCTGCCTGCGGGCCTTGTGTTATACTGGCTTACAAATACGCTGCTGACAAGCTCATTGCAGTATGCTATTTTGAGAAAGACATGACTTCGCAGAGATCAAAGAACCATCCCCAGGAAGTGATTGAAGTAGAAGCAAAGACAGCGCAAGAAGCTATAAAGATCGCCCTGCACAAGCTACATGCTGAGCGTAGGGATGTAGATATACAACTGCTCAGAGAAGAAAACAAAGGGCTTTTTAGCATGCAAGGTGCCAGATTGGCTAAAGTACGGGTAAAAAAGAAGTTACAGAAAAAATGATACGGTTATGATACGGTTATTATGGGCAAAATCATAGCAATCTGCAATCAAAAAGGTGGAGTAGGCAAGACCACTACTGCAATCAATCTTGGGTATGCGCTTGCGCAGAAATCAAAGAGTGTTTTACTGATTGATTTTGATCCTCAGGCAAATGCTACGAGCGGGCTTGGCGTTGACAAGGCAGGGCTTCAGAAGAGCATCTATGACACCTTGATCAATGGCTCTAATATTTCTGAGATCATAAGAAATGTGCACATCCCTGAGTTTACGTTAGCGCCTTCCAGTATCAATCTTACAGGCGCAGAAATCGAGCTCATTAGCCTGTTGAACAGGGAGTATAGGCTAAAGAATGCATTGAAGGACGTGAAGGAGCAGTACGACTTCATCCTAATAGACTCACCTCCATCGCTGGGGCTATTGACTATTAATGCCCTCACAGCAGCCACCTCTGCCCTGATTCCGATACAATGCGAATACTATGCCTTAGAAGGCCTAAGCCAGCTTTTAAATACAATTAATCTGGTCAAGGAGAACCTGAATCCTGAACTGCAGATCGAGGGCGTGCTTTTGACAATGGCAGACTATAGAACAAATCTTACGTCTGAGGTAATAAATGAGGCAAGGCAATTCTTTAAGGAAAGGGTGTTTAAGTCAGTTATACCAAGAAGCGTTAGGCTGAGTGAGGCACCTGGATTTGGAAAGCCAATACATGTCTACGACAAGCATTCAATAGGCGCTAAAACATATTCTTTATTAGCTAGCGAGATACTTGGCGAACCCATAGAAGAGGGAGGGGCACAAGAATGGAAAAAAGAGTTCTCGGCAGAGGCCTAAATGCGCTAATCCAAGAAAATTCTGGGCTAGTAAAAGAAAAGGTATTTGAGTCAAAAATACACCAGGGCATTACTATTATACCTATTGAGAAGATCAAGGCAAACAAATATCAGCCCAGGGGAGACTTTGATAACAAGAGCATCGAAGACCTGTCTATTTCTATAAAGGAAAAAGGGTTTATACAACCCATACTTGTTCGCTCAAGACAAGGGTGTTATGAATTGATTGCTGGTGAAAGGCGGTTAAGGGCGGCAAAGGTGCTTAAGTTAAAGGAAATGCCAGCTATTATTAAGGAGGCCACTGATCTTGACTCTTTAGAGATCTCTATTATTGAAAATGTGCAAAGAGAGAGCCTTAATCCAATAGACCAGGCAAAGGCATATAAGAGGCTTTCAGATGAGTTTGATATTACGCAGGACAAGATAGCTGACACAATTGGCAAAGACAGGGCGACAGTTGCTAATATCCTTAGATTGTTAAAGCTCCCACAGAAGATACAAGAATATGTTTCACGTGGAACACTTTCTATGGGCCATGCCAGGGCATTGCTTAGCCTGAGCAGTGCAACAGAGCAGACAAGGCTTTGCACAAAGGTTATGAAAAATGATCTATCTGTAAGAGACACAGAGAGATACGCAAAAACATGGTCGTCTCCAAAGAAAAAAAATGTCAGTGGAAAAGACCCAAATCTTACATCAATAGAAGAAAGTCTAAGCCAGGTTTTAGGCACAAAAGTCAAGATAGCAAGGTCGAAAAAAGGCGGCAAGATAGAGATAGAGTTTTATTCAGACAAGGAATTAGAAAAAATTGTAACTCTTTTAAAATCAAAGAGTTAGACAAAAAGAGGCCAGCATGAACCAACAAACATTAGTCTTAATCAAGCCTGATGGGCTTGTAAAGTCTCTAACTGGAAATATCCTTACTCGGCTTGCTGAGTCAAAGCTGGAAATCGTTGCAGCTAAAATAGTTAGAGTGACTGAGGAGCTAGCAAAGGAGCATTATAAGCACATGAAGGACAGGCCATTTTTTGATGAGCTAGTTAAATACATAAAGGGCGAGCTTCACGACAGGCACAAGGTAATGGCAATGGTATACTGGGGTCCAGATGCAATCAAGAAAGTGCGTCAGCTTGCTGGTGAAACAAATCCAGAAGAGGCAGAGGCTACGAGTATCCGAGGTTCATACGGCAGGATCACAACAAAAGGTCTTTATGAAAATGTATTGCACGCATCCACAAATCCCGAAGAAGCAGAACGCGAGATCAAGCTGTGGTTTGAGCCAGACGATGTTATAGTGGACTTCTACCCTGCAGAGATAAAAGAAATCAGCAAATTAAAGAAAAGGCTATGGGTATGATTAAAAGCATGACAGGATTTGGGAAAGGCGAGACAGGCAGTAAGTTTGGGAGTTTTATTGTCGAGATCCGCACAGTAAACCATAGATTTTTTGATATGTCTTCCAGAATACCTAACAGCCTTAATCAGCTCGAGGACAAAGTAAAAAACCTTGTCCATGGATTTATACGGCGCGGCAAGGTAAACCTTTCGCTTATGCACAAAAAGAGCGAGAAGAATTGTAAGTCTGTGAAATTAGACGACGAGGCGATCAGCAAATATTATACTTTAATGAAAAAGGTAACAAATAAATTGAAGATAAAGGACGATATAAAATTATCGCATATACTTTCTTTTCCAGATGTGTTCGTACAGGAGCAAGAAGAGTACGACCTGAATCTTTTGTGGTCCATAATCGAAAAGACAGTTGCGAAGGCAGTTATTGATTGTAACAAGATGAGAGAGAAAGAAGGTAAAGCGCTTTATAGAGATCTTTCAAAGAGGATCGAAGATATTTCACGTTTCATAAAAACAATAGCAGGCCTCGCGCCAGGCGTGGTCAGCCAGCACAAGCACAAGCTTGATGCAAGAGTCAGGGCTATAATGGAGAGCCGGAGCTATGATGTAGACAAGGCCAGGCTGGAGACAGAGATCGCCTTGTTCGCCAGGCAGTGTGATATAACAGAGGAGATTACGCGCACAAGGAGTCACGTCGTTGCTTTAAAGAATGCGCTTAATTCCTCAAAAGAGACAGGCAGGCGTCTGGATTTTATACTGCAGGAACTCCAGAGGGAAGTCAATACGCTTGGCTCAAAGGCAGGGGATGTAAAGATATCCAGGCTGGTCGTCGACATAAAAAGCGAAATGGAAAAGATACGCGAACAGGTGCAAAACGTGGA
>CAZTIQ010000028.1:10457-13954 GCA_964613735.1 uncultured Planctomycetia bacterium | reverse complement strand
CTTGACAGATAGCACTCTGGATGTTAGAGTGCTAATTCACATACCCTGAGGACAAGATCATGAAACAAGCAGATACTGAGCAGCGGCAAAGTAAGATTCTATCAGCCATAGTTGAGGCTTATATAGAGACAGTCCTGCCAGTAGGGTCGCGTTTTGTATCGCAGAGGTTCAGATACAATATTAGCCCTGCGACAATACGCAATGTCATGGCTGACCTGGAAGAGGCAGGTCTTATTACGCACCCGCATACCTCTGCAGGAAGAGTGCCTACTGACAAGGGCTACAGGCTATATGTCGACTGTCTCTTAGAGCCGAAACACCTTACAAAAGAAGAGCAGTCTCTGATCAGCAAGATGATCAATAGAGGCCACAAAGACCTGGAATCCCTGATGCATGCATGTTCAAAGGCCATAAGCGTCATAACAAACGTGGCTGGCATAGTCATTACGCCCAGGCTCAAAAGAAGCCTTTTTAAACACATAGAATTAATACATATTGACTCTTCCCGTATCCTGGTCGTGATCGTTACAGCCTCGGGCATAGTCAAAAACACAATAGTCCATACCCAGGAACACCTTACCAAGCAAGAGCTCCACGGGATATCTGAATTTTTAAATCAGGAATTAAAAGGCATGTTTTTTGATGAAATAAAGACCCACCTCAATCGCAGGTTGCTTGAGGAAAAGGATTCTCTTTATAGCTTCTTGAAAAAGGCCGTGCTTTTACTCTCGAGTCCGAATATATTGAGCATGGAAGAAAGGCTCTACTTTGACGGCACAGTAAGTCTTATGTCCTGTCCAGAGTTCAGTGACATAGCCAGGGCCAGATTATTTTTAAAGGTCTTTGAAGACAGTCAGGATATACTGGAGCTATTTAATCAGGACATGGAAGAGGAAGGGGTAAAGGTCCACATAGGCATGGAAAATACCTGCAAGGAGATACAGAACTGCAGCGTGATCACCTGTAATTATAAAATAAACAAGAGGACATTAGGCGCAATTGGCGCAATAGGGCCGACAAGGATGGAATATGGAAAGGTAATATCTGCTGTCAGTTACTTATCAGGTCTTTTAGGGGAGGCATTGGAAGACATTGACTAAGAAAAATATGCTTTTAACCCCTGGTGAATATGAGAAGCTCAAGGAAAAGGCATCGAAGTCTGATGAGTACTTTGATAAGTTCCTCAGGATCCAGGCAGAGTTTGACAATTATAAAAAGCGGCTTGAAAAGGAGAAGATAGAATTTATTAAGTTTGCCAATAGCGACATAATACTGGATATATTGAAGATAGTGGATGACTTTGAACGTGCAGTAGAGGCAGGCAAGTCAAAACATGATTTCGACATATTGTATAAGGGCGTTGAGATGATATGGAACGATCTAAAGGAGTTTCTGAAACAAAAGGGCCTGAAAGAAATCGAGGCAAAGGGCAAGCCATTTGATCCGCATGAGCATGAGGCAATGATGCAGGAAGAGACAGATGATGAGCCTGAGGGCCAGGTAGTCGAGGAATTTCAAAAAGGATACAAATTCAATGACCGGGTAATCCGACCGGCAAAAGTAAAAGTGTCGAAGAAACCAGAAAATAATAAGTAGTTCTCGACTTCGCTCGAACAATATTCTTCGAGCTTGTCGAGAAGAATAAAACAAGGAGGCTATAAAATGGCAAAAGTAATCGGAATCGATCTGGGGACATCTAATTCAGCAGCTGCGGTAATGGAAGGCGGACGTCCTTCTATCATACCAAGCGCAGAGGGCGCAGGAGTTGCGAGCGGAAAGGCGTTTCCGTCTTTTGTGGCTTTTACAAAGGATGGACAGAAGCTTGTAGGAGAGCCTGCAAGGCGCCAGGCAACAGTAAACCCTGAAGGGACTATTTACGCTGCAAAAAGAAAAATGGGCACTGACCATAAATTCAAGGTCCATGGAAAAGAATATACTGCTCAGCAGATATCGTCTTTTATTTTGCAAAAGATAAAGCAGGATGCTGAGGCGTATCTTGGAGATAAAGTCGAAGAGGTGGTTATTACATGCCCTGCTTATTTCGACGATAACCAGCGCCAGGCAACAAAAGATGCAGGCGAGATCGCGGGTCTAAAGGTATTGAGGATTATAAATGAACCTACTGCCGCATGCCTTGCTTATGGCCTGGACAAGGTCGGCAAAGAACTCAAAATAATGGTGTTTGATTTCGGCGGCGGCACTCTGGATGTCACTGTAATGGACATGTGGTACGACAAGGAGCACAGCGCAAGTGGATTTGAGGTAAAGTCCACGAGCGGAGATACGCATCTCGGCGGCACTGACATGGACAAGGTGATCATTGACTACATCATCAATCAGTTTAAGAAAGAGACAGGCATAGACCTTAAAAACGACAAGATGGCTACCCAGCGCCTGAGAGAGGCAGCTGAAAAGGCAAAGGTGGAACTCTCAAGCACTGTCACGACAGACATAAACCTACCTTTTATTACAGCTGACGCAAGCGGGCCAAAACATTTAACCATGTCCATTAACAGGGCAAAGCTCGAAGAATTGATTTCCAGCATAGTGGATAGATGCAAAGGGCCTGTGGACCAGGCATTGAACGACTCTGGCCTTAAGCCGAACGATATAGATAAAATTATAATGGTGGGCGGGCCGACAAGGATGCCTATTGTCCAGAAACTTTTAGAGGAATGGGTGGGTAAGAAGATAGAGCGCGGCATCGATCCGATGGAGTGCGTTGCCCTGGGCGCGGCGACACAGGCAGCCATTATAAAAGGCGACGCAAAAGAGGTCTTACTTCTGGATGTGACGCCTCTTTCTCTGGGCATCGAGACGCTTGGCGGAGTGTGCACAAAACTTATAGAGAGGAATACCACAATACCTACAAAAAAGAGCCAGGTATTTTCAACAGCTGCTGACAATCAGACTGCTGTTACTGTGAGAGTCATACAGGGTGAGCGTCAGCTGGCCAATGACAATACAGAGCTAGGCAAGTTTGATCTGATAGGTATACCTCCTGCGCCTCGCGGCATACCGCAGGTAGAAGTCACCTTTGATATTGACAGGGATGGGATCGTGCATGTGGGCGCAAAGGATCTTGGAACAGGCAAGGAGCAGAGCATGAGAATAACCGCTCCTAATAAACTATCAAAGGAAGAGATAGAAAAGTTGGTCAAGGATGCGGAGAAATTTTCTGAAGAGGACAAGAAAAAGAAGGAAGAGATAGAGGTAAAGAACCAGGCAGATACTCTTGCGTATTCTGTTGAGAAATCCCTGAAGGATTTTGGCGACAAGGTCACGCAGGATGAGAAGCTAAAGATAGAGCAGAAATTAAACGATCTAAGAGAGGCGCTAAAAAACGATAATGTTGAAAGGATCAAGAAAGAGATGGAAGAATTAACCAAGGCTGCTCATAAATTAGCTGAAGAGGTGTATAAGGCTGCCCAGGCAAAGACGCAACAGCAGGGTCAACCAGGGGCTGGGCCTCAGGCTGGGCCTCAGGCTGGGCCTCA
>CAZTIQ010000028.1:4941-10357 GCA_964613735.1 uncultured Planctomycetia bacterium | reverse complement strand
GGCTGGGCCTCAGGCTGGGCCTCAGGCTGGGCCTCAACCTGATGCAGGCAAGACAGAAGAGCCAGAGAAAAAAGGCGATGACGATGTCATCGACGCGGAGTTTAAAGAAAAATAGTGACAACTAAGCGAGACTACTACGAAATACTGGGCATGCAGAAGGGCGCTAGCGTTGATGAAATAAAAAAGGGCTACAGGAACCTTGCGCTCAAGCACCACCCTGATCGTGTGCCTACTGATAAGAAGAAAGAGGCGGAAGAAAAGTTCAAGGAGATATCAGAGGCGTATGCAGTTCTTTCTGACGCCCAGAAGAAGACGCAGTATGACCAGTTTGGCCATGCTGGAATAGATTCTCGTTACAGCTCAGAGGATATTTTTAAAGGCGCGGATTTTGGAAGCATCTTTGAGGATATGGGTTTTGGAGGCGGCTTTGAGGATATCCTGGGCGGCATATTTGGCGGTGGTTTTTCTTCAAGGAGAAGGGGCGGCCCCAGTCGCGGCAGGGATCTGGAATATGAGATCGCAATATCTTTTGAAGGCGCGGCCTTCGGGATCAAAAAGACAATAAATTTTCCCCGATATGAGACCTGTGATACATGTAAAGGTGATGGGGCCAGGCCTGGCACAAAGAAGACAAGGTGTCCCACTTGCCAGGGTAAAGGCCAGATATTACAGTCAACAGGTTTTTTTAGTATAAGGCAGACCTGTCCCAGCTGCAGAGGTGAAGGAGACATTATAAAGCACCCCTGTGTTGCGTGCAATGGAGCAGGCAGGGGCAAGATCACAAAAAAACTCGAGGTAGACATACCCGCTGGGGTAGATACTGGCTCGCGGCTACGCATTCAAGGCGAAGGCGAAGCAGGCCCAAAAGGAGGAACGCGGGGAGATCTCTATATCTATCTGAATGTAAAAGACCACGCTATGTTTGAGAGGCATGGTTATGATATAATATGCAATGTGCCTATTGATTTTCCTTTGGCTGCTATTGGCGGGGAGATAGAGGTGCCTACCCTGAACGGCAATGTAATGATGAAAGTCCCTGAGGGCACTCAATCCGGCAAGGTCTTCAGACTGAATGGAAAAGGTATAAAGAGATTAAGGGGATACGGCACAGGTGATCAGCTTGTAAGGGTCATAATCGAGACGCCAACGCGTCTTAATTCACAACAAAAACGGATGCTAAAAGAATTTGCAGCATCATGCAATGACAAGGTAAATCCGTTGTCCAAGTCGTTTATGGATAATGTAAAACGACTGTTTAAGAAGTAATCGCTGAACTACGGTGCAGGCGGAAACATATCCCAAACCCGCATTGCAATTTAATTGCAATGCGGGTTTTAAGCCAAAAACATATGCCAACATACGAATATAGATGTGAAAAATGTAATAAGGTGTTTGATGTCTTTCAGAAGATGTCGGATAAGTTTCTGTCAGAGTGCCCTGATAAGAAATGCAGGGGTAAGGTGACCAGATTAATAGGAGCGGGCGCGGGTTTTATCTTTAAGGGCTCTGGATTTTACGCTACTGATTACAGAAGCACAAATTATAAGAAGAGAGAGAAGGAAGAAAAGAAAGATCCTGCCCCGTGTCAAGGATGCGATAAGAAAAAGGATTGCAAGGTTGATAAATAACTTTAACAAATACTGGCTGCCTCTATATATTTACGCAGCTGTCATATTTTATATTTCGAGCAGACAAACGCCTTTGTCAGGTATAGATATCCCATTCCTTGACAAGGCATTGCATATAGGCGAGTATATGATTTTTGGCTTTCTTGCCTGCCGCGCGTTTAGAAGTTCCCCCAGAAAACTCTTCCTAGAAAATTTTAAAATATTTGCGATATTGGTCAGTTTATTATATGGCGTATCAGACGAGATCCATCAGCTATCAGTGTCAACCCGCCAGTTCAGCGTATTAGATATATTTGCTGATGGTATCGGCGGTATGTTAGGAGTATTTGTTTATGGCAAGTATTGCCCCCTTTAGAGGCACGCTTTATAATCCTGA
This sequence comes from uncultured Planctomycetia bacterium, assembly GCA_964613735.1. Classification (GTDB taxonomy): domain Bacteria; phylum Omnitrophota; class Gorgyraeia; order Gorgyraeales; family Gorgyraeaceae; genus JAHILY01. Next base: position 8,353 of record CAZTIQ010000028.1, on the reverse strand, counting down.
AAAGATCAAAGACCCTGTAAGGGTAACGGCGCCTCCGTATGATGTAATTTCTCCAGAGGAACAAGAGACGCTCTATAATAGCGACACGCATAACATAATACGGATCTTATTGGGCAAGGACCTTCCAGGCGATGATGAAAAGGAAAATAAATACATGCGCGCCAAAAAATCTCTTGATGAATGGCAGAAAAAATCCATCTTAAAAAGAGACGATAAGGAATGCATATATGTTTATCAGCAGGAATTTGAAGTGGATGGTAAGGCAAAAAAGAGACTGGGATTTATATCGCTTTTGAAATTAGAGGAATTTGATACCTCCTCGACAAGCGTTTACCCTCATGAATACACCCTGGATGCGCCAAAGAAAGACAGGACCAGCCTCCTGAGTACTATAGAGGCTAACCTCGGGCCGATATTTGCGGTTTTTGCAGACGAAGACAAGTCCATAGACGCCATACTGGCGCAGGAGGCAAAATCTCCTCCTATAATAGATGTCGTGGACTTGCATGGCATGAGAAATAAATTGTGGCGCGTATCAAGCAAAGACACGGTTGCTAAGATAGTGGAGTTGATGAAGAAAGAAAAGATCTTCATCGCCGATGGTCACCACAGGTACGAAGTAGGCCTGGCATTCAGCAAGACCATGAAGGACCCTAAATATGGATATATCCTGAGCTACTTTACAGACCTTTGCGCTGATGGCCTGGTAATACTTCCGGTTCACAGGATGATAAAAGGCCTTTCCCTGGATATCTTAGAAGGCCTGAAAAAAGACCTTAGCAGCCGCGTATCTTTTAAGGCCTTGAGTTCTAAGGAAGAAGTCGCGTCTTTTTTATCAGGCGCCAAGGCCGCTGAAAAGAGATTTGTCATGTATGTGGGAAGTAAATTTACAGGCCTCCAGATAAGCGATAGTGACGGTCTGGACGTTACTGTGCTCCATGATCTGATCGTGGAGCCATTGAAGAAGATGACCGAACAAAAGAACTTAAATTTTTCAGTGGATTTTACCAAAGATTTAAACTATGCTGTAACTGAGGTCGATAAAGGCAGATCTTTTATGTCGATTCTAGTCAACCCCACGAAGATCACTGAGATCAGAGACACTGCCTTTTCAGGCAAGCGCATGCCGCAGAAATCGACATATTTTTATCCTAAAGTATTGACGGGGTTAGTAATAAACGTGTTTTGAGGGGTTTGTACAATGCGGGTTTGAAATTATGGCCCTATTTGGTAAAAAGCCGAAGTATACAGTAGTAAAGGTCTCTAGACGCAAGGGTGTGCCTGACGGCACATGGATGAAGTGCCCCGACTGCGGAGAGATGATCTACAAAAAGAACTTAGATGAAAATCTAAAGGTCTGCCCCAAGTGTAATTATCATTTTATCCTGACTGCGTATGAACGCATCTCTACGCTTTTAGATGGAGAGAGCTTTGAAGAATTTGAAAAAGACATGAGGCCAAAAGATTTTCTAAAATTTAAAGGCCCGAAGAGTTATTTAGAAAAGATAGAAAAGGATACTATTGCGACAGGTATGAATGAGGCCGCAGTTATAGGAAGAGGCCGGATCAATAATAGAGAGATCGCAATCGGCGTGACTGATTCCCGGTTTATCATGGGTTCTATGGGTTACGTGGTAGGAGAGAAGATAACTATTATTACAGAATACGCCACAGAAAACCAACTGCCTCTTATAGTGATCTCCGGTTCAGGCGGCGGGGCAAGGATGTACGAGGGCATGATCTCTCTTATGCAGATGGCAAAGACCTCAGCAGCCCTCGCCAGGCATAATGAGGCAGAACTTTTATATATCTCAATACTTACAAATCCGACTATGGCAGGGGTACTGGCAAGCTTTGCGTCTTTAGGAGACGTGATCATGGCTGAACCAAAGGCATTGATCGGTTTTACAGGGCCGCGGGTCATAGAGCAGACAATAAGACAAAAACTGCCTGAAGGTTTTCAGAGTTCAGAATTTTTGCTCAAACACGGCCTGATCGATATGGTAGTAAGCCGCAAGATCCTCAAGGATGCAGTGTATAAGGTTATTGACTATTTGGGTTGATTGTTAAAAATGAGATTAAATCTCTCAGGTAAAATAAAAATCAGCACAATTACTTGTGTTGGATTTATAATAGTATCCTTTCTAATATTCCGCACAGACCTGCCTAAGTTTCCAACGATCTTTCTTTATAACATTATAATCCTCGCAGCTTGCCAGGGGCTTGGTTTTTATAGAGGCCTCTTTTTTCTTGGCGCAAGTATATTTTTGACCATTCTTATTTCGATAGCCACAAGCTTTTATTATGTGTGGAGCATACCGATATTTTTTATATCATTCTTTATAGCAGAAAATCGAATAAAAAGGCTCGATTATTACAGACACATAATAGGCGCCCGCATAGACGAGGTTAAAGAAAATACAAATATCCTCGTGGACACTCATGCAAGGCATAAAAGGGAAATGGTCTTCCTGGAGAGGAAGGAAGACAAATACAAGTCTTTAAAGGACGCTACATCTACACTAGCTTCTTCTCTTTCTCTGGATAGAGTCACAGAGCTGTTGTTGGATAACATACTGCATGTCATAGGAAAGACAGAAACAGCCCTTTTATTTTTAGTAGATACAGAAGCTCAGGAATTAAATCTTGTTTCATCCAGGATGGGGCGACACTTTAAGAATAGCGTAAAGTCCAAAAAAGGCGACCTTCTTGACGAATGGGTGTTTAAGCAAAGACAGCGCCTTTTTGTCGAGGATATAAAAAAAGATTTTAGGTTCAGCGAGGAAAAGACACTGGAACATCACAGGTCTTATCGGTCTATGATCTCGTGCCCGTTAGTAGAAGAGAACAAACTTATCGGGATAGCGCGCCTGGAGCATTCCAAGCCGAACAATTATACGTCTGAAGATCTCAGGCTTTTGGATATATTGTGTGATATAGGGGCTGTGAGTCTGCAAAACGCCAGCCTCTATAAGCAGACGCTGGACCTGGCGATCACAGATAGTCTTACAGGGCTGTATCTAAGGAGGTATTTTTTAGAAAGGTTTTCAGAAGAACTTTCAAGGTCTCTTCGCAGTGATCTGGAGGTTTCTATCCTTATGATAGATATAGATAATTTTAAGGACTACAATGATAAATACGGACATATGGCGGGAGATATAGTCTTAAAGACTATATCAAAGGCGATCGAGGGCGTTGCTGAAAATGCTATCATAGCGCGTTATGGCGGCGAGGAATTTTGCGCGCTTTTACCTGAGACTGGAAAAAAGGCAGCAAAAAACATGGCAGATAAATTAAGAAAGACTATAAAGAGCGAGGCGATCGAGCTCCGCAGGCTAAAGACAAACGTTACTGTTTCAATAGGCGTGGCAAGTTTTCCAGATGATGCAAAGGTTCAGGACGAGCTTATACA
>CAZTIQ010000028.1:2621-4841 GCA_964613735.1 uncultured Planctomycetia bacterium | reverse complement strand
TTTAATTTACACCACAATCTCTATTTTAATTATATTCCTAAACTACAGAGTAGCGTTCAGTAGGGGAATGGGTATCTCTCTGGGCATAAGCCTTTTTATCTTAATACATAATGTCAGGGCGTATCCATACGAGACGATCGTTTATATATCATTCATAAATACAGTCCCGTTCATAACAGATAGGTTCAAAAAAGATTTTGACGCGTGCAAGAAATTGATGCGCGCCAGATTTGAAAAAGTCAAGTCTTCATACACAGAGCTATTGAAGAAAGACAGGGACGTCATAGAGTCGAATCTTGAGATGGAAAAGAGACTGCAGCATATCTTATCCTTGTATGAGATCTCTAAGGATATGTCCACCTGTCTTTTATTTGAAGATATATTTAGTATCTTTTCCTCAGTACTGAAAAAGAGTTTTAGATTCAGGATCTCGAGGGTGCTGCTTTTAAGGGATTCAAAGGATATTGAAGGCGCTTATAATATAGAAACAGGCCACAGGATCCATAAGGTTGCGCCGGATAATTTTGACAGGGAGCTGGTCGCTATTGCAGTCGAAACAAAAAAGACAGTTTCTCTCTCTTCGCAGGAAGGCGATGTGTCTTTAAGAAGATTATCCGTGATCAAGGATTTTGAAAGTTTGATATCAGTCCCGCTGTTTGTAGAAGGAACAATAGCAGGGGTCCTGTATATAGAGAATATACCCAGGATGTATTTTGATAATTTTATGATCCTTTCCTCACAGCTTGCAATACACTTTCAGAAGGTCATGCTGTATAAAAAGGTTCAGGAGATGTCTATAACAGATTCATTGACAGGCGTCAGAAACAGAAGGTATTTTCTGGACAGGTTTAAAGAAGAGCTGAGGCGCTCGATGCGTCACAAGTCCAGCGTATCGCTTTTAATGTTGGACCTGGACCATTTTAAAGAAAAGAATGATAGATTCGGGCATCTGGTAGGCGATGTCATATTAAAGAAAGTGGCAGATATGCTCACCTCAGATATTCGAGCGATAGACGTGATCGCAAGGTACACAGGAGAGAAATTTTCGATTCTCATGTCCGGGATAGACAGAAAAGAGGCCTTAAGGGTATCTGAACGCATAAGGCTCAACATAGAAGAAGCTATTTTTAAGGCCTATGACGAGACTGTTACGACTACTGTCAGTATCGGCATCAGTGTCTTTCCTGACAATGGCGTTGACGTTGAGGGTCTGATCGAGTCGGCTGACAGGGCCTTGTACAAGGCCAAGGAAACTGGTAGAAATAGAATTTGCTAATAGTCAGTTCTCTGTTTGTGTTTAAAAAACAGTTGCATTGATAGGTTAGTTACGGTATCATAAACCGATATGCATAAACGAGTTAAAATAGGGATTGATTTAGGGGCTACGCGTATAAAGATGGGGCTTGTGGATGAAAGAGGCAGGGTATCTCACAGGCGTCAGATCAATACGCCTGTCAATGCAAAGAAGAATAATGTCATTGATTCCCTCGTAGATAACATCGACGGTATAATAGGCGAGTCTGGCATTGCCAGGAAAAATCTCGCAGGTGTTGGTATGGGCGTGCCTGGCCCTACTGATTCTAATAAGGGCATTGTGCGGTATTTTCCGAATATGAAGGGATGGGAGAACACGCCTCTTAAGTCTATATTAGAGAAAAGGTTGGGTTTAAAGGTAAATATAGATAATGACGTTAATGCAATGACCCTTGGCGAGTATGTGTTTGGCGCTGGCAAGGGCGCTAAAAATGTCGTCTGCCTTACTCTTGGCACAGGAGTGGGAGGCGGCCTTATATTAAATGGCGAGCTTTATAGGGGCAGTACCATGGCTGCAGGGGAAATAGGGCACATCCCGATAAATGAAGCAGGCCCTAAGTGCAACTGCGGAGGTATGGCATGTATTGAATCTTATATAGGAAACAGATATATCCTATATAAGATTAAAAGGATCTTTGGCAGGGCCATAACACTTGAAGAATTAACCAGGCTTGCAAAAAAAGACAATAAGGTTGCAAAGAAGATCTGGGAGGATGTAGGTACTAAGTTAGGTGTTGCGCTTACAGGCGTAGTAAACCTCTTAAATCCTGATATAGTGGTTGTTGGCGGCGGGGTGAGCAATGCAGGAGAGCTTATATTAGGGCCTGCAAGGCTGGAGCTCAAGAAAAGGGCCATGAAGGACCAGGCTGAGCATGTCAGGCTGGTGCGCGCAAAACTCGGGGAAGA
>CAZTIQ010000028.1:0-2521 GCA_964613735.1 uncultured Planctomycetia bacterium | reverse complement strand
GTAGAAGTCAATGGCGACCAGGTAGAGTATTTTCCAAAAGAGAAGAAGGTCACAGGCGTAGGCAATGTGAGCATAGATCATGGAGATGTCAAGCTTGTCTGTGACAAGATAACAGTCTATACAGAGTCAAAGGACGCATACGCAGAAGGGAATGTTGTCCTGGATACGCCTACCGGACAGCTAAAAGGCCAGGAGGTAAAGTATAATTTTGAAACTAAAAAAGGAGAGATCCTTGATGCCAGGATAAAGTCAGGTGAGTGGTATGCCGGTGGAGAAAAAATAGAGCTATTAGAAGGTTCCTACAAGGTACATGATGGTTATATAACAAGCTGCGATCTGGAAAAACCCCATTATAAGATAATGACAAATAACGTAACGATATATCCTGACAACAAGATAGTGGCCAAGGATGTGATCTTTAAGGTCGGAAAAGTACCAGTGATGTACCTACCTAGATATAATTATTCCCTTGATACTGATTGGCCTTCATTTAACGTCATCCCTGGAAAAAAGAAAAAATGGGGAATATTCGCGCTCACAAGTTTCAGGTACGAAGTGAATGAAAATAACAAGCTCACGCTCAAGATAGATGAGAGAGAGAAATGGGGCCTGGGAGAAGGACTGGATTATAAATATTCTTTCGATGGCCTGGGAAGCGGACTTCTAAGGACTTATTATTCGTACCAGAGAGACAGGGATAGAAATCAGGCCATAAGGGCAGAGGAAGAAAGGCATAGAGTCCAGTTAAGGCATCGAGTGGATATAAATGAAAAAGTAACCGCGCTTCTAGAATACCACAGCATCAGTGATGTAGACATGGTAAAGGATTATTTTTACAGGGAAGAATACGACACAGAGCCTTCTCCTGAGTCATATCTGTATATACTTGACAGAGAGCCTGAATATTCCCTGAGCTTGCTGACCCGCAAGAGGGTGAACCGTTTTCAGAGCGTGGTAGAGAGGCTACCTGAACTCAGATTTAATTTAAAGGACAGCAATTTTTTTGACATACCTGTTTATTTTAAGACAGACACGACTTTTACAAATCTAAACAGCAAGACCGGCAATAGCGCTGCTGACAGCGATGTCGTGAGATTCGATACTTACAATAAAGTCTCCGCTCCGGTAAGGCTTGCTAATTTTCTTAGCGCTACGCCTTTTGCGGGGATGAGGGATACATTTTACTCTAAGGATATAAATGGCGACGATGATGAGATAAGGACTGCATTTTATACAGGGATAGATCTCAGCGCAAGATTCCTTAAGACATACGAAGGCTCCGGCACTTTTTTAGGAGTAGATTTTGACAGGCTTCATCATGTCGTGAGGCCGACGATAGAATATGAATATATCCACGAGCCGTCCAGCACGCCAGGTAACTTTCAACAATTTGACGACATAGATAACATAGGCAGAAAGAGCACCTTTACGCTGGGATTAGAAAATTCTCTTGAGACAAAAAGAATGATCAATGGTAAATTGAGCACATGGGACCTGGGATATTTTTTAGTGACGGCAGATTATCTTTATAAACCTGAGCAGGGTACCAGGATTTCAGATGTAAGGGCTGATCTAGAGCTTACGCCATATGAATGGCTCAGGATAGAATCTGATACGCTCTATGACCCGGACACAAGGGATTTTCAGAACTGGAATACAGATCTCTCCATAAGCAAAGACGATAGATGGAGCCTGGGTTTTGGCTCGAGGTACTGGCAGGAGCAGGAACACGAGCTTACTTCGCAGCTATTTTATAGATTGAGCAAAGAATGGGGGTTTGAGTTCTTCGCAAGATATGACCTGAAAGAGATCGAGCCCAATGGCCATAAGATAATAAACAGGTTTGATTCAAAAGGCATTACAGTGATAAAGGATCTGCACTGCTGGCTAGCCGAGGTGAGCCTGGAGGCGGATAGGGACGGCGGGGCTACAGTGTGGTTTGTAATGAAGCTAAAGGCATCACCTAAGATGCCGTTTGACTTCGGGGACTATTATGCCGCCCCAAAGAAGGAGATAAAATGAACGTTTGCATAATCGGCGCAGGATATGTGGGGCTGGTAACAGGCGCGTGTCTTGCAGACCTGGGACATAATGTAGTGTGCGTGGATAATGATAAGAAGAAAATCGATACGCTCAAGAAGGGCAGTATACCTTTTTATGAAAAAGGCCTTGAGCAGATGATCGAGAGGAATAAAAAGGCAAAGAGACTTTTGTTTATAAGCAGCATAAAGGAAGGCGTTAAAAAGTCTCTCGTTGTTTTTATATGCGTTGGCACGCCTTCGAAGGCAAACGGCGAGGCAGACCTTTCGTATGTAGAGCATGTTGCAAAGGAGATAGCGAGGAGCCTTTCCTCCTACCGCCTTATAGTCGAGAAAAGCACTGTGCCTGTTGAGACAGGTAAATGGGTCGAGCACACGATAAAGATAAATGTCAGGAAAAAGATAAAGTTCGATATCGCTTCTAATCCTGAATTTTTAAGAGAGGGCAGTGCAATAGAAGATTTTATGCGCCCTGACAGGAT
>CAZTIQ010000027.1:0-13966 GCA_964613735.1 uncultured Planctomycetia bacterium | reverse complement strand
AGTGTATGCCCCTAAAAAAACCCGCGACTCGTGTAATATACTTGGTGCGCTCAGTAACCACTGCTATCAAAACCGGCGCCTTTTTAGCAAATATATTTAATGTATATGGCGCTGAAAATGCCGCCTCAGCTACCTTATTCTTCAAATCCTCATCATCCAGGACAATAAAAGACCAAGGCTGAGCATTACAAGCAGACGGCGCAAGCCTGGCTGCCTCAAGGCATTTTTCAATCAACTCTCTTGGCACTGGCCTCGGAGAATATTTCCTAGTACTCTTCCTCTTTTTTACAAGCTCAGAAAATTTCATTAATTTACGGAATAAATGTGGCGTTTTTGATATGCTTGGGTAGATTATTTAGGCCGCTATCTGCTATCTCTTTAACTATAGGCGCCACCTGCATGCTGTATCTCTTTGAAATACCTGTTGGGTCAAGGCCTGGCCAGCCCCAGCAGGAAGTATGGATAATGCCATCTACCTCGTAGGAAATATCATTCAGATGTGTCGGGTGCATTGTCTCTATAGGTGAATGGCCTGGTGGGTTTGAAACAAGATCCAGGATAACTGCGCCTTTTTTAAAAAGCCTGATCATGTCTTTCGTAACAAAAAATTCCTTGCCTCTTTTCTCAAACGGCCAGTTAATGGCATTTACTAAAATATCTGTATCAGGGATATGCCTCTGCATCTCTTTAAAATCCTTCTTGTTTAATACTGTAAGTTTGGCAAATTTTCTTGCGGCGCATTGGATTGCGCCAAACGCAAGATTTCCATAACCCATGATCTTAACAACGCATTTTGAAGGATCTCCTCCCCATAGTTCAAAACCTTTCTCCATGGCGATGTAACCAGTCTCGTAGAGCGCCTCTATCTTGCGTCTACCAAATTGATCCCTGATCTCATCCATTGCAATGCCAGTTATCCTGTATTTTTCTAACAATTTTCTCATTTCTGGACAGCCTGGCAAATGGAGCATGCTCATTACAGCTGAACCAGGCCTCATTAATTTAAGCTCTTCTTCTCTTGGCTCTTTAAGCCGGACTACCAACTTACAGGAATAGACCTTTTTTGCATCACTGATCTCTACGCCGATATTTTTATACTCGCTATCTTTTATACCTATACCTATGCCTGCTCCTTTTTCAACAAATACACTATGACTGGACGCGATCTCCTTTAGCTCGTCCGGCATTAGAATTACTCTTTTTTCCTCTGGCCTATTCTCAGCTGCTATGCCTATATTCATTACTTATGTCCTCACTCCACATCTGCATAAAAGTATTTTTTTCCTTCAAAATTCTTAAAAATATATCTTTTGCCTGTATGTTTTATAATATAATTTGGCAAGAGAGGGGTTTTGCCCCCGCCGTGTTTTAAATCAACTATAAAATGAGGGATAGCCAGGCCAGAAGTATGGCCTATTAATTGCTTCATGATCTTTAGCCCCTTGCGTATACTGACCCGGAAATGATATGTACCCTTAACTGCGTCAGGGAGATATAGATAATAAGGCCTTACCCTCATGGTCAAAAGCTCTTCGAATAACCTCTTTAATGTCTTGGCGTCGTCGTTTACCCCCCGCATTAAAACTGTCTGGTTGCCCATCATAACCCCTGCATCAGCAAGCATCTCACAGGCCTTTCGGCTTTCTCTTGTTATCTCATAATAGTGATTAAAATGCGTATTAAAATATATTGGGTGATATTTTTTAAATATACTGCAAAGCCTTGGAGTGATCCTTTGAGGTAAGACACATGGTGTACGGCTATCTATCCTTATGATCTGGACATGTTTGATCTTTCTTAACTCTTTAAGATAGTACTCTATCATATCATCATATATGAGAAGAGGATCTCCGCCAGAAATAATCACATCCCTCACGTATTTATGTCTTTTTATATAATTAATCGCCTTTCTGAACTCTTGTTTTTTTACTGTCTTGTCTTTTAGCCCTATCTTTCTTTTTCTTGTGCAAAAACGGCAATATCCTGCGCACATATTAGATACGACCAGAAGCACCCTGTCTCTATATCTATGTACGATCCCTTTTATAGGCGTATATTTATCCTCCATAAGAGGGTCTTTTCTGCCTATCTCATCGATGACCTCTAATATATCAGGTATACACTGTTTCCAGATAGGCCCTCGATGTTTCCTGATAAGGCTCAGGTAATAAGGATTTATACCAATGGCATATTTCTTGCCAACCTTTTTCATCATTTTCTTGTCTATCTTTATGTGTTTACTTAGGGTTTCCAGATCTGTTATTGTATTTGAAAGAATCTTCTGCCATTTCTTCATGGACATCCCCCCTGTTGCTGTTTTAAGATATGAGCTTCTTTAATTCAATAAGGTTTATGAAGCGGCCGTATCGTTTCAATAGACTTAACTTGTCTTCTATATCTTTTCTGCCTGCTGAAGAACCATAGTCATAAGTGTGGCTCAATACAGAAACTACAATATTGTCTTTATTGTCCATGGATCTCGCCTTTAAATCAAGGGCAATCTTATCAAGTTCATCCAAAGAGCTTTTCTCAAAATAAAGATATTTGCCATTTGAGACGCCTACCGGGATCTCCCATACCTTTGAATCACCCTTTTCACAATGATTCTCATAGCTTATTCTATATTGCGACTCTGGAGCGCCTCTCCAATCACATATTAATTGATCCTCATGTTTGAGAAAGCGACCTGGTTCGCAGGAAAAGTCAAAATAAATCTTATTTTCCTCCAAAATCCTGACCATAGGTGTAGAAAATCCAAGAAACCCGCTCCTATAACACTCTATAGATAAGCCTGCTTTTCTAAAAGTAGAACACCTTTCTGTAATCACCTTTTTCATCCGAGAACTATCCTGGTGATAATAAGCTCTATAAGGGTCATCCTCATGACAGTGAAGGCCAGTATCTCCATCATTCTTTACAATATCTTTCCAGAGTTTTCGAAAATCTTTCTCTAGGAAAAAATCTCGAACGCGGGGCGAGGTATGTATAAAGTGTATAAACCTGCCTTTAAGCACACGATCTGCCAGGTCGATCTCGTGCTGGATCAGATCTAATAATAGATCTTTTTTCGGGAGCCTCTCCTTATCTGTCAACTTAACCTCAAAGTAATCTCCCCAATCCCCGTCTATAGTAAAGATAAAGTATAACATGTCTCTATTTAATCAGATATAATAACCTGTGTCAAGACACTAGAGAAGATAACTTTACACTTGAGCATTGCAATAGTGTAAAGTTAGATATACAATATCTATATGATTTATGACGCGTTTCAGAAAAAGGCAATAGATTATATTAAGGAAGGCAATTCAGTCATAGTGTCTGCGCCTACTGGCGCTGGTAAGACTGTCATAGCTGAGTACATTATAAACGATTGCCTGGAAAAGGGTAGTCGCGCGATCTACACTGCCCCTATAAAGGCGCTATCCAACCAGAAATACCGCGACTTCCAGGAGAATTTTCCTGAAAAAATAGGCATACTCACTGGAGACGTAAGCATAAATCCCTCTGCCCCTATTTTAATAATGACCACGGAGATATTCAGGAACAAGGTCCTTGAGGAAAAGTCTAATATAGGGAGCTATTCATGGATAATATTTGACGAGGTCCATTACCTTGACGATTACGAACGCGGGAGCGTGTGGGAAGAATCCCTTATATTCCTGCCACAGCACATGAAGATGCTTGCCCTCTCAGCCACTATCCCAAATATAGATGAATTGGCATCGTGGCTTAAGTCGATACACAAAATGCCCATAAAAATAGTAAAAGAAACCAAAAGGCCTGTGCCGCTTCATTTTTTCTATCAGGCTCAGGGTGAGATCTTTGACGATCTACATAAGGTAAATTCTGCTGTCTATAAAAGAATGGCCTATTACAGGCATGGAAGGCCAAACAGGCCCACGTCTTTGATCAGGCGCCTTTCTGAAGATAACAAACTTCCCTGTATATACTTTGCATTCGGTAGAAAGAGATGCGAATACCTCGCTGAAGAGATGATGAGGTTTGATTTTTTAAATCAGGATGAAAAATCTCAGATAATAGGACTCTACAATAAACTCTCTGAAAGATTTGACCTCTCGAATGATAAGAGCGCTCAAGGCATGGCGCCCCTTATTGAAAAAGGATTTGCATTTCACCATGCAGGCATGCTCCCTACTCTAAAAGAGGTCATAGAGCGGCTTTTTACGAGCCGGCTTATAAAAGTGATATTCACAACGGAGACCTTTGCCCTTGGGATAAATATGCCGGCGAGGACAGTAGTTTTCGACGAACTCAGAAAATTCTATGGTAAATACTTTGCAACGCTCAAGACACGAGACTTTTACCAGATGGCTGGCAGGGCTGGGCGCCGCGGCATAGATGAAGAAGGGTTTGTATACACGAGGGTAAATCCGAAATATACATTGTTTCCTGAGCTGGACAGGGTAGTATACGGAACCCCTGAAAAGGTCCTCTCTAGATTCAATGCCTCTTATGCCACGATACTTAACCTCTATGAAAGATATGGAGAAAAGCTCTACGATATATATCCATTGAGTTTCCATTATTTTCAGGCAAAGATAAAACTGAGAAAAAAGGCGGTCGAGTTACTCAGGAATAAAGTAAAGATCTTAAAAGAATTAAGCTATATAAGAAAAAATGAGATTACAGAAAAAGGGATATTCGCGAGTAAAATCTATGGATACGAGCTCTCTCTTTCTGAGTTATACGAAAAAGGGGTGCTTGAAAATCTCTCTGAGACTGAACTCGGGATCCTCTGTGTCGCGCTTGTATTTGAACCCAGAAAAATGAGCATCCTCCCTGGATTAAGCGGGCATGCAAAACGCTTAAGAAACATAACAGATAATATAGTAGGCAAGATCCAAAAAATAGAAAAGGGCCTCAACATAAAACCCTTTAGCAAGACCTATCATTACCATCTCTCGCCTGCTATCGAGGCATGGATGAAAAAAGAAGAATTCGATCACCTATTGCGTCACACAAACGCAGATGAAGGCGAGATAATAAGACAATTCAGGATGGCAGTCCAGATCTTACGCGAACTACTTGATACGCCTACCTCTATAGAGTTCAGGGAAAGGGTAAAAAAGGTCACATATATTATAAACCGGGATATAATCGACGCGGAAAAACAGCTTAGGAGCTAGCATGACCTGGGTAGCTGCGTAGGCTGCCATTCTGGCAGCCTACGCAGCTACCCAAAAGTTAATCTTCCCTTCTTTTCTCATCAAAATAATCCAACTCAGCCAATGGCAATATAACAGATGTGGCAATATTTGTAAGGTGGGCTACTATCCTCTTAAAATGCCTTGCCATAAGCGCGAAACACACTGCCTCGTTTACAGAAAGATCACTCTTTGCCAGCTTCTCCAAGATCTTATCACATCTTTTTGCAATATCCCTCTCGTATTCCCATGACTTTACTGCCTTACCCTCGTCTGATTCAATAAATGCCTTTTTTGTATCGTCAAATAGCTTTGATATCTCTTTGTCTATGCTATTGAATAGGTCCCGATATTTATCCATATCAACCGGCTTGTCCAGAAATTTAGTTACCTGAAATAGGTTCTTCGAATAATCACCTAATCTCTCTGCGTCTTTTACTACACTCATTAGAAGAAGTGACATAGATACGTCCACAGAAGGCTGAAGCGAAAGGTGTTCTATGATCCTCTTTCTTATATCCTTCTGCAGTTGATTCACATTTTTATCAATATCATATACCCTTTTCTCCAGGTCTTTCTCTTCTTTATTATAAATAAGCTTATTGCACACGGTTTCAAACATCTCGTGCGTGCCCTCCAGCATGCTTTTAAATTCTTCGAGCACTTGAGTTAAAAAATCCTTGCCCTTCCAGAATTGTAATAGATTTTTAAACATGTCGTCCTCCTTTATTTAAAAAATCTTGAAATAAAAATCATAAGGCCTGGTATTATAAAAAACATACCTGCTACAAATAGCATTGCGTATCGCCGTTTCTTATATGCAAGATTGCCCAATCCCTTTGCTAATCTCAGAGGTATCTCCCTCATTATCTTTATAGGATAAATAAAAGCTACGGCTATTACATTAAAAAGAAAGTGAACAAATGCCACGCTGATAGCAGAGATATTTCCTGTTGCAAATGAAGCAAGCATCGCTGTAACTGTAGTCCCTATATTCGCGCCCATGATTATGGGATAGATACTTTCGACTGTAACGATGCCAGAGGCAACCAGAGGAACCATCAGAGAAGTGGTCACAGAGCTACTTTGAATTATAGCAGTAAAGACTAATGCTGCAGCCATTGCTAAAACTCCATGTTTACCAATGACATTATTGAGTACGATCTCCACCCTTCCTATTACAAGGGCCTTCATCAGTTTCACTATATAATACAAAGAGAAGAATAATATAGCCAAAGACACGATCAATAGCATAATGCATATTATATGCTGGCTTTGAGTGAAATTTAATTTTACGATCCAGCTTTCGATAAAATTTATAACAGGTTCTGTGGCAAACTTTACAGGACTGGTAAATTTAATCCCTCCAAAATCAGAAAATAAAATAGCCATTTTATGAGCTATCTTTTCCAGAAAACCTGTGGTCAGCTCAAGTGGCAGCATAATACATACACACATGACTTTAAAAAAGTCGTGCAGTGTCGCGCCAGCTATTGCACGTCTGAATTCCTCGCGACGCGTTACATGTCCTAAGGCTACGAGCGTACTGGTCACTGTGGTCCCAATATTTGCACCCATTATTATAGGTATAGCATTCCCAACCGTAAGGATATTATAGCCCACCATTCCCACCACAATAGACGTAGTAGTAGATGAACTCTGGACAATGCTTGTGGCAAGGATACCTATGAATAGGCCTATAAATGGATTGGATGTAGACTTTATAAGATTCTCTGCAAAGGCCTTGCCAAAACCCTTGAACGCAACACCCATAAGACCAATGCTTACCAAAAATAAATAAACAAAAGTCAATACGAGGATTATCTTAAGGAAAGTCTTGAAGTTCTCTTTTTGCATTATACAGTTCTTCTTCTCTCTGCAAGCAGCACGATGTTCTTTAATTCATCCGTATTCCGCGCGTCAAACCATTTTTTATCAAAGTCAGCGCTTTCAGTGATCTGGGCTATTGCTGCCAGGACCTTTAGATGCAGATTGCGCTCATCAGGTGAGCCCACAAGTATAAATATTATATGTGCCAATTTATCATTTGGAAATATAATACCTGAACGCGCGCGCACGAGAAGGATCCTGAATATCTTCTTGCCTCCAATAATTATATGCGGGATAGCTAGGCCTTTGCGCAATAGTGTACTGGATTCCATTTCCCTGTCAATAAATTTATTAAACAAGACCTGGGGGCTCAGGCCCAGATCTCTTCCTAAGATCCCTGATACGTCCTTAAAGAAATCCTCCATCTTTTTAGGCTCTTCTATATCTAATGCCTTGCCCTCTTCAACGAGCTTATGGAATCTATCTTCTGTGACCTTATCTCTCTGCATAACAATATCCTTTAGCTCAGTAAGGAGATTGTCAGAGGCGAGTTCCTTATCATTTGCCACAAGCCTTTCCAGCATATATATGAGGGCTGAATCCCGAGTAGCCTCTCTTCGGCCATAGACCCTGTACCATGCAAATCCTAATAAAAGAAATATCATTGTAATAAAAACTATAAAGGTCCCCATTTCAATCAAAAGAAATATCCCGCCGAGTATTCCCAGGACCTGTAGATACGGATAGAAAGGTGAATGGAATTTAGGCCTATAACTTGCGATCTTACTCTCCCTGAAGAGGATCACTGTAAGATTCGCAAACATGAAAAGCAAGATCAAGATACTCGATGCGATCTTTACCAGTAGTTCTAACTTTAAAAATAAAAGCGCCAGGACCATGAACATCCCTGTAAAAAGGATCGAGATATACGGAATTTTTGAACCCAGGCTTATCTTCTGAAAAAAACTAGGTAATAGCTTGTCCCTGCTCATTCCCAGGGGATACCTGGACGCAGTCATAATGGCTGAATTTGCAGTAGATATAAACGCCAGGAATGCAGCCATGCTGATCAATATCTTTAAGGCGCTTCCGCCAAATACGCCTGCGCCGTCTGATATGGGAATAAGAGTTGTCTTGAGATGTTCAGGGTTTAAAACGCCTATTGTTACAAATATAACCACTGTATAAACAATGGATGTGACGATGATAGAAAGTATCATGCCTAGAGGCAGATTTCTCCCTGGATTTTTTACCTCTTCAGCTAATGCAGCAACCTTGGTCAAGCCGCCGTATGATATAAACACAAAGCTTGCTGTTGTAAAGATAGGGCCAATACCTTTTGCAAAAAACGGGCTGAAATTCGCGATGTTTACTGATCTTAAACCCCAGCCCACATAGACTAAAAGTATGGCGAGCAGGCCTACCACTAAAAATACCTGGAACCTGCCTGCCTCTTTTACACCAAAGAGATTGAGCGCGACAAAAAAGAGGCAACATACCACAGCAATAATACTTATGGGGATATCTGTAACCAGGCCAAGATATGCGCCCATGCCGACTAAGGCAAACGCGCCCTTTAGGCTGAGGGAAAACCAGGAACTAAAACCAGCCACGGTCCCTAAAAGAGGGCCGAACCCGCGCATTATATAGAAATAATCGCCCCCTGCCTTTGGCATGGCAGTAATAAGCTCTGCCTTACTCATTAATGTGGGGATACAAAAGATTCCAGCAATGATATAGGAAAGAATAACACTAGGTCCTGCCTTACTAAATGCAAGGCCAGGGAGGATAAAAAGGCCTGAGCTTATCATTGCGCCTGTTGCTACGCAAAAGATATCCAAAAGCCCCAGGTTTTGCTTTAAGGCGTGCTTCATAATGAGTTGTATTTACTGATCAACTCTTTTATACACTCTTCTATCCTGAAAAATTCTTTTCGTTTGATCCATTCTTTTTTGAAGATGCTGGCGCCAAATGCGACTGCAGACGCTCCGGACTGGAAAAATGATTTGACGTTATGTGGGGACACGCCGCCGCAGGCAAGCAGCTTTATGTCCTTAAAAGGTCCTTTGATCTCTCTTAAATACCCCGGGCCTAAAAACTTGGCCGGAAATATTTTTACCATTGTAGCGCCTGAGCGCCAGGCATTGTATATCTCCTGCGGGGTCAATGCGCCAGGAAATACAGGGATCTTTTTCTTAACACAATGCTCCACAACATCAGGCACAAGCGTAGGCATTATTATAAATTCTGCGCCGTTATCAAGCGCCTTATCTAAATCCTTCATTGTGAGCACCGTGCCTGCGCCGATTGAAAGACGGCCCCTTGCTATTTTTTTTGCCTTGTGCAGCACCTTAGCTGCTAAAGGCGTATTCATTGCTATCTCTATTGTCTTAAGTCCGGATGAGATTATAGATCTGGTGAGCGGCTCTATCCTATCCAAACTAACTCCGCGCAAGATACCGAGGATAGGAAGCTTTTTAAACTGGGTAGGATTCATCAATCGAGCCCTGAATTCAAACTCTCGTAAAATTCCTTGTAGTTTTCTTTCTTCTCGCTCTTACGAAGTGCCATTGCTGTCTTTGGATGCTCGTTCAACATGCCTGAGATAGCATAAGGAATAATATAACCCCATTCGATCTTATTTCTGAGAGGGATGAATTCCTTGGATATTAAATCAAGGATTGGCCGGATATCAAATTTTGGATTCTTTAAAAATCCCATTAATAGCTCAAGCGGACAATTCCCTGCAGCCCTGCCTATGCCATATACAGTACCGTCGAGATAATTTGCATCATGTATAATCGCCTCTATGGTGTTTCCAAAGGCAAGCTGCTGATTATTATGTCCATGAAAACCTACTTCTCTTGTCTTAAGTATGGCTCTTGCCTTTTTAACAAGATACTCTACTGGTTCCTGATATAACGCGCCAAAACTATCTACAATATAGACTACATTGACCTTGCTCTCTTCTTCTATTTGACGAAGCGCATCTTCCAGCTCAGGCCCCATATCCCTTGAAATAGCCATTATATTTATTGTGGTCTCGTAACCCTTTTCTGCAAAGTGATTTACCAGGCATATTGCCTTGTCTATATCCTTCACATATGCAGCAGTGCGTATCATATCTACTGGACTTTCCTTGGCTGGCTTTATATCCTCTATGTCCACACGGTCTACGTCCACCATGACAGATATCTTTGTCTTTGACTCTATGCCGTCAACTATCTTTTTTATTACATCATCATCGCAGAATTTCCAGGCGCCATATTCCTTTGGTGAAAAAAGCCGCTTGGTATTCTTATAGCCCATTTCCATGTAGTCGACGCCTGCTTCAGATATAGCCTTATATACAGCCCTGACAAAATTATGGTCAAAGTCATGGTTATTTATAAGCCCGCCGTCGCGGATGGTGCAGTCTAATACCTTTATCTTGTCCCGATACATGCATCCTCCTGTTACCTTCGGCAGCTGCGTAGGCTGCCGCGGCGGCAGCCTACGCAGCTGCCGAAGGTAAGCCTAGTCCATCGAGCCTGTAGCTTCCTGAATCAAAGGCAAAATAGCTACTACTTCTTCCTTATCCATTCTGCCGAGCTTGGTAAATCTCAGACCGCCTTCAGCATTCCTGTTTTCTCGTGTTATCTGGAGCTTCTTCTGCCCTTTGTTATAAGAATACACGCTCACTGTCAACCGGCCTGCATCTGTCTCCCAGGCCTTTGAAAAAACCTGTTCATCTAAACTGCTGTCATATGGCATATATATACCTCCTATTTATAGTAAGCCACTATGGCCCAAAACTATCTTTCATATTTTACAACTAAATCCTATGTTAGGCAAATACTATTTTCAAACCCGCATTGCAATTTAATTGCAATGCGGGTTTGATTTGAAATGTTGAAATGGCTTTGTCTAAGGGAGGTATTTTTTTGCTGCGTCTACAAGCGCTTCTGGATTGAATGGTTTTGTAATATAATCTACTGCGCCCAGTTCCTTTGCCCTGGCAATAGATTCTTCGTCTTCTTCCCCAGTAAGCATGATCACTGGCACGGATTTAGTCTGGAAATCTTTTTTTAATTGATCTAATACTTCAAGACCGCTCATGCGCGGCATAAATAGATCCAGTATGATCAGGCCTGGCTTCTCCTTTATTGCCTTTTCCAGCCCTTCCCTTCCGCTCTCAGCAGACACGACCTCATAACCATTTGCAGCAAGTCTTGGGTGTAGCACCTTAAGGAGTTCTGACTCATCATCTATCATTAGAATTTTCTTCGACATCACGCACCTCAAAAAATAGGGCCGGTATATTATTGCCGGGCCCTATAGCATTTTTTCGTTATAGGTTTATAACTTTTTTACGTTCGTGGCCTGTTCGCCCTTAGGGCCTTGCTCGACTTCGAACTCTACGTCTTGGCCCTCTTCCAGGGTCTTATAACCGTCTCCTTGGATTGCAGTATGGTGTACGAATACATCCTTACCTGACTCACTGGCTATAAATCCATAACCTTTTTGGTTACTGAACCATTTTACTTTACCCTTTGCCATTACTCGCTACCCTCCTTTCTTACGAATTCATAGTAAATAACGGCAGAAACAAAAAAGCCGCAAGGCGAGTACTTCTTTACACCTTACGGTCTAAACATTTTACTCCCTTATTTACTACTAATTTCCTCTTCTATAACTAAATATACTATACCCTAATCGTCGGTATTTGTCAAGGAAGTGGATCCCATTTAAAACCGGGTTTTGCAATTTTGCAAAACCCGGTTTTTATTACTTAGCAGTATTGAAATACTCCAGATATTCGTTTTCCGGGCTGAATATAATCGTTGTCTCCTCGTCCACTGTATTTTTATAGGCCTCCAGCGTCTTTAAAAAAGCGTAGAACTCAGGGTCTTTATTATACGCGTCTGCGTAGATCTCTATTGCCTCTGCGTCTGCCTTTCCCTTTAGCTCCTGCGCTGTTCGATACGCTCCTGACTGTATCTCTTTTAGCTCCTTCTGCATCTGGCCCTCGATCTCCCTCTTCTTGCCCTGTCCTTCTGAACGATACCTCTCAGCAGCCCTTTTTCTCTCTGATACCATCCTCTCGTATACCTTATTCCTTACTTCCTTTACATAGTTGATCCTTTTTATCCTCACATCCACAAGCTCTAAACCATACTGAGGCACCACTTCCTGTGCCTGGCCTAGTATCTCGCGGGTAATGGCGTCCCTTCCTACGAATATTGTCTCTAATGCCTCGTCAGATGCCTTTATCTCATCCTGATCATTAAGCCCCATTGACTCTATTATTCTATTAGAATTCCGCACGATCTCCACAAGATTGTGATTCGTAATATAATCTCTGGTCGCGGCATCCACTACATCATCCAGTCTTGCATGCGCGCCTACCTCATTCGTAACAGACTGCATGAATTTAAGCGCATCCACTATCTTCCAGCGGGCTGTTGTATCCACCCATATGTATCTCTTGTCCTTTGTAGGAATCTGGTTTGGATTGCCATCCCACTGCAGGATCCTCTCCTCAAAATAATTTGCCTGCTGGATAAATGGCGCCTTAAAATGCAGCCCGGCCTTTGTTATAGTCTCACCCATTGGTTCGCCGAACTGCGTAATGACTACCTGCTGTGTCTCATCCACTGTGTAAAACGCTCCGCTTGCAAAGAGCAATACCATTGCTACTACAATGCCTATTAAAATATTTATGAGCTTTTTCATTTCGCACCCCCTTCTTTATTCAACCTTAGAAGAGGTAAAATATTAGTGGCTGAAGAATCTATTATAAACTTCTGACCTGCCTGCGGTAAGATTTCATTCATTGCCTCTAAATACAGCCTCTTGCGCGTAACACCTGGCGCCTCTCTATATGCCTCCCATGTATCTATAAATCTATGGGCATCTCCTTTTGCAGCGTTTACCCTTTTTAGCGCATACCCTTCTGCCTGTTTAATAGTCTTCAGTGCCTCGCCCATTGCTGCGGGAATAGCCTTATTATACGCCTCCCATGCCTGGTTTATCACCTTCTCCTTTTCCTGCTTTGCCTCATTCACCTCATTAAAAGAGGGCTTTACCTCGTCTGCAGGATTTACATCCTGCAATCTCAGCGTGACGATCTGAACTCCGCTTTCATAGGAGTCTAATATCTCCTGTAGCTTATCCTGCGCTGCCTGATTTATCTCAATCCTCCTCGTAGTCAATATATCAGTAACTGATTCATCTCCTATGACCTGTCTCATCACTGCCTCAGAAATGCTGCGTATGGTCGCCCTCGGGTCTCTTATATTGAATAAAAGCTTAACAGGGTCTTTTATCTTAAACTGGACTATCCACTCAACCACCAGTACATTCAAGTCGCCTGTAAGCATCAATGACTCATCAAAATATTCCCTTGTTGAAAACTGACTCTTAATGCCCGGCTTCAATGTCTTAAAGCCAAACTCCTCTTTAAATACATACTTCACCTTTATATTATTGACTTTTTCTATGCCCATAGGGATCTTAACATGAAGACCTGGCTGGGTCGTGCGCACATACTTTCCAAACCGTCTCACCACGCCTACCTCATCAGGTCCTACTGAATAAACACCTGAAAAGACAAATATCAGGGCCAGGACACCTGCAATCGCAGGAAATATATATTTCCTGTAGTCAGGTACTTGTTGTCGTTTTTGTTTATTACCGCCTAACAATTCATCCGGAGTATTAAAATCCATACCTTCTCCTTTTCCTAACTTTACACTTTGACATTACAAGAGTGTAAAGTTAC
The DNA here is from genome assembly GCA_964613735.1 of uncultured Planctomycetia bacterium. Classification (GTDB taxonomy): domain Bacteria; phylum Omnitrophota; class Gorgyraeia; order Gorgyraeales; family Gorgyraeaceae; genus JAHILY01. The sequence continues at coordinate 208 of CAZTIQ010000027.1, read as the reverse complement.
GGGTTATTTCTTACGAGCTATGCGTATTAGTATAAGGGTAGACGCGGCCATTAGCAAGATAAAAATTAAAAACGTCAGCCACTTTGGATAAACCTTTTTCTTCTCAACATAAACAGGTTCCAGCTTTTCCACCTCCTGAGCAGTATATGTCTTTACTATCTTCTTTTCTTTCTCAACCGAGCCAAAGTCAAGGCCCTTGATCTCATCC
>CAZTIQ010000026.1:12791-14534 GCA_964613735.1 uncultured Planctomycetia bacterium | reverse complement strand
ATATACTCCTTGGTAAGCGTTTATTATACAATAACACTATAATAAATGCAAATAACTTGACACTTGTGTCAGTGTTAAAAGTGTCAAGTCAGAGAAATGGAATCCAATAGTTTTTTAGTATAAGGGTGCTGTGGATTTCTAAAAACTTCTTCGCACAGGCCCGTCTCCACGATCCTGCCTGACTGCATCACTGCCACCCTGTCGCAGATCGACGCCACCACGCCCAGATCATGACTTATAAATAAATATGTAAGGGCCTTTTTTTTCTGAAGGTCCATTAAAAGATTAAGTATCTGCGCCTGTATAGATATGTCCAGGCTGGAAACAGGCTCGTCGCATATTATGAATTCAGGCCCGGTAGCCAGGGCCCTTGCAATACCCACCCGCTGCTTCTCGCCCCCTGATAAGTCAGACGGGAGCCTGTTAAAATAAGACTTGCCAAGGCCGACCATGTCCAGGAGCTCATCCACCTTTTTTCTTCTCTTCGGCCCCGGATAACTATAATGAATAAGAAAGACCTCTTCCAGGGCCTTGCCTATCTTTACGCGCGGGTCCAACGACATATAAGGATCCTGGAATATTATCTGTATCTCTTTTCTGAGGCCCTTCATCTTCCTGGCCCCGGCCTTTAATAGCTCGTCTCCTTTATACAAGATGCTTCCCCTCTCAACATCAGTAAGCCTTAAAATAGACCTTGCCAATGTGCTCTTACCGCACCCGGATTCTCCAACAAGCCCGAATATCTCACCCTTATCGATAGAGAGATCCATATTATCAATGGCAGCTACTTCGTGTTTTGGATAGATCTTTGTGAGATCAGATATCTTTAACAGTTCCATGGGCTATTAATTCCTTTGACCTTATGCAGCGGGAATAATGCCCTTCTGAAAATTTTCCCAGAAACGGCTCTTTCTCACTGCACGGTTTTATTCTAAACTTACACCTCGGATAAAATTTACAACCTTCTGGCAATTCTGAAAAAAGAGGAGTCCTGCCCTCGATAGCGTTAAACCTTTGTTTTCTGTGTTCAATAGAAGGTATGGAATTTACCAGGCCCTTTGTGTAAGGATGGCCGGGTCTTGACATCAAGGTCTTTGCCGCGCCCTGCTCTACTATCCTGCCGGCATACATAACGCATACCCTGTCAGCCAGCTCAAATACTGTCCTGAGGTCATGCGATATAAATAAAATCGACAGGCCTAAACTCTTTTTTAATTCCATTACCAGCTCCAGTATCTTTTTTTGAACAGTTACGTCAAGGGCTGTTGTAGGCTCGTCCAGGACCAGCAGATCCGGTCTTGATATGATCGCCATTGCTATCATGGCGCGCTGCTGCATGCCGCCAGATAATTCGTGCGGATATACTTTTTTTCTGTCGATCAGTTCCTGAAGACCGACGCTCTTCAAGGCCTCAGAAATCGACCTCTCTGCGTCATCATCCTCAGGCAATACTTCTTTTAATTGTTCATAGATCGTAAATACCGGGTTCAATGAACTGAACGGCTCCTGGAACACATAAGAGATCCTGCTGCCTCTGTATTTCCTTAATTCTTCATCACTCAGAGTCAAAAGGTCCTGGCCTTCGAACAAGATCCTCCCAGCATTGATATCGCCTTTGCGCCTCGGTATGAGCCTTGTTATAGAGAGCCCGACTGTTGTCTTTCCGCATCCAGACTCACCGACCAGGCCAATGCACTCGCCCTTGTCGATCTCCAAGTCCACACCCCGCACCACTTCTATATC
>CAZTIQ010000026.1:8825-12691 GCA_964613735.1 uncultured Planctomycetia bacterium | reverse complement strand
AAAAGTCTTTCGCGAATGCCCTCGCCCAGCAGGTTATATCCTAAAACTGTAATAAAGATCGCAAGGCCGGGGAACAGCATCATCCACCAGGCTGCGCCCATAACTGATTTGCCTTCGCTCAAGATGTTGCCCCAGCTTGGAGTCGGCGGCTGCACGCCTATTCCAAGAAAGCTCAGGCTGGATTCTACTAAAATCGCTGCTGCAATACCCAAAGTTATACTCACAAGCACGGGCGCCATTGCATTAGGGATCAGGTGTCTGGTGATGATCCTGAAATCACTTGCGCCTATTGCCTTCTCAGCATAGATAAAATCTCTTTCCTTCAGACTTAATATCTCCGCCCTGATCAATCTCGCAACGCCCATCCAGCTCGTAATCCCTATAATTATCATAATATTTATTATGCTGGGTTCCAAAAGCGCGATCACAGCCAGTATAAGAAAAAATGTAGGAAAACATAACATTATATCTACAAACCTCATAATAATAAGATCCACCCATTTACCATAATAGCCTGCTATGGACCCAAGGGCTATGCCTATCAGCGCTGCAATACCCACAGCTATAAATCCGACCATTAGTGATATGCGTGTCCCAAAGACCATGCGGCTGAATAGATCCCTGCCAAGGCTATCAGTCCCTAAAACATGTTCTTTTGAAGGCCCTGTAAGGATGTTCTCAATATCTATCTTTCCAGGATCATGCGTAGCAACAAACGGCGCAAAGATTGCAATTATCGCAAAAAATAATACTATACTGAATCCAAATATCATTAATTTATTCATACTTTATCCTGGGATCGACTGCTGCATATGAAACATCTGCCAGGAGATTACCTAAAAGCGTCAAGCTGGCGCCTATGACTAAAACACCCATTATAACAGGGTAGTCCCTTGTCATAACAGACTCGTAAAAAAGTCTTCCCATACCCGGGATGCTGAAAATAGATTCAAATATAACGCTCCCGCCTATAAGGCCGGGGACTGATAATCCTAAAATAGTAACAACAGGCAAAAGCGCGTTCTTAAGCCCATGTTTATAGATAACGTCTTTTTCTCTTAAGCCCTTTGCCCTTGCAGTGCGTATATAATCCTGTTTTAAGACATTCGTCATATTGCTCCGCATGTATCGCGAAATACCAGCGAGTCCGCCAAACGCTGAAACAAAAACCGGCAAAACCAGATGCCTTGCAATATCAAATATTTTCTCGAAAAATCCAAATTGTTCAAACTCCAGTGATTTTATCCCTGAAACAGGTAAGATCCCCCACCGCACGCCAACAAGGTCCATCAAGATGAGACTCAGCCAGAAAGTAGGAATGGCAAATCCAACAAAAACAAACACTGTCATAGATCTGTCGTAAAAACCGCCTTCTCTGACTGCTGAGCTTACGCCGATGGGTATGCCTATGAGCAAGATCAAAATAATAGACGCCAGATTTATCCCAAGCGTGACAGGGATACGCTCTAAGATCTTTTTCATCACGGGTCTTGAGTCGACAAAAGAGATCCCAAAATCAAGATGTAAAAGCCTTATTAACCAATCCTTGTATTGTATGTGGATGGGCTTGTCAAGCCCATAGAGAGTCATCATCCTCTCTCTTGCCTCCATAGAGACCTTTGGATTAAACTGCGTCTCCATATCAGTCGGCTTCCCAGGAGCAAGATGGATCACCGCGAAGGTAATGATCGTTATCCCTAATAGAAGCGGGATTAATCCAATAAGTCTACGAAAAATGTACTTAATCATATTTATTCAACCACAACCACTCCCGACTCCCGGACCCGGGTAGACCCTACCCGGGTCAGGGAGTGGTAAAGTTTTATCTTATATATCTTTGTTCGTTTTTCGGCACATTCCATTTGATAAAATTATGGCCTATGCCTGTTGCGCCTACTTCGATCCCTTTAAATCTTTTATGGATGATCGGCAGGCTGTCAGGCACGTATAAAAACAAATAAGGCTGCTCTTTGTATAAGATCTCGTGGATCCTGTGGTATATCTTAGCCCTTTTTTTCTGGTCAAAGGTCTGCCTGCCATCCAGGAGCAATTTGTCGATCTCGCTGTTTGAGTAGCTTACAAAATTAAACTCGCCCTCCTTTGTCTTGGAAGAATGCCATATATCGTACATATCAGGATCCTGTCCAAGGCCCCAGCCAAGAAGCACAGCATCAAATCTCCTCTTGTTTATAAATTCGCTCACAAAGACGCTCCATTCTATGATCTTGATCTTGACATCTATGCCGACTTCTTTAAGCCTTCTCTGCATGATCTCGATCGTCATCTTGCGTTGTTCATTGCCTTGATTTGTAATAATAGTAAATGAAAATTTCATACCGTCTTTTTCTAAAATGCCATCGCCATCCTTATCTTTCCATCCAGCTTCTGCTAAAAGCGATCTTGCTTTATCAGGGTCATGCTCAAGTGGCTTCACATCTTTATTGTAAGCCCATGATTCCGGAATAAAAGGGCCTGTTGAGACCCTGCCGAGCCCTAAAAGAACTCCTCTGATGATCTCCTGTTTATCCACAGCGTAATTTATTGCCTGCCTTACCCTTATATCCTGGAACCTTGGGTCTTTCAGATTGTAACCCATATATGTATATCCGAAGCTCGGAAAATTGAACTTCTGAAAATTCTCATTAAAAAACCTGGTCGTGGTCTGCCTACTGGCCTGTAAAGGCGTAAGAGAGATATAATCCACTCCCTCTGCCCTCAGCTCTAAAAATAACGTGGCCTGATCCGGTATGATCCTGTAAATATACCTATTGATATATGGCCTGCCTTCGAAATAATCATGATTTGAAACAAGCTCTACCTTTTCGCCTGTTTTCCATGCTTTAAATTTATACGCTCCTGTGCCTATCGGGTCTCTCGAGAACTTTGTATTGATCAGATCCTCTCCTTCTAATAGATGCCTCGGCATAATATTCATGCCCCAGCTGGAAAGGCCTGGAGAAAATGGTTCTTTATATATGACCCTGGCAGTATGATCATCTATGACCTCAAACTGCTCCACCATCTTAAAATCTCCACTATAGGGCGTAGGTACATCTGGATCTATCAGGCTCTGGTAAGTAAATTCCACATCCCTGGCTGTAAACAGCTCCCCGTCATGCCATCTGACATCTTTCCTTAAATGAAATATGATCTCCAGTCCGTCTTCAGATACATCCCAGTCTTCAGCAAGGTCTCCTACTAACTTTAAGTCCTTATCGTATTTTACAAGCCCGTTATATACTAATCCGCAGATCGCGCCAGAGGCGCTATCAGAGGCAAGTATCGGGATAAACGTTCTTGGTTCGCCAATAGAGCCCACTACGATACTATCGCCATAATCAGGCCTGAATCCCAGTAGAAGTAAAATAAAAAACAAAAAGACCGTCTTTGTAAAGACGGCCTTTATCTTCATCAACATATCCATATCTTTAAACCTATTCAGCCGGAGCCTCGATAGGAACCTCCGGCATTTCTTCTGAAACCACTGGTGTTTCCTCCGGAACTATGGGCATTTCTTCCATGACCTCAGGCCTTGCCATATCTACTACTTCTTCAGCGACGCTCCTGAGCGGTACAGGGATGTTTGCTTTGTCAACAATGGACCTTGTTCTGCGACTGGAAATAATCGCCAGGGTCAAGCATGTGATTACAAACAAAGTAGCGCATATAGTTGTAAGTTTTGTCATCACGTTGGCGCTCTGCGTCCCGAATAAACTCTGCATCTGAGACCCGCCAAATGAATCTGCCAGCCCCCCGCCCCTGCCTGCCTGAAGTAATATTACCGCTATTAGAAACAAACTTGCTATTACATGGATTGCTATCACTGTACCGTACATATTATCCTCTCTTTTGCCGCGGACTTCCGC
>CAZTIQ010000026.1:6746-8725 GCA_964613735.1 uncultured Planctomycetia bacterium | reverse complement strand
TCCGCATTGGTTCCGCGATTTTTACAATACTGCGTTTTTCACTATTTCTATAAAAGAATTCACATCAAGGCTCGCTCCGCCCACAAGCGCGCCGTCGATATCTTCCTGAGCCATCAGCTGCGCAATATTCTCAGGCTTTACGCTTCCGCCATATTGGATCCTTATCTTGCAAGATGCCTCTCTATCATAAGACCTCTCAATAAACTCCCGTATGAATCTATGCGACTCCTGCGCCTGTTGAGGCGTTGCAGTCCTGCCGGTTCCTATGGCCCATATTGGTTCATATGCGATAACGATCCGAATGATCTCATCCTTTGCCACATCTCTTAAGCCCCTTGAAAGCTGTTTTTCCAGGATCTCTAAGGTCATGCCGTTATCTCTTTCTTCAAGCCTCTCGCCAATGCACATGATCGGCACCATGCCATGTTTTATAACGACCTTGAGCTTCTTATTGACATCATCATCTGTCTCTCCAAAAATATTTCTCCTCTCAGAATGGCCTATGATCACGTATCTGCATCCAGCATCCTTCAGCATATTCGGAGAGATCTCGCCAGTAAACGCCCCTTCTTCTTCCCAATATATGTCCTGGGCCCCTAACATAATACTCGAATCCATTATCTGATCACTCACCTTGCTTAAAGAAGTAAATGGAGGGCATATTACAATATCTGCCTCTGCAAATGTATAAAATTTCCTCTTGAGTCCGATCGCTACATCGATCGACTCCTGAACTGTCTTGTGCATCTTCCAATTGCCTGCTATTACGGGTCTTCTCATTTTTTCTCCTATTTGCTATCCAGAGCCGCTATGCCCGGCAGCGCTTTGCCTTCCATATACTCTAATGATGCGCCTCCGCCAGTAGATATATGTGACATTGAAGCCTCTAAACCAAATTTTGCGATAGCGCTCGCTGTATCGCCGCCGCCTATTATAGTGATCGCCTTAAGTCCTGCTATAAACCTCGCTATATCCTCGGTCCCTCTCGAGAACTTTGCTATCTCAAAGATCCCCATCGGCCCGTTCCATATGATCATCTTTGCGTTTCTAAGCTCTTTTTTGAATTCATCGACTGTCTTTGGCCCGATATCCACGCCGATCCAGTTCTCAGGTATGGTATCTTCCACGACCCTGGTGTTACTGTTTGCGTCTATCTTATCAGTTATAAGATGATCTATCGGTAAGAGGATCTTTACGCCTGACTTTTTTGACTTCTCCATCAAGGATCTTGCAATATCTAATTTATCCGCCTCGAGCTTGGAAGCGCCTATCTCTTTTCCTTGTGCCTTGATAAATGTATACGCCATTCCACCGCCGATGAGCAGCGCGCTGACTTTATCCAGCAGGTTCTCTATGACCATTATCTTGTCAGAGACCTTTGCGCCGCCCAGCATAGCGACAAATGGTTTTGGCGGATCATGGAGCGCCTTTTCAAAATACTCTATCTCCTTTGCCAATAAAAATCCTGCAACAGAGGCTTTTATAAACTTTGTAACGCCTTCTGTGGACGCATGGGCGCGATGAGCAGTGCCGAACGCATCATTTACATAAACATCCCCTAAAGAAGCGAGCCTTTTTGCAAACTTCTCGCCATTCTTTGTTTCTTCGGCATGAAATCTTAGATTCTCAAGGAGCACCACGTCTTTATCCTTCATCCCGGAGACTGTCTTTTTTACCTCATCTCCGACACAGTCGTCTAATTTTTTTACCTCTTTTCCCAGGAGCTCAGAAAGCCTTACTGCAACAGGCGTAAGCCTCATAGACTCTTCTACCTTGCCTTTTGGCCTGCCAAGGTGGCTCATGAGAATAAGCCTTGCGCCATTATCAACAGCATATTTTATAGTAGGGAGCGCTGCCTTTATCCTTGTATCGTCATCTATATTCAAGTCCTTGTCCAGGGGCACATTAAAATCCACCCTCATCAGGACCCGCTTACCCTTGATATCAATATCCCTGATAGTCTTTTTGTTCATCTATCC
>CAZTIQ010000026.1:1745-6646 GCA_964613735.1 uncultured Planctomycetia bacterium | reverse complement strand
CTGGTTTCTTCTCCGCTGGCCAGTTTTATATCCCAGACAGGAAATATGCAGGAACACTGATAGCTCAGATCATACGCCCTTTCTGATTGCGAGACAGTCTTTACAGGAAAATGCCATATCTTCTTAGGCCTCTCAGAAAATCTAAGCTCAACGCCTAATTCGTCCTTATAATCTTTCAGGATAAAGGCATCACCCTTTTCACTGTATCTATCAGTCTCACCATTGGGCATGGTTATGTTAAACTCAATGCCAAAACATGTGTTCATGCCTGAATCACCCTGATTCTTCAAGGTGTAATCGATCTCTATCCCCTGTCCTGCAATAATAGATATCTCTTTTGTAATATGGACTGGCCTGTCATTTACCCTGCCGCTTCTCGTCAACACGGCCTTCCTGTCTTCCACGCCAGCCCTATAGGTCCCTTCTTGAAAATCACCTTTATCAGTATAATTACAATTTGCAAAATCATTCTTGCTCAGGTCTTTGTCTATGAAATGCTCTATCAGGCAGGCCCTTATGTTTTTATCATAGTATATCCCGTTTTTGATCCCCTTATCCATGGTCTTGATGGCCTCGTGGATCTCAAAGTCTAAGGCATAGGTCTTATTTATCCTGTCCATGATCTTTTTATGATAGCTCTCTTCGCGCCTCGCGAGGGTATTTACAAGATTCCATGACTCAGGCTTATAATCCAGCTCTCTTATTGCCCCGCCATTCGCAGGATCTACGCAGATAAAAAAATCCTTATCCTGCATTATAACTGTCTGCCTGCCGCTATTATAAAAATCCATTTCCTTAATATCTGACCAACCATCTTCCTGAGCGTGTTCCACTTCATCAGAGATCTTATCCGCGTTTATAAGGTGCTCATACACTGCTTTTCTAAGATGGTAAAGGTATATCCCGCCAAACACGCCATGCCAATAAGAACAATTTGTCTGTGCCTTAAACAACTCCCTCTTGGCCTCAGCTAATCTATCTCTCTTCATCGCAACCTTGTCACTGCACACTAGATCCTTTATCCTCTGGCTTGTATGCCACATCCTCTTATGCATCTGATTTGATTCAGGATACCTCTCCAAATAATTCATCCATGAACCATTCGCCCATTCCATCATCTCCTCATAAGAGGCCTCGGGGATCCGCACGTCCTTCAGGGGCTTAAAAAGTGACAGGCAATCAGAAAACTTAATAGTCTCTATCCATCGAATGTTCCTTGTAAGGTCCTTAAAAAAACTATTGAGCCAGCCTTTTTTATACACCCAGGCATGCGTGTACGGCCATTCGCCGAATTTCTCAGCATCATCTCCATAGGTAAACAAAGGGTCTTGTTTTTTAGCCATAATACTCTTAAAATAATCCATGGTCTCCCGCGGCGGCCTGAAAGGTATGGTATATCTGAGCGCCTTGTCAGACGGAAATATAGCAATTTTAGCATCTTCCTCACCTGTTAAAAAATAACCGTATAGGTTATCCTTGTCCACGCCTGCCTTTATTAAATGCGCGTCGTCCAGAATAGCATATTTCATGCCACACACATTGAGCTCTGGAATGATCTCAGGAGACCAGACCCTCTCCGGTACCCACAGCCCTATTGGCCTTACACCAAACCTGTTCTCAGAAAATCTCGTCAGCATCTCTATCTGGCCGATCCTGTCTATCTTTGGAATTGCCTGAAATATAGGCTCGTAAAATCCTCCCCCTATAATCTCCACCTGACCCTTATCGACAAGGGCCTTTACCTTATCCAGAAACTCAGGGTATTTCTCCTCAAAATAATCCAGGAGATTGCCTGAAATATGAAATGCCATCTTTAAATCAGGATATTTAGAAAAAACATCGAGAAAGGGTTTGTAGCAATTCTGATACGCCCTCTCCAGGATCTCTTCAAAGTTCCCGACAGGCTGGTGAAAATGCAGACCCATTGCAAAATAGACTTTATTCATATGATCTTTTCCATTGAAATTAACTTGTTATACAACTTCTCATACTTCTCGGCAGACGCTCCCCACGAATAGTCACAGAAAAGACAGTTTTGTAGAAGGGTATTCCATAAATCCTTGTTCTTAAAAATTCCTACTGCCTTTTTAATAGAAGTCAGCAGCGCTTCGTCAGATGCCTCTTGAAACTTAAAACCATTTCCCTTTTTTGTGACAGGATCAAAATCTTCGACTGTATCGTCAAGCCCGCCGACTGCCCTTACTATAGGTACGGTTGCATACTTCATGCTGTATAATTGGTTTAATCCACACGGCTCATATCTCGAAGGCATCAGAAACATATCGCTTCCTGCCTCTATCTTGTGAGCCAATGCATTGTTAAAATCTATCTTCGCGCCAACATGGCCCTTGTATTTTTCAGACAGTTCTCTAAAGATATTGTTATATTTTTCATCTCCAAATCCCAACAGCACAAAATCAATACCCAGTTCAAGGAGTTTGTCCATACAGTCTGCAACTATATCAATCCCCTTTTGCTCAGCAAGCCTTGTTATCATGCCTATAAGAGGCCTCGCAGGATCGTATTTTATGCCATATTCTCTCAGGACATCCTTTTTGCATTCAAGTTTACCACTCATGTCCCCCATGCTGTATTTCCTGGCTATAAACCTATCTGCCCCAGGATCCCACACAGAATAATCAACGCCGTTCACAATACCATAGAGGTCTTTCTTTCTTGTATTAAGAAGTCCATCCAGGCCACAGCCAAACTCCTTTGTCAGGATCTCACGGGCATACCCTTTGCTCACACTGCTGATCGCATCAGAATAAATTATGCCTGCTTTTAAAAAACTCATCTTGCCGTAGAACTCGAGTCCATGCATGTTAAATAGTTTGCCAGGGATATCGAGTTTTTTCATATACTCCCTGCCAAAAAGGCCCTGGTACGCCATATTGTGTATTGTAAACAGTGTCTTTGTATTAGAAAATAGCGGGTCTTTATTATGAAACAGTTTTATATAAAGCGGGACAAGACCAGTCTGCCAGTCATTGCAGTGGATCACGTCCTGGCGGCCTATATGCGGGATCAATGCAACAACGGCCTTGGCAAAAAACCCAAAGCGCAGCGCATTGTCAGGATAATCTCCTTGAGGAGTCCCGTATAATTGATCTCTATTGTAATATTCGTCTCTTTCAATGAAATATATACTGACATTGCCGCGTTCTAAGAAATAAAACCTGAAATCCTGTTCTTCTTTAAATAACTTAGGATTGAATCCATTCTCTTTTACGCGTTTATAAAATGGCAGGATCACGCTACAGGCATGGCCTCTCTCAGAAAGCACTCCAGGAAGAGCGCCTATGACATCTGCAAGCCCACCTGTTTTTGCAAAGGGGACGACTTCTGAGGAAACAAATAAAATATTCATGGTAGGACCAACTTACAAACCCGTCCGCCTTAGGCGGACGGGTTTGGGTTAAACATATCTCTATAGACCCTTGTTCGCAATAAACTCGATCAGATCCACGACCCTGCAGGAATAGCCCCATTCGTTGTCATACCAGCTCATGACTTTTACTAACCTCTTGTCAATTACGCTGGTCAGATCTGCGTCTACTATTGAAGAGTGTGGATTTCCATTAAAGTCCTTTGAAACAAGAGGCTTGTCACAATATTCAAGGATCCTCTGCAGTTTCCCTTCCGCTGCCTCTTTAAACGCCCTGTTTACCTCTTCTTTGGATGTATCTTTTTCTACCTCACATACCAGATCGACTAACGACACATTAGGAGTAGGCACCCTTATAGCAAGGCCATCGATCTTGCCTTTTAATTCAGGCAATACCAGGCCTACTGCCTTTGCCGCGCCAGTTGTAGTGGGTATCATGGAAAGGGCTGCTGCCCTTGATCGCCTTAAGTCCTTGTGGACAAGGTCCAAAACCTTCTGATCATTTGTGTAAGAATGGATCGTTGTCATCAACCCCCTCTTAAAACCAAACTTTTCTATCAAGACCTTTGCAACAGGCGCAAGACAATTGGTCGTGCATGAAGCATTTGAGATGATCTGATGTTTTTGAGCGTTGTACATGTTCTCATTTACGCCAAGCACGATCGTTATATCCTCATTTATCGCCGGCGCGCTTATGATGACCTTTTTTGCGCCTGCCTGTATATGTTTCATGGCCTTTTCTTTGTCCCTGAACGCGCCCGTGGACTCCACGACTACCTGCACTCCCATACTGCCCCATGGGATCTCTGCAGGGTCTTTGTGGCTCAACACCTTTACTTCTTTACCGTTTACAATGAGCATGCCTTCTTTTGTTTCAATGTTCACCTTTAGCTCTCCAAGTATTGAGTCATATTTCAAAAGATGCGCTAAAGAAGCTATAGGCACAGGCAGGTCATTGATCGCCACAAAATCGATGTCCTTATTCTCGACCGCTGCCCTAAAAACATTTCTGCCTATCCTGCCAAACCCATTGATACCGACCTTTACCACCATTTTAAACCTCCCTTAGATATTTCGCTGCTAATTCTGGTGATGTTGGATTAATATAAAATCCAGAGCCCCATTCAAATCCAGCGACGTTTGTTAACTTTGGCATGATCTCAATATGCCAGTGAAACTCCTCATTGATACTATCTCTTACCGGAGCAGTGTGTATTATAAAATTGTAAGGCGGATCTTTCAAGGCAATTTTTAATCTCGAAAGCGTGTCCTTTAATATTGCAGCAAGGCTTGCGGCCTTTTTATTGTCTATTGACTTAAAATTCTGATCGTGGGCCTTGGGCAAGATCCATGTCTCAAATGCAAAACGAGGCACAAACGGACAGAAAGAAATAAAATCCTTGTTCTCTCTTATCACCCTCAGCCTGTCCTGCTTCTCCTGCGCTATCATGTCGCAAAATACGCATCTCTCGCGATAGTTAAAATAGTTCGTAGAGCCTTTGAGTTCTTCCTT
>CAZTIQ010000026.1:0-1645 GCA_964613735.1 uncultured Planctomycetia bacterium | reverse complement strand
CCTTCACAAAATGGGCAGACACCTTCTTCTTCCTCAGGATGCAAGACCTTAAAATCATTAGGTCTCTTCGCCCTCTCAGTGGATATAATTACCCATCTTCCGATTATAGGATCTTTTCTTAGTTCTGGCATAAATTCTGGTTATTATATCACATAACTTTACACTCTTGCAATGCTAAAGTGTAAAGTTAGCGCCTTCGACAATGTCTTTATGACCTGCAATAAACTCTTCGGCCTTCATTCGGCGCTTACCTTCAGGCTGCAATTCTTCTATTCTTATGCTGCCTTCACCAGTGGCTACAATAATCCCATCTTTATCGATCTCTAAGACCATGCCTGGTTTAGAGCCTGGCCTGGAAAAATTCACCGGCCTTGCCTTCCATATTTTCAACATCTTTTTCTTAATAAATGTATAGCACCCGGGCCAGGGCGCAAGGCCGCGTATTCTATAGTAGATCTTGTGCGCGTCCCAATCCCAGTCTATAAGGCCGTCTTCTTTCTTGAGCTTTGGCGCATAACTTGATTCGCAATTTTCCTGTTTTATAAAATTCGCCTTGTCAGACCTGGCCAGCTCTATTGATTTCAAAACCAGGTGAGCCCCTTCCCTGGAAAGCCTTTTTGAAAGAGACGCTGTATCATCCGTGTCTTCTATGGATACAGACTTCTTTAATAGCATATCTCCTGCATCCATTTTCTCGTTCATCTTTATAACTGTGACCCCTGTCTGTTTCTCGCCATTTACAATCGCCCAGTTAATTGGCGCTGCGCCCCGATACTTTGGAAGGAGCGAGCCATGCAGATTAATACAATATTTCTTCGGTATATCCAATAAATCCTTTTTAAGTATCTGACCAAAGCTGACTACAATAAATACATCTGCTTTGCGACCGCTTAACCTCTTTATTGAATCGACTGAATTAACATCGGGCGGCTGAAACACCTCAATGCCCAGCCTGACAGCTGCTGTTTTTACAGCTGTAGCTGAGACCCTCTGAGACCTGCCTTTTTTTCTATCAGGCTGGGTAACAACGAGGACAACATCTTCCAGTTTCTTTAACGCCTCTAAACTAGGAATTGCAAAATCAGAGCTTCCGAAGAATATTATTTTCATATTTTTAGCTTTAAGCTATATTACAGTTCCATGCACACCCTTGGCGAGATCTTCTTTATGATCTTTTTTCGTTTCAAGATCCCAATGCGGTCTATAAAAAGAACGCCGTCCAGATGGTCTATCTCGTGCTGCACGACCCTTGCAAGGAGCCCTCCTGTCTCGATCTTTATTTTATCGCCATCCAGGTTCAGGGCTTCCAGGACAATAAATTCCGGCCTTATGACATCGCTGGTCGTATCAGGCACGCTCAGACATCCCTCACAGAAACTCGAACGGCCCTTTTTCTTTACTACCTTTGGATTAATAAACGCCAGGGTGGATTTTGTGCCCTCTAGATCCTCTGCCACTATAATGCGCTTACTGATACCTACCTGCGGGGCGGCCAGGCCAACGCCATTTGAAGCATGCATTGCATCTATCATGCCTTTGATAAGTTCGCGTTCCCCTTTGCCTATAACCCTGACCACAGCAGATTTCTTCTTTAAAACAGGGTCTGGATATATCCTGATACGCAATGTATTCATAAGAACATCCT
>CAZTIQ010000025.1:0-14576 GCA_964613735.1 uncultured Planctomycetia bacterium | reverse complement strand
CTGTCAGACCTATGGGCATTGCCTTTGAAATTAATATTGACAGCAAGCCTGAAATCGTGTTTTCATATGCAGGCCTCATCCTGAGGGAAAATGGTTATTCAGTCATTTCCTCCAGTAGGACCACGGGCGCGCTTGCGGCAACAAAGCCGATAGAACTATCTCTATTAAAGGAGCTGTGGGCAGATTCAATGGCTGCTATTGATCATAAAGTACTGGTATCTTTTGAAATAAAACCAGCTTCAGGCTCTACAAAGCTAAAGGTAACGCCATATAGAGAACATACCCAGAAAGAAAAGTATATAAAGCGCGCTGTGTTGCCTGGCTCAAAATATTATAAGGAGCTTGCCAATATAGCTTATATGATCAAAAAGCGCTCAGAGTATTGAAAAACGATCTAAAGCGGATATATAATTTACTATACAAGCAATTCGGTCCAAGAAACTGGTGGCCGGGAGATACAAGGCTGGAGATAATAGTAGGCGCGATATTAACGCAAAACACAGCCTGGGCCAATGTTGAAAAGGCAATAAAGAATTTAAAGAGCAGGGATCTTTTAAAAATAGACACACTTTCCAGGCTGCCTGAAAAAAAGCTTGCGCGATTAATAAAGCCGGCTGGGTATTACAATATCAAGGCTGCGCGGGTAAAAAATTTCCTGGACTTTCTCAGGAAAGAATACAATGGCAGCCTGACGAGGATGTTCAGGACAAGGACTCAAGCCTTAAGAAAAAAGCTGCTGGGTGTTAATGGCATAGGTCCTGAGACAGCAGACAGCATTTTATTATACGCTGGGGGAAAACCAGTATTTGTGGTAGATGCGTATACAAAAAGGATTTTCTCGCGACACAGGTTTATAGCCCAGGATGCTGATTACACAAGTATACAGAATTTTTTCTTGAAAAATTTGCCAAGGGATGCAAAGATGTTCAACGAATTCCACGCATTGATAGTGGAATTAGGCAAGGATCTTTGTAAGGCATCTAAGCCTTTGTGCGACAACTGTTCATTACGGAGGATCAAAAATGGCTGAGGAATTAGAAAAAGAAGAACCAAAGAAAGAAGAACCAAAAAAAGAAGAGCCTAAGAAAGAAGAACCAAAAAAAGAAGAGCCTAAACAAGCGCCGCCTAAGAAAGAAGAAAAAAAGAAGCCTGTGATAGTGGAAAAGACAGCCAATTGTATGAAATGTAACAAGAGGCTTCAGAGAAAAACATGGTATTACAGGGCTAATGGCTATTACTGCTCTAAAAGGTGCTGGAGGCTCGCTCTGCAGGAAGCAGCAGAAAAGAAGCAGAAGGAAGAAAATAAAAAATGATAGAGGAACGTCGTAAACATATACGGGCAAAGAGACGCATACCCGTCAAGATTGCCGATAAAAACTTTGACATAATAACAGACACTGCGGACATAAGTACCTCAGGCACGTATTGTCGTGTCACGAGGCTATTGCCGCTGATGTCCAAGATAGAGATAGTCCTGCTTATCCCCGTCGCAGAAAATGAAAGCAAGACGCAGAAAATAAAATGCAAGGGCGTGGTCGTAAGGGCGGAACCGATCTTATTAAAAGATACGGACAAGGCCCACTATAATGTTGCTATCTTTTTTACAGAAGTGCACAAGAAGGATCAGAAGCTCCTGGAGGCCTATGTCAAGCATGCTGATGTCCACGAGGAGGGCGCAGAGGTAGAAGAAAAGGCCGATATATAAAGACATCCATGAGGCCCTGAGGGAAGAATTCTTAAGAAAGATCGGATACGAGATCTGACTATATGGGAGCATTAAAAAAGCCTGAGCGCGTAAAACTAGTCATCGGGATACTGGCAAAGGATAAAAAACTCTTCGACTCAACCGAAGAGTTTTTTGTTAAAGAGTTCGGACAAATAGATTATAGAAGCCCGTGGCTTTTTTTTAATTATACAGATTATTATAAAAATGAGATGGGGCATCCATTGAACAGGATGTTTATATCCTTTGAAAAACTGATCTCGCCGCAAGACCTCCCGAAGATAAAACTAAAGACAAGTCTTATTGAAAAAAGGACCTCACAAAATAAAAAAAGGCGAATAAATATCGATCCTGGATATATCAATGATTCAAAATTTATCCTCGCCACCACAAAAGATTATTTTCACAGGATATATCTGGGCAGAGACGTGTACGCAGAGGTGACCCTCTACTGGAAAAAACACGGGTTTCAGTGCCTTGACTGGACATATCCTGACTACAGGACAAAGGAATACAGGGAAATATTAAATAAGATCAGACAGGCGTATGCGAAAGAGAGAAGGGGCCATGAAAGATAAAGCCAGGGCATATTCCAGGGAAAGGCATATCCTTGCCCTGATAAATATGGTCCTTCTGCCAACAGCCCTCTCTTTGTTTCTGATAACAGGCGTAGCCGGATACCTGAAATACCTGGCGCTGGAGATCTCAGCGAACGAGTACATCGATCTCGCCGTGTTTTCAGGCCTCATGAGCATGGCGCTTTACATAGTGACCCTGCCTGCGAATTATTACGGGGGGTTCGCATTGGAGCATAAATATTCTCTCTCTAACCAGAAATTATCCGACTGGATAAAAAGAGAACTAAAAAGATTCAGCTTAACGCTCCTCATAAGCATACCATTTGTCTTATCCCTGTACATGTCTTTAAAATACTATCCCTTGCAGTGGTGGCTAGTTACAGCCTTGACCTGGTTCTTTATATCTGTCCTGATCGCGAAATTCATGCCTGTTATTATTGTCCCTCTTTTTTATAAATATACCCCTCTTAAAAATGGCTCATTAAAAGACAGGATCGTCAAACTGGCGGAAAAGACAGGCTTTAAGGCAAGAGGGGTATACGAGATCGATCTCAGCAAGGATACAAAAAAGGCAAATGCGGCAGTTATGGGCATGGGGCGGCATAAAAGGATCGTCCTGTGCGATACATTGCTTAAGAATTTTACTGACGATGAAATAGAGCTTGTAATGGGGCATGAGCTGGGACATCACAAGATGAGGCATATATTAAAATTAATGCTCTTCAGCGGAGGGTCCACGATCCTGATCTTTTACATCGCCAGCATTGCTTTTTTAAAATTTCATGCTATCCTTAATTACATGCTTTTACATGACTTTGAATCGCTGGTGCTTATATACGCCATAGTGTCTATATTGAATATATTTATTCTGCCGTTAAGCAACGCCTATTCAAGAAAGCTGGAGAAAGACGCCGATCGATTCGCATTAAAAGTCACTGCCAACAAGCCTGCCTTTATATCTACTATGAAAAAGCTGGCGGAGCAGAACCTTGCTGATACTGCTCCCGGCAAGTTCTACGAGATAATGCTTTATGACCATCCGCCAATATCAAGGAGGCTGGAGTTTGCAGAAAAATCCAAATAGCGCAAAAGTCTATCTTAAAAGGATCAATGACTGGACTTCCGAAGAAACAATAAAACAAGCCCTTCTTTGTCTCTGGCAGCAACTCGAACCAGGCGGGTTTGTAAAGAAAGACGATTTTCTGGGCATAAAACTTTCGTTTGGCGAAGAAGGTTCAAAGGGATTTATTAAGCCCGGATGGCTGTCGCTTCTCATAGCAAACCTTAAGGAAAAGTCGGAAAACGTATTTATAGTCGAGACAAACACGCTTTACAGGGAACGCCGCTCCAATGCAGTGGGGCATCTGCATGTTGCTAATCAGCACGGCTTTGATATAAATAGCCTTGGGATACCTATAATAATAGGGGATGGGCTGCATGGCCGCGAAGGCCAGAATATATCGATCCGCGGAGACCATTTCGAAAACGTAAAACTGGCGCAAGGGATATGCGAAAGCGATTGCCTGCTGTCTCTGGCGCATGTGACCGGACATATGCAGACTGGATTTGCCGCGTCCCTTAAAAACCTGGGAATGGGCTGCGCCTCGCGCTCAGGAAAACTCCAGCAGCACACAAAGACACTGCCTGAGGTAACTGTAGAAAAATGCGTTGGCTGCGGACTCTGCATGAAGATATGCCCTGCAAACGCCATAGGCCTAAAAAAGAAAAAAGCTATCCTGGTAAAGGAAAGGTGCATTGGCTGTGGGGAATGTACCATCGTGTGCCGCTCAGGAGCCATAGATATAAAATATGACGAAAATATTGTAAAAATGCAGGAAAAAATGGTAGAATATGCATTAGGCGTAGACAAGGCCATGGGCTCCAGAATAGCCTGCATAAACTTTCTGTGTAACATAACAAAGAACTGCGATTGCATGGCTAAGGATGAAGAGGCGGTCCTACCTGATGTAGGTCTCATAGGAGGCGTGGATCCTGTGAGTGTTGACAAGGCCTCTATGGATATATTGGGGATAGACAATGTCAAGAAGCTGTTTCCTGATATTGATCCTGAGGTTCAGATACGCCATGCCGAAAAAATAAAACTGGGTTCCAGTCAGTATGAACTGGTGGAGATCTAAAGCATGCTCTCAGCGTATATAATAGCTCTTATCCTGTTGCTAATAATATTATTCCTGCTCTGGAACGAAGAGCTCCGTTTAAGAAAAAATATTACTCACGGCCTGGCCAGCAAATACTGGGTCCTTCGGGAACGAAGAAGGTTCGTAAGGTTTAAACAGGATCTGAAGATAAGATACAACTTGAAGCAAAGCCCTTATGAGGCGCAGCCGACCAAATCTGTCGATGTATCCAGAAAAGGCGTCTGCCTTATAACCTATGAAAAATTAAAAGAAAAGGCCTTTCTTGAGCTGGAGCTGGAACTGCCTGATTTCTCAAGGCCTGTAAAGCTCATGGGCCAGGTCGCATGGACAAAGGATATGGAGAAACAGGATGACAAGGGCAGGCGCCTTTTTAGCGTAGGCATAAGATTCCTGAAGATAAACCCGTCGTCGGAAGCGCTTTTATTGACACATCTCAACACACTAAAGAGGCCCTAAGGCAGGTAAAAAAGAGGTATAAAATGATAGAAGAAATAAGGAACTATGTAAGGCTCGAGGCAAAGCTGGACATTAGCTATAAGCTAAAGGACAGGTGGCAGGTCAAGAAAAAGACTCTTACTAGAAACATAAGCGCTGCCGGAGTAAGCGCCAGCGTGGATGATTCTATTAAAAAGGGAGACTGGCTGGAATTAGCCATCAATATCCCTTTCCACAAAAAGCCTGTGACCTGCATAGGCAAGGTTGCATGGACAGCTGATAAAAAAGCTGGTAAAATAGGCGTTGGGATAAAATTTGAAGAAATAGACCCTGAGTTGAAAAACATGTTTCTAGAATACATCTGTGGCCTGATGTGTTCTGAACTACAAAGATCGAGGGTGTAATATGGTGTCTTTTGAAGATTTCAAAAAGCTGAGCATAAAAATAGGAAAGATAAAAGAGGTAAAAGACCACCCGGACGCTGACAGGCTGTATGTCATGAAGGTAGACATCGGCGGCGAAGAAAGAGAAGTGGTGGCAGGTATAAAAAAGGCCTATAGTCATGAGGAGCTAAAGGACAAGCTCGTGGTCGTAGTCGATAATCTTCAGCCTGCGATGATAAGGGGTGTGGAGAGCCATGGAATGGTCCTTGCGGCCCATGACAACGACTCTCTTGTCGTTATCTGCCCGGACAAGGACATAACTCCCGGGGCTACAGTTAAGTGATCGTTGGCCTGACAGGACCAAATGCCTCAGGAAAAAGCGAGGCAGCAAGCTATCTAAGGACGAAAGACTTTAAATATTATTCTCTCTCTGATATATTGAGAGAAGAGGCAAAGAAATCAGGGATAGAGCCTTTGCGCGAAAACCTTATAAGGCTCGGCAATGAATTAAGGCGAAAAAACACCCCTTCTTATCTGGCCTCTATGATCAGGGAAAGATTGATCGAGCCTGGCGATTATATTGTCGACTCTATAAGAAACCCGGCTGAGGTAGAGGCCTTACAGAAGGAAAAAGGCTTTATTCTCCTAGGGATAGACGCGCCTGTAGAGGTGCGGTTTAAAAGGAGCTTAAAGAGAAAAAGGCCCGGGGACGCAGAAACCCTCCGGGATTTTATTGAAAAAGAAAAAAAAGAGAACATAGATGATCCTGAGAACCAGCAACTCAAAAAATGCATTGAGATGGCCAATCCGGTCATAGTAAACGACTCGAACATCGAAGAGTTTCATAGAAAGATAGATGAAGCAATTAAAAAAACGACCTGACTGGGACGAATATTTCTTGAAGATGGCTTACCTTGTGGCAGAGCGCTCGACATGCCTTAGACATCATGTAGGCGCTGTGATAGTAAGAGACCGGCATATTCTTACCACAGGGTACAATGGCGCGGCAAGCGGGGTAAAGGATTGCTTGAAACTTAGCTGCCTCAGGGATCAAAAAAACATACCTTCAGGCGAGAAGCATGAAATATGCAGGGCAATACACGCTGAGCAGAACGCAATAATACAGGCAGGCCTGCACGGCATTAATATTTCAGGAAGCGCTATCTATTGCACGCATTCACCATGCATCCTGTGCGCAAAGATGCTTGTAAATGCAAAGATAAAAAAGTTCGTTGCCGCTACCAGTTATGCAGACAAGACCTTTAAAGAGCTTTTTAATGAGGCAGGCGTAGATTTTAAAACCGTAAAATTGACCGGGCTCCAGATAAAAAAACTGGCCTAAATCATACCATATGCGAGAAAAAAGAAGGTTTATAAGGTTTGACATCGCCCTCAAGGTAAATTACATAGTCCAGAAAGAGCCAAGGGCAGAAAAGACCGGGATTACAAAAGATATAAGCGCCGGCGGGCTGCAACTCATGACAGAGGAAAGCCTTGAGCCAGGCAGAAAAATAGCCATGAAGATCTCTCTCCCGGAGGCGTTAAACCCTGTGCACCTGAACGGTATAGTGCTCTGGTCAAAAGAATCTCCTGACAGCAATGCCAGGGCGTATGGCATAGGCGTTGAATTTGCAAAGATAGAAGAGGATAATAAGAATACATTCTTAAAATTCCTGTGTGACCTGCTATATGGGAAGATAGGCGTAAAAAAGGAGAGCTAAAAAGATGGGTAAGCTTGAAAATAAACTAGCTGATGATCTTAAGGGATCCATTAAAAGCAGGGATCAGGTAAAGACATCCACGCTTCGAATGGTGATCGCCTCTATGCAAAACCTTGTCATTGAAAAACAGGTAAAAGACTTAGAGGACGGGGATGTCTTAAAGATCATATCAAAGCAGGTAAAGCAGCACCTGGATTCCATAGAGAGCTTCAAGAAGGCGGAGAGACAGGAACTGGTAGAAAAAGAGGCCAAGGAACTTGAGATATTAAGGTCTTATCTACCGGAGCAGCTTAGCCCGGAAAGAATAGAAGAGATAGTGAAAAAAGCGATCTCTGAGACAGGCGCAAGCTCAAAGGCTGATTTTGGCAAGGTAATAAAACATGCCATGCAGGAGCTAAAAGGCCAGGCAGACGGCAAGACAGTAAGCGCCGTCGTGCAGAAACTGCTGAGTTAAGCTAGAACCACTCCCGGTACCACCCCCGGACCCGGGTAGACCCTACCCGGGTCCGGGGGTGGTACCGGGAGTGGTAAAAATATGACAAAATCCTTTCTTATTCTAACCCTTGTTTTATCCCTCGCCCTCTCCGGCTGTGCCACCACCTATAACCCTGCTACTGGCAGAAAAGAATTTATCTTTGTGACGACTCCCATGGAAGTATCCATAGGCAATTCAGTCGCCTCGCAGATCGCCAGTGAGTTCAAGATCAGTAAAGACATACAGCAGAAGGACCGCTTAAAGAAGATAGGCGATGACATTGTATCTGTATCAGACAGAAAAGACCTAAAATATAAGTTCGAGGTCATAGATGATGAAAGCCTGAACGCCTTTACGACTCCGGGAGGCTACATATATGTACATTCCGGCTTGATGGAAGAGGCTACGGATGATGAGTTGGCCGGTGTAGTAGGGCATGAGGTAGGACATGTTGCAGCCAGGCATATTGCAAAAAAGCTTCAGGCCAAGCTTGGCTATGATATATTGATGAATATAGCTGCGAGCCAGGGCGGGCTAGGAGATCTGCAGACAGCCGCATCAGTGACATATAACCTTGTCATGCTCGGCTATTCAAGGGAAGACGAGATGCTGGGCGACAGGCTAGGCGTAAAATACTCCTATAAGGCAGGCTATGACCCTTACGCAATGATAACATTTTTAAAGAAATTAGAAAAAAAGGAAGGTAAGGACCTGGGTTTTGTGTTCCTGAGAAGCCACCCTTACGCGTCGCAGAGAATAAAGATGCTGGAGCAGGAAATACCTGGTATCATAAAGCGCGCTGGCGCAAAAACAACTGCCAGGACAGATATCATGTCTTATAGTTTCGCGGAAAAAGAAAGACCTCTGAAGGTGATGTGCCCTGAATGCAGAAAGATCTTTGCAGGCAGGACGACAAGTTACTGCCCGCAGTGCGGGGTAAGACTGGAATGAAGCCATTGGGCCATGCGATCATATCTCTTGGCGTAGGAAGTATTTTTTATTACTTCAGCCGGTCTATTGCAGGATTTTTGTGGATCATGGCCGCTGGTGTACTTATAGACGGTGATCACTATCTTGACTACATAAGAGAGCGGGGCATTAGTTTTAATTTAAAAAAAGTATATATGGAAATGAGATGCGGCTATAGAGACTTTAAAAAACTGACCTTGTTTCTGCATTCTTATGAATTAGCGGCCTTATTATGGTTATGTATATATGCGCTTAACCTGGGTCCGACATGGAAATTCGTTGCGATCGCCTTTACGCTGCACATATTGATAGATCAGCTGGTCAATCCTACAACGCCTTTATCTTATTTTCTATGGTTCAGGAGAATAAATAATTTTGAGACTGTTAAACTCTTTAAACAAAAGGAGGTCCACGGTGTTTATAGGGACTGAAAACAGGCTGTTTGAGCGCATAGACGGAGAGCTGGCTGTGCGGTATAGCCCGCAGGGCAGCGACAGGGAATTCTGCACGACCACAAAGAATATAAGCGGGGGAGGGGTCAGGGTGCCTCTGTTACGAAATCTGAACCCAGGCACAATACTCGACCTGGAGATCTTTAAATATAACTCGGATTTCAAAACAAGGTGCAGGGGCAAAGTGGCATGGGTATGGGGTGAGAATACGGGCAAAGAAAACGAAGAGAGGTTTGAGGCAGGGATACAGTTTCTGAACAGCCGGTTGCTTTATATCGGCAGGTTGATCGGCTATTTACAGGGAGAGAAAGACAAATATACTTTATGAACATGTTCTCTAATGACCGCAGGGAAAATAAAAGGTATGACCTTTCATTGAAGCTGAATTATTGCGACCCTCTGACCAATTCTAAGGGAGAGGCCCTGACAAAGAGTATATCAAAAAATGGCCTCAGGTTCCCTGTAAGTTCCAAGATACCCAAAGGCGCTTTGCTGGATCTTAATATAGAAAGCCCGTTTAGCGAAAAATTGATCCGCTCAAAGGCAAGGGTCATATGGGCTGAAGAATTCATCACAGGTGCTGATGCTGAAGACATAGGGTATGAAGTCGGGGTAAAGCTTCTGAAAAAGCTTCTTTACTGACACGCGTAATGGCGGTAACAATGAAAATTATTGGCAAGGTCCAAAAAACTGTACTATCTCTAGTCATAATACTCGTAGCAATAAATTTGATGTATTTAAAAGAGCTGTGCTCCACAAATCAGTGCATGGTAGTCAATGTTTCCACCATACTTCTTCTTGTGTGGGCAACCGCGTTCTGGCTCGTGGTCCTGAAACACTCAAAAAGAGAGAAAAAATAGGCTCGTGGGCTTTTTATCTTACAATGTATCAGGATTTCGTTATTTTTTGATCCTGGCGCTTCCTGTCCTGGTGTTTTTAATTTTTTACGTGTATTGCCGCATAAATTACGGTGATCACCCTGAAAAAAACCATGCCTATTACCTTACGTCTCAGGTATTGATCGTATATGTTTTTGTATTTTTTTCGTATCTATTTTTTGGGCTCAGGTTTTTAAATCTACTGGGGAGGTGACGCATGAGTAAACTTTTATTAATATGCATAGCTGTTTTTTGTGTTACAGCAGCTCTGTGCGCGCAAGTAAGGGCGGGTGAGGATGGTATTCCCGTGCTCAGAGAAGCGCAGGAATTTGGCGACAACGCAGTTGCCGTAGAGGTCTATCTAATGGACAATATCCTGGAAGCCAGGATAACTGCCCGCATGCACGGCACAAAGCCAAAGGTTTATAATGCTATTGTGGTAGGGTCAGGCTTAGGCAGGCTGAGCTTTGAATCAAAAGAAGTGCTACTGGCATCGACTGCAGATGAGGATGAAGAGCCATACCCGACCAAGGACAAGTCGCGCGGCATCATAAGCTTCAGGGAAAAAGAAAAGGCAAAGTTTGCCAGAGGAACGCTGACAAGAGAACTGGTCCAGTTCGTGATCCCCGAGGACAGAGTAAGAAAAGGCAAAAAATACCAGCTCTGGATCCAGATAGAGAGCCTCCAGCGCGGCGGCAAATACAAGACCTATAAATTTGACCTAGAGAAATTCGCAGAGCTGCTATTAGAGAAAAATATAGAGAAGAGAAGGGAGATCCTGGCTCAGGAATAGATGAAAAGATGTCCGGTTTGTGACAAGGAAATACGGGCCACGGAAGAAAAATGCCCATACTGTAATGCAACTCAGACAAATAAAAGTATTGATAGAAGAAACTATCCGAGATACAAGTATACCGATTTTATCAAATATAAGAATCTGGCCAATAGTGCTTCTGGATGGCTAGATGCCAAAAGCGCAAATATCGGACTAGGCGGCATAAAGTTCATTACTGATAAAAAATTAGCTGTAAAAAATAATGTCCTTATTCGCTTGGAGCTATTTATAAGCATAGGAGAGCCGGAGATCATTGAGCTCTCTGCAAAAGTCGTAGGAGTAAAAGAGATCCTTAATGGCTATGAAACAAGAATCAGCTTTGACAGGCTTGGCACAGTGACAAAAAATAAGTTTAAAGATTTCCTGAAGTCTTTCGACAGAGATTAGAGCAACTTCTTTTTTTACCGCTTGAAATCTCCTTACAAAACCCTTATCATAATTACATGCCAATAGATGTGCTTTTCTTAGGTGGGACCTCGATAGATCTTATCCAGAATAAGAATAAGAGAGATCGTCCTGTATTTCTGGCCTCTACAGGCGGCTCTATTACTAATTCTGCTGTTATGGCGGCTAAATTAGGCCTAAAAACAGCTCTTATAAGCAGGATCGGCAAGGATCCCTTGGGAGACTTTGCTGTAAGGTTCCTGAGCTCTTGCAAGGTCAACACAAGCGGCATTATACAGGACTCTGGCATCCGCACGCCCATTGCCATAGCCAATATAGACAAACACGGCGACTCCAGATACACCTTTTACAAGAACACCTCTTTAGACTCAATAGTATGCCTCAAGGACGCCCCGAAAGCGCTCCTCAATACCTGCAAGATCCTCCATCTTGGCTCAAGCTTTTCTTTTCAAAAACATAGCTCCATAGAAGCTATGAAATATGTAAAATATTTTAAAAAACGAGGCGTGTTTATTTCCTTTGACCCAAACATCAGGCCTTATACTGTAAAGGATAAAAAACCAGCCAGAAACAGGATTTTAAGGCTCGCAAAGTCAGTTGATCTCCTCAAAATAAGCGAAGTCGACCTAAAATTCCTGACAGGTCAAAGAGATCCCAGAAAAGGCCTGAAAAAACTCAGGAAGCTCCTAAGTTGCGAGATCGTGCTGACCTTAGGCCCAAAGGGTTCGGTTTATTATAAAAACCGCGTAGGCTACCGACTGCAGCCTACGCGGTTAATAAAGGTCCCGGCCCCTAAAGTAAAAGTTGCCGACACAATCGGCGCAGGCGACGCCTATACAGCAGGCCTGCTGTATAAAATATCTAAAAAAGGTATGAGAAAGGTATTTGACAATATAAGACCAGCCATGACATTCGCCTCATCCATAGCAGCCCTGATCTGCACCAAGCCCGGCGCAAATCAGGGGTTAAAAAACATGAAACAAGTTAATTCTTTTATCTCAAAACAAACCGCTTAATATTCTTTTTTTGCTTGACTGGTGAACGAACGTTCCCTATACTGTATATTGCCATGAGAAAACGCGACCTTAGATCCATTGCTGAGAAGATCTACAGATTTTATTATTCCAGAAAATATATGCCTTCATACAGCGAGATGCTGCGCATCCTGGGTTATAACTCTAAAAACTCTGTTTTTAAAGTAGTCGCCAAACTTTTAAAACACGGCTATCTTGTAAAAAAGACATCGCGCCATCTGCTTCCCGCGATGTCTCTGGGAGATGTCCGCATGCTCGGCCATGTAACAGCTGGCTTCCCAAGCCCTGCGGAAGAAGAGCTCCTGGATACGATCTCGCTTAATGAATTCCTCATCCAAAACCCGCAGTCAACCTTTCTCCTGAAGGTGGATGGCGACTCTATGAAAGACGCCGGCATCATGCCCGGAGACCTTGTCCTGGTCGAAAAAGGCCGCCAGCCCAGAAATGGAGACATAGTGATCGCTCAGGTAGACGAAGAATGGACTATTAAATATTTTTATAAAAAGACAGGCAAGGTCTTTCTAAAGCCAGGAAATAAAAAATACAGCGTTGTCCAGCCCAGGCGCGAACTAACCATAGCAGGCGTAGTTACAGCCAATGTCAGGAAATACCATTAGCAGCCATCCGATAAATCTATTTTCATATCCCAGGGCAATAATCCACATAGATTGCGACGCGTTTTTTACTTCCTGCGAACAGGCCCTGCGACCTTCATTAAAAGAAAAGCCCGTGGTGGCAGGAGGAGAAAGAGGCATGGTGGTCTGCCCCAGCTATGCCGCAAAAGCGCGCGGCATAAAGCGGGGCATGAGTGTTTTTGAGGCAAAAAAAGTCTGCCCCGACGTTATCGTGCTCCCGAGTGACTATGAGACCTATTCAGTCTTTTCATCGCGCTTGTTCACTATAATCCGGCGTTTCACTCCCGAGGTGGAAGAATATTCAATAGACGAGGCCTTTTGCGACATAACAGGCCTGAGGCGGCTCTACCGCTCATCCTACGAAAATATCGCGCTTTGCATAAAAGAAGCCGTAGAAAAAGAGCTCGGCCTAACAGTCTCAGTGGGTCTGAGCTCCTCCAAGTCCCTTGCCAAGATATGCTCAAAATACAAAAAGCCGGCCGGCTTTACTGCCGCGCCCGGATATAGACTCCATGATTTTCTGCCAAAAATATTGCTCGGACAAGTATGCGGCTTTGGTCCGAATACAGTCGCGTTATTGAATAAACACTCCCTGACAACAGTCATGGATTTTGTAAAAAAGGAAAGGACCTGGGCGCAAAAGGTCCTCGGGAAGATCGGACTAGAACTCCATCAGGAACTCCAGGGCTTAAGCGTATACCCGGTTTCTACCCAGGTAAAACAAAAATATCTTTCTATAAGCAAGACCCGGACATTCACGCCAGGTTCCAGTGACAGGGATTTTGTAAGAGCTCAGCTCATGAGAAACCTTGAGCTGGCGCTGGCAAAAGCGCGCAGGTTCAAGCTCGCTTCAGACAGAATCGCCGTGTATCTAAAGAAAAAAGACCATACCATAAGAGGCGTAGAAGGCTTTATAAACCGCTTTTCCTCGTCCATCAATGATTTCTCAGGTATAGTAAGCGATCTTTTTGACATGACGTTCAATAAAAACCAGGATTACAGGGCCACTGGCGTGGTCATCCTCAGGCTTAAAGACCAGGGCGTAGACGACAGGACCCTGTTTGATGATCCAGTAAGGATAGTAAGGTACAGGCATATATCAGAGACAATAGACCTCATAAACCACAAATACGGCTCATCGACCATCCATTCAGCCGCATCACTATCCAGCCGTAAAGAAAAATACGCCAGAGCTGACAAGAAATACCTGAATATCCCCATCCTGAAGCTATCCTAAAATAAACTTGTTTTAATTTTGTTTAAGGGTTAAAATAAATAACATTAAGAAAAGTAGCCGCTGGTAACCACTTACGCTTCAAACAACCAGGAGGTTTTAATGGAAAACGTCGCATTGATAGATACTCTTAAAAAAGCGCTGGAGATGGAAGAAAAGGGTTTTGGTTTTTATACAGACATTGTAAAAAAGGTCGAGAACGACGCCACAAAAAAGATGTTCGAGTTCCTGGCCAAAAACGAACTCCTTCACATAGAAAGCATAAAAAGTTTTTACAGCTCCCTATCCAAGTATGCCGATTTTCCAGAGCTAAATCTGGATGAATTCATGACTGACAGAAAAAAAGACCTTACTATTTTCGCAAGAAGCATTGCTGAGCTTAAGGGCAAGATAAAGAAGAGTGACGTTGATAAGGAAGCGTGCGAGTTTGCCATGGATTTCGAAAACTCGGGCTACAGGTATTATGAAGCGATGCGTAAGGACACTAAAGACGAAAAACTGGTAAAACTCCTGGACTTCCTGCTCAGAGAAGAAAAGGCGCATTATGACGGCATTGAAAAACTGCACACCTACATAACAGATTCAGCCAATTGGTACATGTACGAGGAAGAATCTTTCCCTCAGGGCTGATGATAAGTATATGAAAAGATTTTTACTGTA
>CAZTIQ010000024.1:0-14585 GCA_964613735.1 uncultured Planctomycetia bacterium | reverse complement strand
GCAAATATAAACATCGGGGCGTGGCCTAGTTGGCTTAGGGCACCTGAATGGGGTTCAGGGGGTCGCTGGTTCGAATCCAGCCGCCCCGACCATACTGGAATAGCGAAGCGACTGGTACAGGGCCAGAAATAGAGGGACACTATGGCACAGAATGAAGAAACATTAGGTCCTCAGGGTTATTTTTTTGAGAGGAGGAAATTTGCAAGGTTAGATAGTACCTTTGTGGTCTCTTATACTGATGTCTCTACTGGGCAGGCAAAGACAGATGTAACGCAGACCAGAGATATCTCGGCAGGCGGTATTAAATTTACAACAGATAGGTCATTTGCGCCGGATACAATATTGAAACTTAAGCTAAGGACTCCTGATGCCCCGGATTATATTAATGTAAAGCTAAAGGTCATAGAGTCAAATAAGCGAGGAACCGGCTCATCTTATGTTACCAGGGGCAGGTTTGTAGCGATGAGAGATGAAGATCTGGAAGCAATAAAAAGGGTAGTTGAAAATAGTTTACGAAAAAAACAAAAAGGTGAATAACATGAGCCGGAAAATAAACATCGGCGTTATAGGTTTCGGGACGATAGGTTCTGCAGTGGTAAAGCTTTTGCTCGGCAAGCGGAAGTTATTTCGCGACAGGACTGGGATCGATCTGAATCTTTCTTTAGTATGCGATAAGGATATGAGGTCAAAGCGCGACGTCAATGTCCCACGGAAGATGTTTACAAAGGACATTAATAAAATAATCCATGACCCTGATATAGACGTGGTGGTAGAGCTTATAGGCGGGGTGCATCCTGCAAAGGAGATCGTCATAAAGTCGCTCGAGTCAGGCAAGCACGTGGTGACTGCGAATAAATTGCTTCTGGCAATGCATGGCGAAGAAATATTTAAAAAGGCTGAAATGCTGGACAGGCATATCTTATTTGAGGCGAGCGTGGCAGGAGGCGTGCCCATAATCAAGTCTATCCGCGAAGGCATGATATCCAATACTTTTTACAGTATCATGGGAATATTGAATGGCACCTCAAACTATATCTTGACCCAGATGTCAAAAGAGGGCGCCAGCTTTAAGGCTGCGCTTAAAGAGGCCCAGTCAAAAGGCTATGCCGAGAGCAATCCTTCATTTGACATAAAAGGCCTGGATTCTGCTCATAAGCTTGCGATACTTTCTTATCTTGCGTTTGGCAAAAGAGTGAAGATGAAGGATATTTATGTGGAGGGGATTGAGAATATTTCTCCGGTGGATATTAAATACGCAAAGGATCTGGGCTATGCGGTTAAATTGCTTGCTATCGCAAAGCGCGAAGGCAAGGAATTGACGGCAAAGGTGCACCCAGCGCTAATACCTAAGCATTATTTACTTTCTTCTGTTTCAGGTGTTTACAATGCCATATTTATAAATGCTGGCCTTGTGGGTAAGCAGGTATTTTACGGCCAGGGCGCAGGTAAGCTTCCTACTGCTAGCGCTATTTTGAGCGATATAATCGATATTTCCCATTCCATTTTATACGGCAGAAAATCCTTCAAGGTCGTCACCTCGAAAAGGGTGGAGATAAAAAATATAAAGAAGATGGGTGAGATCGTCACCAGATACTACCTGCATTTTTCTGCAATAGACACGCCTGGCGTATTGGCAAATATAGCGGATATTTTAGGGGATTATGGCATTAGCATTGCCAGTGTGGTACAAAAGGAAAGAAGAGAAGAGCATGTAGTCCCTATTGTAATGCTGACCCATGACGCAAAAGAGAAAAATATGCAGATGGCATTGAAAAGGATCAATAAGCTCTCCACTATAAAGAGAAAAACCGTTCTTATCAGACTAGAGGCGTAAGTTATGTGGAATGGCTTGATAGATAAATATAAGAGTTTCTTACCAATAACAGACAAGACCCCTGTAATAACACTTAACGAGGGCAATACCCCGCTTATTTATTCACGCACTCTGTCAGAACAGGTCAATGGAGAGGTCTATCTAAAATACGAAGGCCTTAATCCCACTGCATCATTTAAAGACAGGGGCATGACTGTGGCTGTTTCAAAAGCCATTGAAGAGGGGAAGAATGCTATTATCTGTGCCTCCACTGGTAATACCTCTGCATCAGCAGCTGCGTATGCAGCCAAGGCAAAGATAAAGTGCGTGGTGCTTATACCAGAGGGAGCTATTGCGCTTGGGAAACTGGCACAGGCGCTCATCCATGGCGCGCAGGTCATTGCAGTCGAG
This sequence comes from uncultured Planctomycetia bacterium, assembly GCA_964613735.1. Lineage (GTDB taxonomy): Bacteria > Omnitrophota > Gorgyraeia > Gorgyraeales > Gorgyraeaceae > JAHILY01. Next base: position 12,361 of record CAZTIQ010000024.1, on the reverse strand, counting down.
GGTAATTTTGACGACGCCTTTAATCTTGTAAAAGAGATCAGCGCTAACTATCCTATCCAGCTTGTAAATTCAATAAATCCCTACAGGATCGAGGGGCAAAAGACTGGAGCATTTGAAATATGTGATCAGCTCGGAGGTCCGCCAGATTTTCATTTTATCCCTGTTGGCAATGCCGGTAATATCACAGCCTACTGGAAGGGCTATAAAGAATATAAGGAAAAAGGTAAGATAAAGAGCCTTCCAAAGATGTGCGGGTTCCAGGCAGAGGGCGCAGCGCCTATTGTGCGAGGCAAGCCAGTCAAGAAGCCCGAGACCATAGCCACTGCCATCCGCATCGGAAACCCTGCGAGCTGGAAAAGCGCAGAGGCAGCGCGCGATGAATCAGGCGGCCTCATAGACATGGTCTCAGATGACGAGATCCTCAGCGCCTACAAGCTCCTCGCAAATAAAGACGGCGTATTCGTAGAGCCTGCATCAGCAGCATCAGTAGCAGGCCTTATCAAGCTTAGTAAATCCGGCTACTTCAAGAAAGCCAAGAACCCCAAGATCGTCTGCATCCTTACCGGCCACGGCCTAAAAGATCCTGACCGCGCCATAAAATCCATAAAAAACCCCACTGTAGTCCCAGCAAATCTAAAATCCGTCCTAACCTCCATCGGGTACTAGAGCTAAGATAACTTTACACTTGAGCATTGCAAGAGATGCTGGGTAGATGCGTAGGCTACCCATATGGGTAGCCTACGCATCTACCCAGTGTAAAGTTAGAGCCTACCATTTTTTAATTGTCATAAGGGAAATATGACTATGGGTCATTATTTTATGACTCTGCGTCTATTCTCTTTTTAGTCAACCAATCGTATAATATAGAGGATATTCCAATGAATAATCTACCAAATCTTAGAGAAATACTGCCTAATAGAGTAAGAAGCATCCGCCTCTCCAGGAGTCTTACCCAGGAGCGATTAGCAGAAGCAGCTGAGATCGATACCACCTATATAAGCCGGATTGAAAGCGGCAAAAAAATCCCTACAGTCCCAATACTTTGTAAGATCGCAGACATCTTAGACGTGTATGTCTACGAACTTTTTCTGCCTGAGATAAGGATCAACTCATCTGATTACAAAAAGAAGAAACTCTTCAGCATGGTCAATGAGAGCGGCCCTGCCACATTAGACATATATTCCGCATTGCTGACCAGCCTGAGCAAGTTAAAGAAGGCAAAAAAGATCTAACATTACACTTTGAGCATTGCAAGCGTGTAAAGTTATGGGGTTTTTTATGGCAAAGACAGCCTTTTGGGTTGTTGTTATTGCTATTATAATTGCTGGTTGTAGCGCTGCGTCGCCAGATGCCAGGGACCAGATAGTAAAGATAGTGGATTTTGAGCTCTCGCCTGATGAAGACAAGATCGCCTTTAGCGCGCTGACACCGATAGGAAATACTGATGTATGGGTCGTAGATATAGATGGCGCCAATCTTAAGAAGCTCACCTTTAAAGATCGCTCACCTTCAAACCATATCGCAAGATTCTTCAAAAAGCGCAAGTGGAGGAATTTTTATAAGGTAGACATGCACTCGCCTGAGTGGACAAAGGGTGGAAAGATAGCCTTCTGTCAAAGATTGACCAAGCATGATATGTGGGGCGTGCATATTGCAAGTAACAGATATTGGACAATTGATCCAGATGGGACTGACAGAAGATATAAGACAGATAATGATGAGATTGTACAAAGAAAACCGTTTGATCTAATAAATAGAGCTGTAATATCCGACCAGTCAGAGAAACACAAAAAGAAGATCTTCCTCAAAGATGATACTTTCTGGTTTTTGGATTTTGGAGAAGCTAATCCACAAAAGTTAATTCAATAATTTAATAAAAGTTTCAAACCCGCATTGCAATTTAATTGCAATGCGGGTTTGAAATGATTCAGATGAAGCTAATCATTTCTTCAATAGTAGCATTGTCTTCATTATTTCTTGGTATCAGTCTATTCGCAGATACTGATGTAGAAAAATTCATTACAGTCGATAGTACTAAAAGCGCAAAAATAAATATATATGTTCACGAAAGCAAAAGAGATGATTTTAAAGAAAAACCAGTATTACTGGTCCACGGTTTTAACTCAAGCGGGATAGCCTGGCGTAATGAAAAAAAAGATTATGTAGATGAATTAACATACAACGGCTACGACGTCATTGTCGTTGACATGCGCGGCAATTCAGTTGATACAGACGGCGATAATATAGTCGATGGACCTGTTGTAGGAGATTCGTGGGGCTATGGCGTCAGAGAACTTGGCGATGATGTTGGAACTGCGCTGCAGCATGGCATAGGTTATCTCAATGACAGCCTCCCTGGCCGCAACTACACAAAAGCAGATGTAATAACTCATTCCACAGGCGCCCTGGCTGTTACCGCGTATTCCCGCTCGCAGGGCTTGATCAATTACAGAAACAATATTGGCACAATAATAGAACTCGCCCCGCCCAACAACGGCTCTACAAATAGAGTAGCGAATATAAAGAATACAGCGCAGGTCATCCCGTCTGTTTTTACCCAAAGCATCACTGCTTATGAATATTGCCTGGAACTTTTGAGCAGCAAGGTCTGGATCCCGGGCGGAAGGATGGAGTCTGAGACCCTCAGAAAGGAACTGATGCCCGAGAGCCTTTTCCTGAAAAGCATAGAAGGCCTTGGGCCAGACGAGCGCATAAAAACATTTATTGCCATAGGAGACGAAGATTGGGTGGTAGGAGACTGGAGTCCTGTGATCGAAGACAGAGACGATATAGGTTATGAATATTTTATAGGGCTGGACCATTTTAATTTTTGTAACAGCGGACTTGTCATGAAGGCGCTGCTTGATAAATTGGAAAAAGGAGAGGAAAGCAGTTTCTTTGGCCGTTATAAACCCTACAAGGATAAGAACCTCCTGGCGTTTTTATTGGGGCCAGGCACAGGCATCGACCATCCAGATGACACATATGACGTTGTGACATTTGCGAAGAAAATAGATATAAGTCCGCGAAAATTATTTGACCTGTACCTGAGGATCGCAGGCAGAAAAGGCAAAGTCAATCTTCTCAAATACTGGAAGGCCATTTCTATTTTTGAAGAGGCGCAGGAGGAAATAGACCAGGGCGCGTCAGAGGAAGAAGCTATTTTTAAATGGCAGGATGTATTGGCCGAGCAGAATAAGATATTGCAAGACTCCTTTGCGACGGCCCAGGAAGAATATCTCCAGTGCCCTGACATAGCTATCCTGGCCAATGGGTATTATATTGATCTTGCAAGATTGATCATAGAAAAACTTGAAGAGCCTGTCCGCATCATAGACCATACCTTTAGCCCGTCTATAGTGGATGAGCAAAAGGTCTTAGTCATCCCTACTGGCGGGCTGTCCGGGATTTCCGGTTCCTCTATATTTAGAAAGAAGTTGTCTGAATACGTGGAGAATGGCGGCACGCTGATATGTTTTTCCCAGCAATATGGCCATGATTTTGAGGCGCTCCCGACAGGCGAGCTTAAAGGCTATGGCTGGCAGGAAGACGCACTCTGCTATGCAAAGGCGGCATATATCGAGGATTTTCACCAGATCCTTTCTCACCAAATCGGACTTTACCCTGATGTAAAGATAGATGGATATTTTACTGAGTATCCTGAAGGCGCAAAAATACTTTTAAGAAGGACCAAGAACTTGATGCCGGCCATACTCATGTACAATTATGGAAAAGGCATGGTAATAACAGCTGCGCTATATTCAGGATGGGGCTATACAAACGGCCAGACAAATAAGTCTGAAATTGATCTTGTAAGGGGTATTGTCAGATGGTCCAAAAACAGCAGGGAACTGCCGGAATATAAGATCGGAGAAGAGTTTGAACAGGCAATAGAGTGCCCTGAAGGCTTTGACAGGATCAAGATGATATTAAGGTCTCCGGATGGCGACACACTCGAGGAAAATATTGCAGGCGAGGCGCAATATAGCCCTGGAATCGTTTTAAAAAAGGCTGGGATCTACCGCGTGGATTATATGCTATATGACTCTGGCGACAATATCATCCAACCGCAGACAGAAGGATTTTATTTTTGTTTCTCCCAGCCGCCAGAAGGCAGCGTAGTAGATTCGGACTTTGTATTTGACATAACCAGTGACAATGAAAACTACATCACGGGCCACGAGGCTGTATTTACTTTTAACATCAGGAATAATACTGACCAAGACGAGACCATAAGGTGCAAAGGAGAAATGCGGCTCCACGAAATAGAATTTACAGAGACGATAGAAGCCCCGGCTAAAAAACTCACCTCTTTTGATAAAAAGATAGCGGTCACCAAGACAGAGAGGATCATGGCAAAATTTTACTCTTCCGAGAACAGTTATTTGGGCCGCGCAGAAAGAGGAATAAATATTTTTCAGCCTATCACAGAGGCGTCTATAAAAACCGATAAGATGCAATATACGCCGGGAGAAAACGTGTTAATAGAGAGCGCCGTATTAAGTAATTCAGAAGCAGCTATCGATCTTTTCATTATATTGAATATCATCGATTCCGATAACAGAGAGGTTTATTATAATACAAAATCAGTGAGATTAAATGAGGGCGAGAAGGATATCCGGGATCACGAATTTGAAATACCCGATGACGCGCCAAGGGACATGTATAGCATAAAACTAAATGTTTTTTCAAATGACAGGTTAGTAGGCCAGTCAAACGTTAATATTGACGTGCCGTGGCCGTTGATCTTTGAAAAGAACGGCGGCGGTGATACATTTTTTAAACTTTTGACCATTGAGATGGCAGAGCTTGTATATAGCCCGGGCGAGCCTGTTTTAGCAAAGGTGATAATTGATAATAAGGGTGCGAACATAGATGAAGCTATGCTGGATATAAGGGTTTTGCCGACAGTGGAAACCGGGGACCTGTGGGGAATAATAAGGGATGATGAGGGCGAACCTGTCAGGGGCGCGTTGATAAATAGCGTCTGTACAAATGAAGACGGTAAATATAGATTAGAAAAGATCAAGAGAGGCAATGTGGTTTTAAATATCCGGGCGCCTGGATTTGACAGCGTCACAAAAAACGTGGAGATCTTGCCAGGAGAGAACGAGCTTGATTTTACGCTGACGCCTGCCAAGTACGGGGATCTTTACGGTACGATTGAAAATGCAGTGGGCGCCGAGGTTGTCCTGGAGCCGGTCAGCGCGGCTGGATCAGACGCATGCGCAAGGAATGCTGTTGTTGTAACGGATAACAGCTTTGAGTTCAGGCATTTGCCTGTGGGTACTTATTCGTTGAAGATCCAACCCGGCGGCGTCACAGAGACGATAGAGATAAACGAGAGCGATAATAATATTGTTCTCGACTCGCTCGAACAATATTCTTCGAGTGAGTCCACTGTAAACGGACAAGCCGAGGAGTCCTTTTTTATTGAAACCGAGCCTAACGATTATTTTGACACAGCCAATGAAGTAACATCAGGCAATATTGTGAGCGGCAGTATTTATGACTATGGCGACGAGGATTTTTTTAAGTTTCAGGTCGATACAGCTTTGATATTGGATATATTTCTGACAGGCGTGCCAGATGGCCTCAGCCCATATATTATAATCCATGATTCTAGTGGCAATTGGCGGGGCACTGAAGGCGCGCTTTCCGGAGAAGGCATAGAGTATTCCTTAGAGATCGTTAACCCAGGCGAATATTTTATACACCTGAAAGATAGATATAACAGTTTTTCTTCAGAGGAAGAGTATGCATTAGAGGTAAACCTCATCTCAGGCTCAGATGAATATGAGCCAAATCATGATTTTGCAACAGCCACAGAGATCGACATAAAGCAAGAATTGATCTGCACTATGTTTCCAAATACTGACGAAGATTTCTTTGTATTTGATATAGATGAGAAAGGGATCCTATTTATCAAGATGCCTGAGGTGCCTGATGGCCTCAGGCCTTCTATAAAGATATACGATTCCGTGACCAGCAATGTGATCTCGCAGAAAGGCGGAGCTTCAGGAGAAAACATAGAGCTAGAGACGGAGATAGGAGGGAGCGGCCGGTATTTTCTAATGGTAAAAGATTGGTATTCGAGTTTCTCTTCACTTGAGATTTATTCATTTAAATCATTCTTTATCAACACGCTTGACGAATACGAGCCAAACAACACCAGGGAAGAGGCAGTGCTTGTCAATTTTTGCCAAAGCTACTTTGCTACTATTGCTGTAAAGAATGACTCTGATTTCTATAGACTGTCCATACCTGATAAAGGACTGGTGACTGTTTACCTGTATGATGTGCCTGCAAATATCCGGCCTTACATAAAGCTTTACAAAGAGACGCGTGTGTCATGGATCGATTCAACCGCAGGTTCTGGCGGCGAGGATATAGAGATGCAGTTTGAAACAGATGAGCCTTCAAATTATTTCATACAGGTCCAGGACAGGTACAGCAGCGAATCTTCTCATTTAAGATACAGGCTGATGGTTCTCTACGTGCCTGACGATGAATATCCTTTAAAAGACCCTGCGCTTCTTAGGCAGGAGATAGAGCTTGAAGACATAAAGAATAAAATGGAGATTGAGCTTGAGATACCCGGCATTGACGAGATCGGTAAATATTATCTAGTGGCCGGGCTGAGTGCGTCAGATCCAAAGAAGAACGCGCAGTCCACAGAGACATTTTATGTGGGAGATCCAGATGCGCTGCTGGGAGAAGAACCTCTGCCGGACATAGGAGTTTCCTATATAGACGGGGTCGGCCTTTTATTCAATGCCGGCGAAAAGGCCAATTTTAGATTCGAGGCAGTAAATAATGGCAATAAAGGAGGCGCGTGCAGTATTGATTTTAGATTTAAGGATTTATTTAGCGATACCCTGTCCGAGTTTATAGAGCCGGGCGTAGCCAAGGAGCTCGGATTCGAATTTACCCTACCCATAGATCTAGAAGAAGGGCAATACCAGGCTGAATACGTGTTTGAAGGCGAAAGACATGTCATTGATTTTAAAATAAACGGCTTCAAGATAGAGGTCGAGGCTGAATTTGAAAATAATATTTTTAAAATCGTCGTTCATAATAGAGGCTCAGCAGAAAATGTTGAACTTTTTGCAGAGGCGAGGTGCAGCGGGTTTGAAGAAAGAAAAGAGTTTGTGTTAGTGGATTCAGCGGAGCTGGCCTTTAGTATTCCGGACGTTAGCGGAGAGGATAAGATCTATTATGGGATGTATTTTAAATCAGGCAAGTCAGTCTATCTGGATTCCTTTTTGCTGAATAGAGAAGACGGGGAAAAAGAGAAGCCATCTATAACGATAATTAAAGCTGGCTGTGACAAGGGCCGTTATGAGAATGGAGAAACAATATTGCTTGATTGGAAGATCGATTCGCCGGAAGATGTCTTTGCGCGTCTTGTCGCAGAATTAATCTGGCCTGACTCTAATAGCGAAGATGTCATTGACGAGGATATTGAATTAGAAAAGGGCTTAAATACTTTTAGCGCTGAGATATCTCCTGAGCTTGAAGTGTCGGGCATGTATCAGATCGTATATAAATTTTATCAGGACGAAGAAATGGCTGCTCAGGGCGCATTATTTTTAGATGTGGGAAATGAGATAAAAGTCACTGTGCATTTAGGCGCAAATGAATATTTTGAGGATGAAGACATAGCCCTCACTGTTGGTATTTTTACAAGCGCCCTGGTAGGCGGGGAATTAAGGGTTTTATTTGATAATGAAATAGTAGAGACAAGAGGCGTTAGTGTAGATGGATATGAAAAATTTGATTTTGATATAGAATGTAAAAGCTTGGGTAAGCACAAAATATATGCCCTGTTATTTTATGATGAGAAAAAAAAGGATTCCGACAAGGCAAGCTTCAGTGTTTTAGCCAGGCCCAAACCAAATCATTCACCAGTCCTGTTCACCATAGGAAAAAAAGAGATCATCGCCGGAGAACCCCTGGAGTTTTTTGTTGAAGCACAGGATATTGACGGGGATGCGCTTGTGTATTCATGCGAGGGATCGCCTGATGGCGCTATTTTTGAGGCTGAGGCGAGGATGTTTTTCTGGAGGCCACGATATAATCAGGTAGGCCATTATTTTGTTACATTTAGCGTGAGTGACGGGGAGGACTGGACATCTGAGAAGGTAAAGATCACTGTAATAAAGGCCGTGTCTCTGCCGCCGGAGGCAAGGCCACTTGCAGAACCTATTAGCGGCATGGCGCCGCTTGAGGTAAGTTTTAGCGACGATAGTATTGATAAGGATGGAAGGATAGTGAAGTATGAATGGGATTTTGACGGGAAAGGCGTATATGATTTTAGTTCGCTTGAGTCAGGCAACACATTTTTTGTTTATACAGGCAAAGGAGATTTTTCTGTCAGTTTGCGGATGACTGATGATGAAGGACAGACAGATACTCACGAGGTCGTGATCAAGGTAAACGAGAATCCTGACGCGCCAATGGTCCTGCTCGGGGCAGAGCCATCAGTGGGCGCCGTCCCGGGCAAGGTATATTTTCAGGGCAGCGTATTTTCTTTGGCAGACATCTGCAGATATGAATGGGATTTTGATGGTGACGGCGTGTATGATACCTGTTCTGTGGATTCGTCAGAGGTGGTCAATACTTATAGCGTTCCTGGCGCATATGATGCAGAGTTGAGAGTGACGAGTTCTAACGGGCTGAGCGGCGCGGCAGTGGTCAGAGTCGAGATAAGCGATACTTTGGTCTTAGATGCGGAGCTGATGATCTCAGATGAATCCGGAGATGTGCCGATAGAGGTAGATTTTGACGCGCTCGTGGATGCAAAAAATGCAATACAGAAATATCAATGGGATTTTGAGGGTGACGGGATCTTTGATTTTACTTCCAGGGATTCAGCTATTTGCAGCAATACATATTATAAGCCAGGCGTATATGCGGCGACCCTGAAGGTCACCGACGAGAAAAATGTATCCTGTCGGCGCGTTAAAGAGATCAGATTCGGCGTGCCTGAATCGCACGAGACTGATGGCGGCAAGATAAAGGTTGCGCCGAGAAAAGGCAAGGCGCCCTTTGAGGTGAAATTTTCTTTTGAAACAAGCTGTGTAATAGGCGAGGCGCGTTACTCATGGGATTTTGACAATGACGGCGCGTGCGATCTTGTAACGGATTTGGCCGAGGCAGAGTTTACCTATCATGATTCAGGGGTATATTTAGTGAGGCTTCATGTGATGCGTGATAAGGACGTCATCGGGACGTATCAAGAGACGATCTATGTTTTTAACGGCAAGAGTAAAAATAATGACATAATGTACCCGGCTGGATCAGATGTAGATAAAACGAAAAATGTGTCTAAGGATAAGGCAGACAAAATAGGGCTTTCAGACGGGACATACCTGGATCTGCCAGCAGGGATTCTAGAGAATGACGACGTTGTCGACATTAAAAAATTGGCAGAGGAAAATGTTCACAACAAGATCATCTCAGAGCAGGAAAATCTTGCTTCTGCCGGAGAATACAGGGAATATAAATTTAGAAATCATAACCAAGATTTCATTGAGGAAATGGTTATATCGATCCCGTATCAGGATGCAGATGAGGATGGTTTTGTAGATGAGAGAAATATTGATGAACTTACGTTGGCCATGTATTGGCTGGATGAGGACGTCCAGGAATGGCAAAGGCTTTCAGGCTCATTGGTATTTCCAACAGAGAATCTAGTAACAGCCAGGACCAATCACTTTAGTCTTTTTGGAATAGCAGGCACTGAGACGCAAGACGAAGATCCTGCTGAAGACAGCGGGGGCAGTGACGGTGGTGGTGGCGGAGGAGGGGTGAGTTGCTTTATCGCAACGGCTGTATTCGACACGCCCCTTGCCCAGGAAGTTAAGATATTATGCGAAGTCAGAGATAAATATTTATTACAATCAGAGGCCGGTAGAGAGTTTGTGAGGCTTTATTATAAATTTAGCCCGCCCATTGCAGAATTTATCAAGAACAGGCCGCTTCTCAAGGCCCTCGTAAGGTATTTTCTCAAATCCCTTGTAAAACACTGGGTAGATGCGTAGGCTACCCATATGGGTAGCCTACGCATCTACCCAGTGTAAAGTTAGCTTGACATAGGATATACCATATGGTATATTATCGATGGTGATAAAAATGAAAAATGGTATATTTTCAATACAAGATGAGATCCATTTCATTATGGAAATGGGTGATATGACGCAGGCAGATATAGCCAGGACATTGGAGATAGACTATAAGACTGTCAATAGATGGATAAACGAAAAGAGAGTTCCTCATACTGCTCACAGGCAGAAGATTTATAGATTATTTATTGAAAAAGTAGACTTGCCACTGCTGCTCAATAAGATAAAGAAAAAATATAAGAATCCATTGAAGACAATTAAAGGGGACAAGACGCTTTATAATAAATTTCTTGTCAGCTTGACGTATAACTCTGATGCCATAGAAGGAAGCACTTTGACAGAGAAGGATACTGAAGCGATAATCATCAATGGAAACTTTTTGCGCGATAAGAGTCAGAAGGAACAGCTAGAGGCGGTAAATCATAAGATGGCCCTGGAATTTATTTTCTCAAATGCCGGGAGGAATTTTAAGATCGACAAGAGTTTTATTTTGACCCTCCATAACATGATCATGCATGGTATTGGCAAGGACGCTGGGGAATTGCGGCGTGTAAATGTGGCGATAAGAGGCCTGCAAAAGAAATTGCCGCATTTCCAATTCGTACCGCAGCTTTTTAAGGAGTTTATAGAGGATGTGAATGAGTGCGAAGGCAATGCGATAAAAAAGGTCGCGATCAATCACTACGAGTTTGAGCACATGCATGCTTTTAATGACGGCAATGGCAGGGTAGGCAGGCTTATTGCCGTGACGCAGCTGCTTTCAATGGGTTTTCCTCCATGCGCCATTCAAAACAAGGATATGGAAAGATACTATCATGCGCTTCAGATGGGTGATATAAACAGGTTTGGCTATGTAGCACAATTTTTGGCTGAAAGTGTTTTACAGGGGTATAATTTGCTGGTATCATAGCTTAACTTAACCTGGGTAGATGCGTAGGCTACCCATAGGGGTAGCCTACGCATCTACCCAAAAAGAGATTGGTATGTTTAAATTGATTGTGAATAATGAAGATAGCGGCAAACGAGTGGATAATGTGACTACGAAGCACATGGTTGCATTGAAGCCGGAATTGGAGATCTCCAGGAGCCTGGTCCAGAGGATGATCGATGAAGGGGATGTCTTGCTTAACGGGAGCAAGGTCAAGGCCGGGCACAAGGTGAAGAGGGATGATAATATCGAGGTGGATCTGGAAAAATTAGAGAAGGAGAGCCTGGCAGAGCATGACGGCAAGATACCAAGGGCTGAGAAACTGCCGCTGGATATTATTTATGAAGATGATTATATCTTAGCTGTCAATAAACCAGCTGGGATGGTGGTGCATCCTGCGTGCGGGAATTATTCAGGCACGCTGGTGAATGCGCTTTTGGATTACCCGGGGTTCTTGACTAAGTTTAACGAACCGAGCCCCGAACGAAAAACGAGCAACGATCAAAAGGAGTCACGAGCGAAGCCGAGTGACGAACAACGAATAATGCGGCCTGGCATCGTGCACAGACTGGACAAAGACACCTCTGGCATAATTCTCGTGGCAAAAACAGGCGTGGCTCATAGGAAGTTGTCAAACCAGTTCAAGAATAGGACTGTTACTAAAAAATATTTTGCTATTGTGAAGGGCATAGTGAATCTGGATGAAGGGATCATAAATGCCCCTATTTCACATGATAAAAAAGACCGCAGAAAAATGGCTATTAATGAAGAAGAGGGTAAAGAGTCTATCACGCATTACAAAGTTCTTAACCGAAGTAAAGATAAGAAGTATACAGTTTTAGAAATCCAGCCAAAGACAGGCCGGACGCACCAGATCCGCATACACTTTTCCCACATTGGTCATGCAATATTAGGCGATACCCAGTACAATGGCCCAGTAGTCGAGGGTCTGTCAAGACAAGCCTTGCACGCCTCCAGTATCAACTTCATCCATCCAGGAACAAACAAACCCATGGAACTTACTGCTAAGCTTCCCTCAGATCTCGTAACTTTACACTTGAACATTGCAAGAGTGTAAAGTTACTGGGACTTACCGGCACTTACTTAGACTTCTATACTGTTTTTGGCCTAATAGTGTTAATAAGATTTTTTGCCACAACATATTGAAAACGTTTACATTTGTAGTGGTTTGAAAAAAATTATCCACAAGATGTTGACATTGAAAAGCTTGGTGATATACTTCGAACTAGTTAAAACCGTACAAAAGTACCTAATTTGATAAGGGCACAAACGTGCCCAGTTTAAG
>CAZTIQ010000023.1:0-14682 GCA_964613735.1 uncultured Planctomycetia bacterium | reverse complement strand
GCGCGGGTGTAGTAAACGAGATATTAGGGTAAGAATAACGGAGCAAATATGGCACGGGAATTCATCATAATCGCATGTACAGACTGTAAGAGAAAGAATTATACAGCCATGAAGAACAAGAAGACGCAGACAAAGCGACTTGAGATAAAGAAGTTTTGCAAGTTCTGCAAGAAAAGGACTTTGCACAAGGAGGAGAAATAGCGTAATGGCCTGATAGGCCAGTAGCTCCAATTGGCAGAGCAGCGGTCTCCAAAACCGCGTGTTGGGGGTTCGAATCCCTCCTGGCCTGCCAATCCGCCTTAGGCGGATTGAACCTGATTTGCTTTACAAATATGAAAATATTTTCAAACATAACTAAATTTGTTACAGAAGTAAAGGGCGAGATGCAGAAGGTGTCATGGTCTGACAGGAGCGAATTAATCGGTTCCACAGGCGTTGTCATAATATCCACTGCGCTCCTTGCTGTATTTATAGGTATGGTGGATCTGGTGCTGGCAAGATTTATAAACATTTTATTGAGGTAGCTCTTTTAAATAACATGGCAAGCAAATGGTACGTAATACATACGTTGACAGGTCAGGAAGAAAAAGTTAAGACGACTATTGAAGGGAAGCTTCAAGAAGGGGTTTTAAAAGAAAAGGTCTTCCAGGTACTTATACCTACTGAGCAGGTGTCTGAGGTAAAGGACGGCAAGAAAAAGATCTCCCTTAGAAAATTCTTTCCAGGATATGTCCTCTTAGAGATGGATCTGGATGATGAGACCTGGTATGTGGTTCGGAATATACCAGGAGTCACCGGGTTTATAGGCACAAAGACCAGGCCCACGCCTCTCTTAGAGAGCGAAGTCAAACAAATAATAAAACAGACAGAAGAGCGGAAGGAAAAGCCGACTCCCAAGGTCATTTTTGAGAAGGGCGACAGCGTTAAGATCATAGAAGGTCCGTTTATAAATTTCAGCGGCAACGTTGAAGAGGTAAATCCAGACAAGGGTAAGATAAAGGTAATGGTATCGATATTTGGTAGGGCAACGCCGGTCGAGATGGAATACTGGCAAGTGGAGAGGCTATAATGGCGAAAGAGATAAAATCGATAATAAAGTTGCACGTAACAGGCGGGCAGGCAAATCCAGCGCCTCCTGTTGGTCCTGCATTGGGGCAACATGGCGTTAATATAATGGAATTTTGCAAGTCTTTTAATGAAAAGACAAAGGACAAGCCAGGCCTGGTGATCCCTGTTGTGATAAGCGTGTATAAGGACAAGTCGTTTTCCTTTATAACAAAGAGTCCGCCATGCTCAGTGCTTTTAAAGAGGGCATGCGGAATAGCAAAGGCATCTGGCACGCCAAACAAGGAAAAGATAGGCAAAGTTACAAAGGATCAGGTGCGGGAGATCGCAAAGACAAAGATGGTGGACCTGAATGCCGCAGATATCGAAGGCGCCATGAGAACAGTAGAGGGCACAGCGAGGAGCATGGGCATAGAAGTGGAGTAACCACGGAGCTTACCACTCCCGGACCCGGGTCGACCCGACCCGGGTCCGGGAGTGGTAGAAAAATTATGACAAAACTAACCAAGAGACAAAAAGAATATCAAAAACTAGTCGACGAGAACAAGGTCTATGCGCTTGAAGAAGCTGTTTCTCTTCTTAAAAAGGCACCGCATGCAAAGTTTGACGAGACAGTGGAGATCTCATTTAAACTGAACGCAGACCCAAAGCAGGCAGACCAGATGGTAAGAGGCACGGTAGGGCTTCCTCATGGCACTGGCAAGAATGTAAAGGTACTGGTGCTGTGTAAAGGCGAGGGCGCTACTGCTGCAAATGAGGCAGGCGCTGATTACGTAGGCGGGTCAGACCTCATCCAGAAGATCGTTGCTGGCTGGATAGACTTTGACGTTGTGATAAGCGCGCCTGATATGATGCGCGAGGTAGGCAAGCTCGGAAGGGTGCTGGGTCCTCGTGGCCTGATGCCGAATCCAAAGACAGGCACTGTAACGAATGACCTTGCAAGAGCTGTAAAGGAATCAAAGGCAGGCCGCATAGAGTTCAAGCTGGACAAGCTGGGCAATATAAACGTGGGCGCAGGAAAGATCTCGTTCGAAGAAAAGAATATCTGTGACAATGCCTCGGCTGTCATAAAGGCTGTAAGTAAGGCCAAGCCGCATGGTATTAAAGGTAAGTATATAAAGAATATAGCGATCGCAACGACAATGGGTCCGGGTGTAAGGCTGGATCTGGTGAAGCTGGGTACATTGTAAATAGCGCTAACTTTACACTTGAGCATTGTAAGAGTGTAAAGTTAACGATGGAGATAGAGATGGCTAAGTTGTCAATGGAATGCAAAAAGATGATGATCGAGGAGATATCCAGGCGCTTGAACGAGGCTGAGACCATTATTGTTACAAATTATAAAGGGCTCAGCGCGCAGGACATGAATGCATTGCGCAGGGAGCTTGGAAGCATATCAGGCGAATACATCGTTGTCAAGGACGCGATGGCTAAAAAGGCGCTTGGTGACGGACGCAGCAAAGACATAAAAGACATGATAGTGGGTGAGGTCGGCATAGCTCTTAAAACACAGGAAGACCCTTCAGTTATCTCAAAGGTGCTTGTGAAGTTTGCAAAGGACCACGCGTCTCTGAAGATACGCGGCGGAATAATGTCTGGAGGCGTGCTTTCAGTGGATAGTATAAAAGAGCTCGCATCTCTTCCTTCCAGAGACGTCTTACTGGGCAAGCTGGCAAACGTGCTTAACGCGCCGATACAGGGGCTGGCAGGCGCGCTGAATGCAATAATATGCAAGATTTTATATGTGCTAAATGCGGTTAAAGAAAAGAAAGAAAAAGAACCAAAGCCAGTAGAAGTGCCAGCTAAGGTCGAAGAAAATAAAGAAGAACTAAAACCTGGCGAGACAAAAGAAGATAAGCCTGTCGAGGCTAAAGAAGAGCCGAAAGAAGAAACGAAACAAGAGGAGAAAAAAGAGGAACCAAAGGTAGAGGACAAACCAACCGAGGATAACAAGGAGGTATCAAATGGGTGACGAGAAGAAAATGGAAGAAATGTTAACGACGATCGAAAACATGTCAGTTCTTGAGCTGTCAGGTCTCGTAAAATCAATCGAAGAGAAGTTTGGTGTGACTGCGCAGGCGCCTATGATGGCTGCAGGAATTGCCGCGGCACCAGGCGCAGCAGCTGAAGAAGAGAAGACCACCTTCACAGTGGTACTTGCAGCAGCAGGCGACAAGAAGATACAGGTCATCAAAGAGATCCGTACCATAATAAATCTTGGCCTCAAGGAAGCAAAGGACCTTGTAGAAGGCGCGCCTAAG
Organism: uncultured Planctomycetia bacterium; assembly: GCA_964613735.1. Lineage (GTDB taxonomy): Bacteria > Omnitrophota > Gorgyraeia > Gorgyraeales > Gorgyraeaceae > JAHILY01. The sequence continues at coordinate 11,356 of CAZTIQ010000023.1, read as the reverse complement.
ACAGTAAAAGAAGGCGTTGGCAAAGAAGAGGCAGAGGAAATAAAGAAGAAGCTGGAAGCGCAGGGAGCAAAAGTCGAGCTGAAATAAACGCGGAAATACGTGGAATAGACCTTTTAAACCCGCAATGCAATTAAATTGCATTGCGGGTTTAAAAGGCACATGTGTATCATAAGGAGACATCAATGCCGAATCGTAAGAATTTCGCAAAGCTCAAAGAAGGGTCAAAGATGCCCTATCTATTGGAGATACAGAGACAGTCTTACGAGATGTTTCTACAGGCAGACTCGCCTAAGACCAAGCGCAAGCGCGAGGGGCTGCAGTCAGTATTTGAAGAGATATTTCCCATAGAGAGCAATGACGGGAACCACAGGGTAGAATTTTTATACTATACAATAGGAAGGCCTAAATACGATAGGTTAGAGTGCCAGAGGCGCGCAGTAAGCTTTGCAGCGCCGCTCAAGATAAAGATAAGACTAAAGTCAAAGAAAGACACAAAAGAGCAAGACGTATATCTGGGCGATCTTCCCCTGATGACAGAGAACGGTACCTTTATAATAAACGGCGACGAAAGAGTGGTCGTCAGCCAGCTTCACCGCTCACCTGGCGTATCGTTTGAAGAGACGCTGCACACAACAGGGAAGAGGCTGTATTCCGGAAGGATCATACCTGCGCGTGGCGCATGGCTTGAATTTGAGTTTGACGCAAATGATGTGCTTCAGGTATTCATTGACAGACGCAAAAAGATCCTGGCGAGTATATTTTTGCGCGCCTTAGGTTACGAGAGCGACGAAGAGATAATGAGGCTCTTCACCGGAGTAGAAAGGGCCAGACCTTCGAGAAAGACCAGTCTTTTAAAATATGCAGGCAGAAATGTAGTCAAAGATGTAAAGCACCCGGATACAGGCGAGGTGCTTTTACCGAATAACACTACCCTTAACGAGGAAAACATAGAAAAGATCTGGGTAGCAGGAGTCCGCTATTTAGAGGTATTTAGAGATACAGTCCCGGAGATCTCAAATACACTTATCAGGGATCATACAAAGACCACGGATGAGGCATTACTTGATCTATACAGACGGCTGAGGCCAGGCGACCCGCTGACAGTGGAAAGCTCAAAGCAGCTCATAGAAAAACTTTTCTTTGACAGGCGCAGATATGATCTGAGCAAGGTCGGGCGTTATATATTAAACAGAAAACTCAAAATGGATTCGCCTTTGACCAAGACCATACTGGACAAGGAGACTGTTGTAAATGTGATAAGGTATCTCCTGGACCTCAAGAGCGGGGAAGGCGCGATCGACGACATAGATCATCTTGGCAACAGGCGCGTGAGGACAGTGGGAGAGCTTTTAGCGGAGCAGTTCAGGATAGGTCTGTCAAGGATGGAGCGTTTCTGCAAGGAGCGCATGGCCATATATGATATGGAGACGATGATGCCGTATCATCTTATAAACTCCAAGGTCCTCTCCAGCGTTATAAAGGATTTCTTCGGCAGGAGCCAGTTGAGTCAGTTTATGGATCAGACAAATCCCATAGCAGAGATGACGCACAAGAGGCGCCTGAGCGCACTGGGCCCAGGCGGTCTTTCAAGAGAAAGGGCTGGTTTTGAAGTCAGGGACGTGCATCATTCTCACTACGGAAGAATATGCCCTATTGAGACACCAGAAGGCCCTAATATAGGCTTGATATCATCGCTCAGCACATATGCAAGGGTGAACAAATTTGGTTTTATCGAGACACCTTACAGAAAGGTGGAAAAGGGAAAGGTCACAACTAAGATCGATTACCTTACGGCAGATATAGAGGACCAATATATAGTCGCGCAGGCAAATGCAAAATTGGATAAAGAGGGATACTTTGCTGAAGACAGGGTGCCATGCAGGAACAAGGGAAATTTTCCGCTTGTACAGCCCAAGAACATTGATTACATGGATGTGTCGCCAAAGCAGCTCGTGAGTATTGCTGCCGGGCTCATACCATTCTTAGAACACGATGATGCAAACAGGGCGCTCATGGGTTCGAACATGCAACGCCAGGCAGTGCCGCTGCTTTTTACTGAGTCGCCATTGATCGGCACCGGTTTAGAGAAAAAGGCAGCAGTGGATTCCGGCGCAGTCACAGTGGCAAAGTCAGGCGGCAAGGTCACGCATGTCCAGTCAGATGAGATTGTGGTAAACAACAGTATTGTCTACAAATTAAGAAAATTTTCAAGGAGCAATGCAAATACATGCGTTAACCAGAGGCCTATTGTTAAAAAATCCGACAGGATCAAAGCAGGAGACGTGATCGCTGATGGGCCTGCAACAGATGGCGGGGAACTGGCTCTGGGCAGGAACGCGCTGGTGGCATTTATGCCGTGGCGCGGATATAACTTTGAAGACGCGATATTGGTCAGTGAGAGGCTTTTAAAAGAAGATGTATATACCTCTGTTCATATAGAGGAGTTTGAGATAGAGGCTCGCGAGACAAGGCTTGGCAACGAAGAGATCACCAGGGATATCCCGAACGTGAGCGAAGAGGCTCTGAAGAACCTGAGCGACGATGGCATCGTGAGGGTGGGCGCAGAAGTGAGGGCTGGCGACATACTCGTTGGCAAGGTCGCGCCTAAGAGCGAGACAGAGCTTTCGCCAGAGGAGAAGCTGTTGCGCGCGATATTCGGTGAAAAAGCTGGCGATGTACGGGACGCGTCTTTGACAGCGCCGTCGGGCGTCGAGGGCATTGTCGTGGATGCAAAGGTATTTTCGAGGAAGGGCCAGAAGGCCAAGTCAAAGGAAGAGCTGCAGAAGGAGCACAGCCAGATACAGAAGATAAGGACAGAATATGAAAAGCGTGTTGAAAATATTAAAAAGGAAAGAGAAAATCGCTTAATTAAGCTGCTTTTAGGCGTGAAATTGACAGGCCCGCTTCTTTCAGATGAGACAGGCACTACATTGATAGCAGAAGGCAGGGCCATAAAAAAGAAGGATATTGCGAAATTAGAAAAGTCTGACGTGGCCAGTGTCAGGATAGAAACAGATCTTGAGCTTGAGCACGAGGCAAAGCGCACGCTCACGATCTACAATGACCAGATAGAAGAGGCGCTTTATGAAGAAGAGCACGAGGTCGATAAGATAAAGAGGGGCGATGAACTTCCAGCAGGGGTTTTAAAGCGGGTGGTCGTGTATGTCGCCAGTAAAAAGAGATTGTCAGTCGGTGATAAGATGGCAGGCAGACACGGCAATAAAGGTGTGATTGCAAAGATATTGCCAGAAGAGGACATGCCTTTTACAGAGGACGGGACCCCTGTGGAGATAGTCCTTAATCCGCTTGGCGTGCCTTCGAGGATGAATGTAGGGCAGCTACTTGAGACACATCTTGGCTGGGCAGCAAAGGTAATGGGCTTTAAGGTCATGACGCCGGTCTTCGACGGCGCAAAAGAAGAAGAGATAAAGGCTGAGCTGAAGAAGGCTGGGCTTCCAGAGGATGGCAAGGTCTCGCTCTTTGACGGGTTCACAGGAGATATATTTGCTCAGAAGGTCACGGTGGGCTACATATACATGATGAAGCTGGCTCATCTGGTGGATGATAAAATACACGCGCGCTCAATAGGACCTTATTCACTCGTTACGCAGCAGCCGCTCGGCGGCAAGGCGCAGTTTGGCGGACAGAGATTTGGAGAGATGGAGGTCTGGGCATTAGAGGCATATGGCGCGGCATATGCATTGCAGGAACTTCTGACAGTAAAGAGCGATGACGTAACTGGCAGGACAAAGGTATATGAATCAATAGTAAAAGGCGAACATGCGCTTCACCCAGGCACGCCAGAGTCTTTCAATGTCCTGGTAAAGGAGCTGCAGAGTCTGTGCCTTGATATAAAGACAGAATATAAAGACGGCGGAGTATCTCCAAAACTTGTTTCAAAAGAGGATCTGAAAGAGGCGCGAAAAAAGCGAAAGAAAGAGAAAAGGACTAAGAAGTAACCGTGGAACTGTTCTCGACAAGCTCGAACAATATTATTCGAGCGAGCGAAGCGAGTCGAGAATAACCGAGGAGATGTATGCTAAAAACCGAATCAAATACATTTGACTTTATCTCAATAAAAATCGCTGCGCCTGATGTTATAAAATCATGGTCAAGGGGTGAGGTCAAGAAGCCAGAAACTATAAATTACAGGACTCTGAGGCCTGAAAAAGATGGGCTCTTTTGTGAGAAGATATTCGGGCCTACGCGTGACTGGGAGTGCAGTTGCGGTAAGTACAAGCGGATCAAATATAAAGGTATAGTGTGTGATCGCTGCGGCGTAGAAGTGACGCTGTCCAAGGTAAGGCGGGACAGGATGGCGCACATAGATCTGGCCGCGCCATGCTCGCATGTGTGGTTTTTTAAGGCATTGCCAAGTCGCATGTCGCTTTTATTAAACATAGGACTGCGCGATCTGGAAAGGGTTTTGTATTACGAGGAATACATCGTGATCGAACCAGGCGAGGCGCCATTAAAGAAAAAAGAGCTTTTAAATGAAGAGAAATACAGGCAATGCGTAGATGAATATGGAAGTAAGTTCAAGGCAATGATAGGCGCTGAGGCGATCCGCGAGCTCTTGAACGAGCTTGACATTGACAAGGGGATAGTAGGGCTTAAAGCAGATCTGAGCGAACAGAAATCCGAGCAGAGCAAGCAAAAGATATTAAAAAGATTAAAGACATTAGAAGCCTTTAAGAAATCAGGCAACAGGCCTGAGTGGATGATCATTGATGTAATACCTGTTATACCGCCTGACTTGCGGCCGCTTGTACCTTTGGAGGGCGGCAGGTTTGCGACGAGCGACTTAAATGATCTGTATCGTAGGGTCATAAACCGAAACAATAGACTCAAGAAGCTTATGGAGCTAAAGGCGCCTGACATAATAGTAAGAAATGAAAAAAGGATGCTGCAGGAGTCAGTGGATGCATTGTTTGATAATGGAAGGCATGGCAGGGCAGTCTTAGGGCCTGCAAACAGGCCGCTGAAATCTCTCAGTGATATGCTTAAAGGTAAACAGGGGCGCTTCAGGCAGAATCTCTTAGGTAAGCGCGTGGATTACTCTGGCAGGAGCGTTATTGTAGTAGGTCCTGAATTAAAATTATGGCAGTGCGGTCTTCCAAAGAAAATGGCGCTCGAGCTCTTCGAGCCGTTTATTATAAAAAAATTAAAGGAAAAGGGGTTTGTGCACACAATAAAGAGCGCCAAGAGGATGGTTGAAAAAACAAGGCTCGAGGTATGGGATATACTTGACGATGTTATAAAGGACCATCCAGTGATGCTGAACAGGGCGCCTACACTGCACAGGCTTGGTATACAGGCATTTCAGCCGGTATTGATAGAAGGTAAGGCGATCAGAATACATCCCCTGGTTTGCACAGCATTTAATGCTGATTTTGACGGAGACCAGATGGCAGTCCATGTGCCGTTGTCCATGGAGGCGCAGATGGAGACAAGGATGCTGATGCTCGCCTCTAATAATATATTTTCCCCGTCAGATGGAAGGCCTATTATAACGCCTACTCAGGATATAGTCCTTGGCAGCTATTATCTGACTCAGGAAAAATCCGGGCTTAAGGGTGAGGGCAGCGTGTTTTCAAGTGTTACTGAAGCAGAGATAGCGCTCGAGGACAGAGAAATCGAGATGCACGCAAAGATAAAGGTAAGGATCAATGACGAACTCGTCGAGACAACGCCAGGCAGAGTCACTTTTAATACGATACTTCCAAAAGGCATGCCGTATGTGAACGAGGTGCTTGATAAATCAAGACTGAGCCAGGTCATTATAGACTGCTATAAATTATTGGGGCATGACGCAACTGTAAAACTTCTGGACGACGTGAAAGAGATAGGTTTTGAGTACGCAACGCGCGCAGGCCTTTCTATTTCAGTGGATGATCTGCATATCCCGAGCGATAAGAAAAAGGTCGTGGCCAATTCAAAGAAGGAAGTGAATTCTGTCGAGGACCAGTACAGAAAAGGTATAATTACAGAGCGCGAGAGATACAATAAGATCGTGGATATCTGGACGCACGCCACTGACAAGGTCTCAGATCTAATATTTAAAGAGCTGGATAGCTTTAATCCGGTATTTATGATGGCGAATTCCGGTGCCAGGGGATCAAAGCAGCAGATAAGACAGCTCTCTGGGATGAGGGGACTCATGGCAAAGCCGTCAGGCGAGATCATAGAGACGCCTATTACAGCGAATTTCAGGGAAGGGCTTACAGTGCTGGAGTATTTTATATCGACTCACGGCGCAAGAAAAGGCCTTGCTGACACTGCATTGAAGACTGCGGATTCCGGCTATCTCACAAGGAGGCTGGTGGATGTGGCGCAGGATGTGATCACAAGCGAAGAGGATTGCGGCACATTGAACGGCATTCTCGTGGGAGCTATAATCGAGGCAGATGAAGAGGTCGTCCCGCTCAGAGAGAGGATCGTGGGCAGGGTGGCTGTTGACAACATTGTGGATATAATCACTGACGAGATAATAGTAGAAGCAGGGAAAGAGATAGAAGAGGCTGCAGCTGAGCGAGTGGAGAAGGCAGGTATAGAGAAGATCAGGATACGAAGCGTATTGACCTGCGAGACAAAGCATGGGGTATGCGCGAGCTGCTATGGACGAGACCTCTCTACTGGCAAGATAGTGGATCTGGGATCAGCAGTCGGCATCATAGCTGCGCAGTCTATTGGAGAACCAGGCACACAGCTTACCATGAGGACCTTCCACATAGGTGGAACAGCGTCCAGGATAATAGAACAGTCGTTTATAAAGTCCAAGTCAAAAGGCATTGTGAAATATCACAATTTGAAGACAGTAAAACAGGAGTCAGGCGACATAATCGTCCTGAATCGCAATGGCCAGATAAGTATAAATGATAAAGATGGCAGGGAGCTTGAAAAACAAACAGTACCTTCAGGCTCGGTATTGTCGATTTCTGACGGTGGAGAGATAGAAAAGGGCGTTATCCTTGTCAGATGGGATCCTTACACATCTCCGATATTGACAGAGGTGAGCGGTAAGGTCCGATATGAAGATATTATAGAAGAGGTTACAATGGTCGAGGAAGCAGATGAGGCAACAGGCCTTAGCGGCCGTGTTATCATCGAGCATAGAGGCGAATATCATCCGCAGATAGTCATCGAGGATGATAAAAAGGAAGTCGTCGCTATATATCCTATTCCTGCAGGCGCGCACATCGTGTGTCAGGATGGCGCGTATGTGAAGGCAGGCGGACTTATTGCAAAGACGCCAAGGCAGGTAAGCAAGACAAAGGATATTACTGGAGGCCTGCCTAGAGTGGCAGAGCTTTTTGAGGCGCGCAGGCCAAAAGACCCTGCAATGATCAGCGAGATCGACGGCATTGTTGAGTTTGCCACATCCAAGAAAGGGCAGAGGGGGATCATTGTAAGAAGCGCCTCTGGAATGAAGCGAGAATATGTGATCCCGCACGGCAAGCACTTGAACGCTTATAAAGGCGATCGCGTGGCAGCTGGCGACCAGCTTGTGGACGGACCTGTAAACCCACAGGATATATTAAAGGTAAGTGGAGAAAAGAGATTGCAGGAATATCTGGTGAATGAGGTCCAGGAGGTCTATAGGCTGCAGGGTGTCAGGATAAACGATAAGCACATAGAGGTCATAGTAAAACAGATGCTTAGGAAGGTACGGATAGAAGATCCAGGCGATACGGAATTTTTATCAGGGATGCAGGTCGACAAGATTATTTTTCAGGATGAAAACTCGAGAGTGGTAAAGAAAAAAGGCAAGCCAGCAAGCGCTACGCCTATACTTTTAGGGATCACTAAGGCGTCGTTGAGCACAGAGAGTTTTATTTCTGCGGCCAGTTTCCAAGAGACAACGAGAATCTTGACAGATGCAGCTGCCAGTGGTCGAGTGGATTGCCTGAGAGGGCTTAAGGAAAACGTAATAATGGGTCATTTGATTCCAGCAGGTACTGGATTTAATAGCCATAACGAGATAGAGATGGTGAAAGAGGCGCTACCTGAGGCCAAAAAGGAGGCTGCGTAAAATCGCTAACTTTACACTCTTGCAATACTCAAGTGTAAAGTTAGAGCTGTTGCAACCTTACGCAACCTAACGGAACTTAACGAAACCTCTATAGAATCCAAGGGGATAATTAACTATGCCGACAGTAAATCAGTTAATACGATACGGGAGAAGTAGCAAGAAGAAAAAGACAAAGTCGCGCGCGCTTGAGGGGTGTCCGCAGCGTCGTGGCGTATGTCTGCAGGTAAAGACACAGACGCCAAAAAAGCCTAATTCTGCCTTGAGGAAGGTCGCCAGGGTCAGGCTGACCAATGGAATAGAAGTAACGTCGTATATTCCAGGAGAAGGTCATAATCTCCAGGAGCACTCTATTGTGCTGATACGCGGAGGCAGGGTCAAGGATCTACCAGGCGTGAGATATCATATTGTGAGAGGCACTCTGGATACAGCAGGAGTAGCAAACAGGCGAAAGAGCCGTTCAAAATACGGGGCCAAGCGTCCCAAGGCTTAGCGCCGCATTACCTGGGTAGACGCGTAGGCTACCCATATGGGTAGCCTACGCGTCTACCCAGGGTCATAAGAAGGAGACATAATGAGACGAAGACGAGCAGACAAACGAGATGTAATATCAGATCCGAAATATAACAGTAAGCTTGTTACCAGATTTGTCAATGTTATTATGGCAAAGGGAAAGAAGTCTATTGCTGAGCAGATACTTTACAATGCCCTAGATATAGTTACGAAGAAGCTCAACAACGACAATGCCCTAGAGGTGCTGCAAAAGGCGATCGACAATGCAAGGCCGCTTCTTGAGATAAAGCCTCGAAGGGTAGGCGGCGCGACATATCAGGTGCCTATTGAGGTCAAAAGTGACAGAGGCAATTCTATCGCAATGCGGTGGATAAGAGATTTTGCGAGGCAGAAAAAAGGCAAGCCAATGGAAGAAAAGCTCGCAGACGAGATAATGGACGCATTTAAGGCGCAGGGCTCTGCTATAAAGAAGAGAGAAGACATGCACAGGATGGCTGAGGCAAACAAGGCATTCGCGCATTATAGATGGTAATGAATGTTAATTGTTCTCGACTTCGCTCGAACAATATTATTCGAGCGAACGAAGTGAGTCGAGAATAATCGCTAAAATTGTGAGCCAAAATGACGACAAAAAGGATTAATTCAAAACATGGCCGTCGCAACACAAGAACGAACAAATAATCTACATATGATACGCGAGTTACCTTTATCAAAAATAAGGAACATAGGAATAATTGCTCACATAGACGCTGGCAAGACCACGACTACTGAGAGGATACTCTATTATGCTGGGAAGCTCTATAAAATAGGTGAAGTCCATGAAGGAACAGCGACAATGGACTGGATGGAGCAGGAGCAGGAAAGAGGTATTACTATCACAGCAGCGGCAACCAGCTGCAAATGGCAGGATTGCAGGATAAATATTATTGATACGCCTGGCCATGTGGATTTTACAGCAGAGGTAGAGAGGTCATTGAAGGTGCTGGACGGCGCAGTAGTGGTATTCTGCGGAGTCGGGGGAGTGCAGCCGCAGTCAGAGACAGTATGGCGCCAGGCAGACAAATACGCGGTGCCGCGAATAGCATTCATAAATAAACTGGACCGCACAGGGGCAAATTTTTTAAAGGTTGTAAAGGACCTGGAAGTGAAGCTTGGCGCAAGTGGTTTTCCTATACAGATCCCAATCGGGATCGAGGCGGATTTTAAAGGCATCATAGATCTTGTTGAGATGAAGGCCTATATGTTCCATGGCGATGAAATAGATTCTAGCTTTACGGAGGAAAAGATCCCCGAGGACATGATGGGAGAGGCAAAGACCTTTCAGCATAATCTCCTTGAAAAACTGGCTGAGCACGACCATGAAGTCATGGATAAATATGTACATAATCAGGACGTAAGCGCGGCAGAGATGAAGAATGCGCTGCGTAAAGCAATTATAAAAGATATGTTTGTGCCGATATTATGCGGATCAGCATTTAAAAACAAAGGCGTGCAGATGCTGTTGGATGCAGTGTGCGAATATTTGCCGTCACCTTTAGATATACCGCCTATCACAGGTATTGAGCCTGATTCTGAAAAAGTGATATCCAGAAAAACAGCTGACGATGAGCCGTTTTCCGCGCTATGCTTCAAGCTCGTGACAGACCCGTACGTAGGGAGGCTTACCTATATCAGGGTATACTCAGGCACAGTTAAGAGGAGTTCATATATCTATAATAGCAGCCGCGATCAGAAAGAGCGGCTGTCAAAGATAGTCAGGATGCATGCGAACAAGCAGGAGATGGTCGAGGAGGTCGGCGCGGGAGATATTGTCGGAGTAGTGGGTCTTAAGAATGCGCATACAGGCGATACGCTGTGCGATGAAGAACACCCGATAATCCTAGAAAGGATGCATTTTCCAGAACCTGTCGTGTCAATGGCAATTGTGCCAGCCACAAAACAGGATCAGGACAAACTGGGCATGGCATTGAATAAATTGCAGGAGGAGGACCCGACATTCCGAGTAAGATATAATACAGAAACAGGCCAGACGCTTGTTTCAGGTATGGGAGAGCTTCACCTCGAGATAATTATTGACAGGCTTTCAAGAGAATTCAAAGTAGCTGCAAATACAGGTACGCCCGAGGTTGCTTATAAAGAAATGCCGAGCAAGGAAGTAAAGGCGGTTGGCAAATTCATACAGCAGACAGGCGGGAGAGGGCAGTATGGCCATGTTGTTATTTTGTTGAAACCAGGCGAGCCAGGAACAGGCATACAGTTTAACAACAAAATAGTAGGCGGGTCTATTCCCAGAGAGTATATAACTCCTGTAAAGAATGGTATTTTGGAAACGTCTAAGTCAGGAGTAATAGCAGGCTACCCTGTAATAGACGCTGAAGTTGTTTTAATAGACGGTTCTTTTCATGAGGTTGATTCTTCTGAGTTGGCGTTCAAAATGGCAGGGTCTATTGCGCTTAAGGAGGCCCTGAGGAACGCGCGGTGCAAGCTTATGGAGCCTATAATGGAGCTTGAGGCAATATTTCCAGAGGACTATACAGGAGATGTCATAGGTGATTTGAATTCAAAGCGTTGCAAGATTCAGGAGATTTCAAATAAAGGTATTGCGAAGATCGTAAAAGGTAATGTTCCTTTAGCTGAGATGTTCGGGTACGCAACTGCGATTAGGAGCTTGACACAGGGAAGAGCTTCCTATACAATGGAACCTTCGCATTATGCGGAAGTACCTTCAAATATAGCGGAAAAGATAATAGGTAAGTAGTGAAACCTAGGAGGTCACAATGGCCAAGGAAAAATTTGAACGAAAAAAACCACATG
>CAZTIQ010000022.1:11262-15268 GCA_964613735.1 uncultured Planctomycetia bacterium | reverse complement strand
CCTAGGGGCCTTAAACTGCAGTTCATGGAGCCGTTTATAAAGGCCTGCTGTGCCTATTAACTCTCTATGTGCGCCTGATTCTACTATTTTGCCTGCATCAAGCACTACTATTTTATCAGCATGCTCCACGGTAGAGAGCCTGTGGGCAATCACAAGAACAGTCCTATTGGTCATGAGCCTGTCTATTGCCTCCTGCACCAGGCGTTCAGACTCTGTATCCAGCTGGCTCGTGGCCTCATCCAGGATAAGTATTGGAGGGTCTTTAAAAAGCGCCCTTGCTATTGCAATGCGCTGCTTTTCGCCGCCAGACAACCTCATGCCCCTGTCCCCGATAAACGTGTCATAGCCATTTTTCATCTTTATTATAAAATCATGCGCATTTGCCGCCTTTGCCGCATTGATAATATCATCCATTTTTGAGCCAGGCTTGCCAAAAGCTATATTATTGCGGACAGAGTCATTAAAAAGTATGGTCTCTTGCGTCACTATGCCTATATTTTGTCTTAAAGAAACGACCTTAAGGTCTTTTATGTCATTGTTATCGATTAAAATCCTGCCCTTCTCAGAGTCATAGAATCTCGGCAATAAATTAACAAGCGTGCTCTTCCCGGCGCCGCTTAAGCCTACTATAGCCAGGATCTTGCCTTTTGATAGACGAATATTGATGTCCTTTAGCACTTCTGTATCAGGACCATATGAAAAACCCACGCCTTTAAATTCTATTGACTCTCTAAACTCTGAAAGCTCTATAGCGCCTGGCTTATCTTTTATGCTGGGCTCTTTATCAAGCACCTCAAGGACCCTTGTTATGGCAGCGAGCGCCTGTTGGTTAGTGCCGTAGAGCCTTGAAAGCCTCTTGAATGGTTTGATAAGAGACATGAGAGCTGCTAAAAATGCTATAAAGGCTCCTGCTGAAAGCGCGCCGCCTACTACTTCTTTTCCGCCCAGCCACATCACAACCGCCATGCATGCCACGCCTACGAATTCACCAAGAGGGCTTATGGCAGCCATGCGCTTTACTGACTTTAAGAGCATTTTGTAATATTTATTGTTATGGCCCCCGAACTTACTTACCTGATAATCTTGGGCATTGAATGATTTTATTATCCCAATGCCATATATGGTCTCAAAAAGCGTGGAATTTATGTCTGCCATGCTTTCTTGTGTCGCCGTACTTATCTTTCTGAGCTTTTTACCTATCAGTATGACTGGGTATGCGACTAACGGAAACACTACTATGGTGACCAATGTAAGCGTCCATGGGATTGAAAAATATATCTTTATCCAGATGACCATTCCCAGATATATCAAAAGCTGTATTGGTTGAAGCAATAGATCAGTAAGGCCCTCTGTTATGGCATTTACTATCGTTCCTACGTCAAATGTGATCCTTGAGACAAGTTCTCCTGTCTGCATCTTTGAATAAAAATCACTGGATAGGTCCAGGAGTTTCTGGTAGACAGCAGTCCTTGTGTCCCTTAGCACAGACTGGCCAAGTTTGCTCATAAAATAGGTCTGAAAGAATAAAAACACCTCTTTTAGCAGGAATATTAAGGCTATTAAAAGTACCAGCCAGTTTAATAGAGAAAGTCGCGGGATATTGTTTGCCTTATCTATAAGATTGACAAGTAATTCAGGGGGATTTTCAACACCAGGTATAGAGATCGACTTTGCCGTAAGGATATTATCGACCAGCGGAATGATCATGCCCAGGGACACCCCTCCCATGCTGGATGAGCCGATCATGCACAATACTGCAATTACCATTATCCAGAGGTGAGGTTTTACAAATTTTAGAAAACGGAGATAGTCTCGCATTTGGTCATATATATTATCACGCTCATTGACATTTGTCCATGTCTTTGTTATGATTATAGATATGAAAAAAGTGCGTATTGGAGTGGTGGGATCGGGTAGCCTAGGGTCTCGTCACGCATCTATATATTCAAAATTTAGCAATGTCGAGCTTGCATGTGTCTGCGATATAGATAAAGACAGGGCCTCTTTAATAGGTAAATCTCTTAAAAGACCATGGTGCACTGATTATAGAAAGCTTGCCAGGGAAAATATAGACGCGGTCAGCATTGTCACGCCCACATACCTTCATTATAAAGTCGCAAAGTTCTTCTTAAGCAACAAGATCCATGTCCTGATAGAAAAACCTATCACAAAAAGCCTTAAAGAGGCGCGTGAGCTTATAAATCTTGCCAGAAAAAAACGCCTGATTATCCAGGTCGGCCATGTAGAGCGCTTTAATTCTGCGATCCAGGCAATAGAAAAGCTCTCCAAAAGTCCCAGATTTATAGAGGTGCACAGGCTTGGCCCTTTTACACCTAGAGTAAAGGATGTAGGCGTTGTTTTAGACCTCATGATCCACGATATAGACATCGTCCTGGGACTTACCAAATCAAAGATCAAAGACATACAGGCGCTTGGCGTAAAGATCCTGACAAAACACGAAGACATTGCAAATGCAAGGATAAGATTTAAAAATGGGACTGTATGTGACCTGACTGCAAGCCGCGTCACAAGTGATTCAATGCGAAAGATCAGGATATTTCAGAAAGACTGTTATATATCCATTGATTACATGGCGCAGGAGGCAGTGATCTCCAGAAAGATAAAAAATAAGATCGTATCTCAAAAAATTGATATAAAAAAAGAGGCGCCTTTAGAAAAAGAACTCCTGGCATTTGTGGACTGTGTCAGAAATAGAAAAAAACCCATTGTTTCAGGCATAGAGGCATACAAGGCCCTAGAGGTCGCGCACAAGATCCTCGGAAAACTATAATCCTGGGTAGCTGCGTAGGCTTAGGCTGCCCATTTTGGGCAGCCTAAGCCTACGCAGCTACCCAGGTATCAATCATATGAAACACAAACGACTCATGATCATTGCAGGCGAGGCATCCGGCGACCTGCATGCCGCGCACCTTGTAAAATCCATCAAACAAGTCAACCCCCACATAGAAATATTCGGCGTAGGCGGAAAAAGCATGAAGGAACAAGGCGTAGATATTGTCTATGACATTGTAGATATCGCTGTCGTAGGCTTTGTCGAGGTCCTAAAAAATATCCGCACATTCAAAAAACTCATGAATAAGCTCGTGGATCTCCTCGACACACGAAAACCCGACGCTGTAATATTAGTGGACTATCCCGGTTTTAATCTCCGTTTAGCAAAACGCATAAAAGAAAAAAATATCCCTGTGATTTATTACATAAGTCCGCAGATCTGGGCATGGGGAAAAGAAAGGATCGAAGAGATCAAAAAATGCGTTGATAAGATGATCGTGATATTTGGCTTTGAAGAAGAACTATACAAAAAAGCAGGCGTGAAGACAAGCTTTGTGGGGCACCCTTTTCTGGATATAGTAAAGTCTCACTGGAAAAAAGAAGAGATAATAAAAAATCTGCATCTTAAACACCATTCTACTAAAATAGCGCTTTTACCAGGCTCAAGGGAAAAAGAGGTCCGGAGACATCTTTCAGTCATGCTAAAAGCCTGTGAAAAAATAAGAGCGAAAATACCTGATGCTGAATTTATACTTTTACGTCGGAAAGAACTTGATAAATCCATATACAATAATATAATTGCAAAATCTACTATCAAGCCTCATTCTGTTGAAAATAGGCCTTACGAAGTCATGGAAATCTCTGACCTGGTAATAGTCTCATCTGGCAGCGCAACCCTTGAGACAGCTATCATGGAAAGGCCCATGATAATCATCTACAAGACATCCATGATCACATGGTTCCTGGCAAAAAACCTGATAAAGATCCCTGACATAGGCCTTGTAAATGTAGTGGCAGGAAAAAGAATCGTGCCGGAGCTGATTCAGTTCGAAGTAAATCCAGATAATATAGCAAACGAGGCCCTTGCTATACTCAATAGCAGAGAAAAGCAGGAAACCATAAAATCCAACCTAAAGAAAGTCCGCGAAAAACTAGGCTCCTCAGGCGCCGCTGACCGGGCCGCACATCTAATTCAGAAACTCCTTACCTGATA
>CAZTIQ010000022.1:9500-11162 GCA_964613735.1 uncultured Planctomycetia bacterium | reverse complement strand
ATTGAAGCTTCGCAATAGACTCGTGCACAATGCGGGTTTGGACAGCTATTTTTTTACTCCCACTCTATCGTCGATGGGGGTTTGGAGGAGATGTCGTAGACTACGCGGTTTATGCCTTTTACTTCGTTTATTATGCGGTTGGAGATCTTTCCGAGGATATCGTAGGGGATCTTTGACCAGTCTGCTGTCATTGCATCCTGACTTGTGACAATGCGGAGGGCGCAGACATTTTCATAAGTCCTTTCATCGCCCATCACACCTACAGTTTTAACAGGTAAAAGTACTGCAAATGACTGCCAGATATTCCTATAGCCGTTGTATTTTTCTATTTCTTCCTGCACAATTGCATCTGCCTCGCGTAACATATCCAGGTGCTTTTTTGTAACACCTCCTATGATCCTTACAGCAAGTCCGGGTCCTGGAAAGGGCTGTCTATGCACCATCTCATCACTTAGCCCCAGCTCTTTTCCTAATTTCCTGACCTCGTCTTTAAATAAGTCTTTTAAAGGCTCCACAAGCTTGAAGTCCATTTTCTTGGGAAGGGCGCCTACGTTGTGATGTGTCTTTATTGTGGCTGATGGCCCTCCTTTTGCAGACACGCTCTCAATTACATCTGGATAAAGCGTGCCCTGGGCTAAGAATTTTATCTTACCGATCTTTCTTGCCTCTTTTTCAAATACCCTGATAAATTCTCTTCCTATGATCTTTCGCTTTTTCTCTGGGTCAACTACGCCTTTTAGACCGTTAAGGAAACGCGCCTCTGCTTCTGCCACGTGAAGGTCTATATGAAAATGCCCCTTAAATATTCTTTTTACATTTTGTTTTTCACCTTTTCTCAGCAAGCCGTTATCGACAAATATGCAGTGCAGTCTCCTGCCGATCGCCTTCTGTAAAAGCACTGCTGTTACAGAAGAATCTACTCCTCCGCTTAAACCCAGCACTATATCTTTTTTCCCGACTTGAGCGCGGATGTCTTTTATTGCCTCTTTGATAAAAGATCTCATTGTCCAGTCTGGCTTGATCCCAGTGACTTTATAGAGGAAATTCTTAAAGATCTTCATGCCCTTTGGCGTATGCACCACCTCAGGATGGAACTGGACTCCGTAGATCATTTTTTCAGGATGGTACATGCTGGCGATCTTACTATTTTTTGTATGAGCTAATCTTACAAAGCCTTTTGGAAGCCTTAGGACTTGATCGCCATGACTCATCCATATCTTTTCTTTTCTTTCCCAGCCTGAATAGAATATAGACCTGGGCAGATGCGTAGGCTGCCGCGGGGGCAGCCTACGCATCTGCCCAGGTAGCTTATCTATCACTAGTTCTGCATGGCCATATTCCCGTCTTTTGCTCTTCCCTATTTTACCGCCGAGTAAATAACCCATGAGCTGCATACCATAACATATTCCTAATACTGGCACTCCAAGTTCAAAAATCGCCTTGCTGCACTTTGGAGCGCCTTTTTGCAGGACACTGGATGGCCCGCCTGTGAGGATAATGGCTTTGGGTTTTAGTGATTTTATTTTAGAGACTGGCGTATTGTAAGGCAGGAGCACGCAATAGACATTGCACTCTCTTACCCTGCGCGCTATGAGCTGGTTATACTGTGCCCCAAAATCTAATACTACTACTGTGTCTTTTTGCATCGCCTTATAACCTCCG
>CAZTIQ010000022.1:3624-9400 GCA_964613735.1 uncultured Planctomycetia bacterium | reverse complement strand
AGGTTCATCTGTATCTTTTAAGATACACCATCAGGATTGAAATTGCAACGGGAGTTATGCCTGACATCCTTGATGCCTGGCCAAGATTTAAAGGCCTGGCTGAACTGAGTTTTTCAATGATCTCTTTAGAAAGCCCTGAAATGCCATTGAATCTAAATCCGTCAGGAATCCTTATTTTCTCAACCCTTTTAAAATTCTCGATCTCCCTCATCTGCCTGTCTATAAAACCTTTATATTTTAGTTCGATCTCTACTTGTTTTGCTTCATCGTCGGTAATCTTGCTTTTATAACCATTAAGCTTTTTCAGCATATCAAAACTCACATGAGGTCGTTTTAATAGATCTGCCAGGCTAACGGCATTATTAACAGGCGGGACATTGAATTTCATCAGTCTATTATTCAATTTTTTACTGGGCTTGATCCTAAATTTCTTAATTCTTTCGATCTCCTGAGCGATCTTTGTTTTTTTACTGACTACTTTTTCATAATCCTTTTTCTTTACAATGCCCAATCTGTATCCCATCTCTGTAAGCCGTAAATCAGCATTGTCCTCTCTTAAAAGCAGCCTATATTCCGCGCGAGAAGTAAACATCCTGTATGGCTCATTTGTGCCTCTTGTCACAAGGTCATCTATGAGAACGCCTATGTATGCTTGAGAACGGTCTAATATAAATGGCTCCTTCTTCTTTAACTTAAGCGCTGCATTTACTCCTGCTATAAATCCCTGAGCTGCTGCTTCTTCATAGCCGGTCGTGCCATTGATCTGACCTGCATGAAATAGACCATCTATTGATTTTGTCTCAAGCGTAGGTTTTAACCCTGTAGGATTGATAAAGTCATATTCAATGCCATAACCAGGCGCCATGATCTCTGCCTTTTCTAATCCCTTTATACTCCTTATCATCTTAAGCTGTATATCTTCAGGCAGGCTTGTTGAAATACCATTTGGATAATATTGTGGGGTATTCAGTCCTTCCGGCTCAAGAAATACCTGATGCCGGTCTCTCTCGCTGAATCTTACGATTTTATCCTCGATGGAAGGACAATATCGAACGCCGGTTGACTGGATCTTTCCGGTATAAAGCGGTGAACGATCAAGGCCTCTTCGGATAATACTGTGGGTCTTTTTATTTGTGTATGTAATATAGCAAGGTAATTGTTTTTTTCTTACAGATTTTGTTGAGAATGAAAATGGGACCGGGGGCTTATCTCCATCCTGCCTACTCATCTTTGAAAAATCTATTGTCCTTGAATCCAGCCTTGCAGTCGTGCCTGTTTTAAGGCGCTGGACATTAAAACCCAAAGCCTTTAAATTTTTTGACAAATCAATAGATGGCGGATCGCCTAATCTTCCTGCTGAAAAATGCTCAAGCCCAATGTGAATTACTCCATTTAAAAAGGTACCGGGTGTAAGAATTACAACCTTTGCTTTAGTTGTATTCCCATCTTCAAGCCTAACGCCGCATACCTTTTTATTTTTGACTATTAATCCTGATACACATGCTTTAAGACAATCGAGGTTTTTTTGCTTTTTTACTACACTCTCCATGTATTTTATATACAATTCTCTATCCACCTGCGCCCTCGAAGACCACACAGCAGGGCCTTTGCTCTTATTTAGCATGCGGTATTGTATAGCACTTCTATCAGTTGCCTTTGCCATCTCGCCGCCAAGCGCATCCACTTCTTTTACAAGCTGGCCTTTGCCAATGCCGCCTATAGCAGGATTGCATGACATGTAACCTATCTTGTTTAAATCCATAGTGATAAGCAAAGTCTTGCACCCCATCCTGCTAGAAGCAAGAGATGCCTCTATCCCAGCGTGCCCAGCACCCACAACTATAACATCATATAAGCTTTTCATAGGGAGTATATAATAGCATATAAATTATAAGGAGTCAATCCAGGGAGACCTCGGCAGATGCGTCGGCTGCCGCAAAGGCAGCCGACGCATCTGCCGAGGTAAATATTAGTTTACTCGAGCAAGTTGCCTTTGGCAAGGCATTCGCCGTTCCAGCAATAGGTACAGAGTTTTTCGCGGGGTAGTCCTATTGCCTTGATCATGTCCTCAAGGGTCTGATAGCGAAGCGTGGTAACTCCAATATCTTTTTCGATCCATTCCACCATCTTTTTATATTTTGGGGTGGAAGGGTCTACGTATTCAGACACATCCTCTATATCTTTTCCCTCGATTTCCTTTATGGCCTTACGCGCTGCTAGTTCATTGATAGAGCGTGTTGACAAACAGAATTTACACGGAAACATCAGCGGCGGGCAGGCAGGCCTTACATGGAGCTCTTTTGCGCCATTATCCCAGAATTTTTGCACGGCAAAGTTTTTAAGCTGTGTGCCTCTTACAATAGAATCCTCGCAAACAATGATCCTGTTACCATTGATTATATCTTTTATGGGTATGAGTTTCATCTTTGCCACGAGGTCTCTTATCTCCTGTATAGGCGGGGTATAACTCCTGCCATATCCAGATGTATATTTAACAAGCGGGCGCCTGTATGGCTTATTGGATTCCATTGCATACCCGATTGCATGGGCTGTGCCTGAATCTGGAACGCCTGATACTACATCTACCTCTATATCCTTGTCATGACTTGCCAGTGCCCTGCCGCACTTTTCTCTCACTGCCTCAACACTTATGCCTTCATAAGACGAGGCAGGAAACCCGGTATATATCCATAAAAATGAACAGATCTGATTTGTGTCACGGCCGCCACTGACCTGTTTTAGACCTTTATCATTTATAAGTACGATCTCTCCGGGTAAAAGAAACTTATTTATCTCAAAACCAGTATTCGGGAAAGCTCCGCTTTCTGAGGCTACTGCAAAATCTTTATCTCTTTTTCCTATAACAAGCGGCGTATACCCAAACCTGTCCCTTGCGGCATAAATGCCTTCTTTTGTAAGTAAAAGCACGCTGGCAGAACCAATGATCTTGCTGAACATATGCTCTATGCCATTTACAAAATCATTGCCTTCGCTTATAAGCTTTGCCACTACTTCTATTGCATTAGAAGAGCCCTCTTCTGTCTCGCCGAATGAATGGCCTCTACTATGCAGTTCCTTGATAAGCTGGGCTGTGTTCTCTATAAGCCCGGTCATGCATATCGCGAACGAGCCAAACTTTGTATTTAAGAACATCGGCTGCGGGTCTGAATCGCTTATGACTCCTATACCATATTTACCATCAACCTTTTTATAGTCGTCATAGAGCTTTGACTTAAACTGACTCTGCGATATATCGTGAATATAGCGATATATCCTCTTTCCATTAAATATCGCTATGCCTCCGAATTCTGTCCCGAGGTGGGACTGGTAATCAACCCCGTATAATAAATCCTGGGAACAACCCTTCTGTGATGCGACTCCGAATATACCGCTCATTGATGCCTCCTTTGACTAATAATTAAAAAATAAACTCGATGACGGGATCGCGTCCGTCGTGAAATTAATGCCTAGTCTTCTCAGGCCTGCCTCGTCGCCAGGCGTGGGTATGTGAGTGCCATGAAGCTCGCAGCCACTTAGTTCCTTGAGCATTGACAATGCCTCTTTCCCATTAGAATCTGTATGAGCGCTGATTGAAAGCGCTACGAGTATCTCATCCAGAGTCATGCTCTCTGAAGACATATTCAATATGTCTTTTTTCAACGTAGACAAGTCACTCATTACTTCTGGTTTTAATATATGTATCTTGTCCTTTATATCTGCCAGATGTTTTATTGCATTTATAATGGCTGCGGATACTGCGTGCATTAAAGGGGAGTTTTTGCCTGTTATGATCTTCCCGTCTGAAAGCTCGATTGCAGCGCCGCAGTAATATCCCTTATTGCCTTTTTTCTTCTTCTCGCAGTCTTCCGCTGCCTTTCTTGCAGGAAGCACCACCAGCCTGTCTTCAGCTTTAACGCCTGCCTTATCCATGATAGAGAGCGCCCTTTCAACCTCTTCTTTTGTGCCGCTGCCAAGGGCAAACTCCAAACTGTGCCTGAAGTACCTGCGTATTATCTCCTGCCTTGCGGCATCTTTAGTGCCTTCGTCGTCTATTATTCCAAAACCAGCGCGATTTACACCCATGTCTGTCGGTGAATTATAATAACTGTCGCTTGAACCAGTGATCTTATGGATTATATTTCTCAATATCGGAAATGCGTCAACATCACGATTGTAATTTATCGCCTCTTCTTTATATTTTTCTAAATGAAACGGATCTACCAGATTGAAATCAGCCAGATCGACTGTCGCAGCCTCGTACGCAATATTTACAGGGTGATTGAGCGTAAGGTTCCATATAGGGAATGTCTCAAACTTTGAATAACCTGAGTTTGTGCCCTTTACATGATCATGATAGAGCTGGGAAAGACACGTAGCAAGTTTCCCGCTCCCAGGACCAGGCGCAGTAATGACAACTATTGGCTTTTTTGTTTCAATATAATCATTTTTTCCATATCCCTTAGGACCCACTATTTTCTCAAGGTCATGAGGATAGCCTTCTATTGTCACATGCTTATAGACCTTGAGCCCTAATTTCTCGAGTCGTCTTTTGAATTTAAGGGCGGTTGGCTCATTATTAAATCGCGTAAGCACTACTGATGTCACATCCAGACCCCATGCCCTTAAATCATCTATGAGCTTTAATGTCGCAAGATCATATGTTATGCCATAATCCCCTCTTACCCTGCCCTGTTCAATATCCTTGGCATAGACGCTTATGATTATCTCTGTGTGCTCTTTAAGTTTTTCAAGAAGCCGCATCTTTACATTAGGGTCATATCCTGGCAATACCCTTGCAGCATGATAATCAAAGCATATCTTACCGCCAAATTCCAGATATAGCTTATTGTCGAATTTTTTTACCCTGGAGAGGATTTCTTTGGTCTGCTCTTGAAGGTATTTTTCGTTATCGAAACTTATTTTTTTTGTTACGACGCGTTTGAACATATTAGACTATTCTTCTCGACAAACTCGATGAATATTGTTCGAGCGAAGTCGAGAACTACGTAATCTCTGAGTGGTATTCTTGGAGCGACTTCACATCGCCTTTATTTTCCAGGTAAGCCTTTATGCCCTCTGCTACTGCAATAGCTGCTGCCGGTGTAGTAATATAAGGGATTTTATACTTTATTGCGCTCTTTCTAATATACGAGTCATCGTACGCCGCATACTTGCCTACAGGCGTATTAATAATAAGCTTTATCTCTTTATTGTGGATCGCATCTATTATGTTCGGCCTTCCCTCATGCGTCTTTTTAATAAGGTCTGATTCAACTTTGTGTTTTTCTAGAAACTTCTTAGTGCCTTCAGTGGTATAGACCTTAAAGCCCATTTCCCTTAATCTCTTTGCTGCCTCAGCAATATTCTTTTTCTTGTCCTTGTCAGCCACTGTTATAAGCACAGCGCCCTCAGTGGGAAGTCTCAATCCAGCTGCCTCCTGCGCTTTAAAATACGCCAGGCCTGCTGAATCAGCCAGACCCATGACCTCTCCTGTGGAACGCATCTCTGGGCCCAGGACAGGGTCCACTTCCTGGAACATATAAAATGGAAACACTGCTTCTTTTACGCCATAGTGCTTGTATTTTTTCTGCGTCAATTTCATGTCTTTTATTTTCTTCCCAAGCATGACCTCTGTCGCGATCCTTGCCATGGAGATGCCTGCTACCTTTGATACTATCGGCACTGTCCTGGATGCCCTTGGGTTTGCCTCTAAGACATATACTTTATCTTTTGCTATCGCATACTGCATATTCATTAATCCTATGACCTTTAGCTT
>CAZTIQ010000022.1:0-3524 GCA_964613735.1 uncultured Planctomycetia bacterium | reverse complement strand
TCTGGCTTTTCTTTATTATAAATACTTAAAACATCTTCAACAGTCAAGGGCTCAAAATATAGCTTATCGGATGTGTCATAGTCTGTTGAGACTGTTTCAGGATTACAATTGACCATTATGCTCTCGTAGCCTAGATCTCTAAGGGCAAACGCAGCATGACAACAGCAATAGTCAAACTCTATGCCCTGGCCGATCCTGTTTGGTCCGCCGCCAAGTATCATGATCTTTTTATTCTGCGACACGCTGACTTTATCCTCTGCCCTGTAGGTTGAATAATAATAAGCTGCATTTTCAGCGCCGCTCACTGGCACTGCGTGCCATGCCTCAGTCTTGCCAAGTTTAATGCGTCTTTCGCGTATTTCTTTTTCTGTATTGCCTAAGATCTGGCTCAGATATTTATCTGAAAAACCATCTTCCTTTGCCTTTATGAGCATTTCATCTGGAAGTTTCTTGCCTTTATATTTCAGAATCTCTTCTTCTGATTCCACAAGTTCTTTCATCTGGGTTATAAAATATCTATGTATGCGGGTCTTTTCATAAAGCTCATCCACGCTGGCGCCTTTTCTGAGCGCCTCATACATAATAAACTGCCTCTCTGAAGTAGGATAAGCTAAAAGCTTTCTTAGTTCATCTAAGGAAAGCTCATTAAAATTCTTAGCAAATCCAAGGCCATATCTTTTTATCTCAAGGCTCCTTATTGCTTTTTGGAACGCCTCTTTATAGGTCTTTCCTATGCTCATTACCTCGCCAACTGCCCTCATCTGCGTGCCAAGCTGGTCTTTTATGCCTCTGAATTTTTCAAATGCCCAGCGAGCGAACTTTACGACTACATAATCTCCTGAAGGTGTATATTTATCAAGCGTGCCGTCGCGCCAGTAAGGGATATCTCTTAAAAGATCTCCGCCTGCAAGTCTCGCTGATACAAGCGCAATTGGAAAACCTGTTGCCTTGCTTGCCAGCGCTGATGAACGAGAAGTCCTTGGATTTATTTCTATGACGACTACTTTGTCTTCTCCAGGCTTACGGGCAAACTGTACATTTGTACCACCGATGACCTCTATTGCATCTACTATTTTATAGGAATAGTCCTGCAGCTTTTTCTGCATCTCTTTTTCCACTGTAAGCATAGGGGCAGAGCAGAAAGAATCTCCTGTGTGTACACCCATTGGATCGATATTTTCTATAAAACAGACTGTGATCTTATTGGACTCTCTATCTCTTACTACTTCAAGCTCCAGCTCTTCCCATCCCAACACAGATTCCTCGACAAGGATCTGACCAATAAGGCTCACTGATATCCCTCTTGCAGCAATTACCTCAAGTTCCTCTTCATTAAATACCGCGCCGCCTCCTGTGCCGCCCATGGTATATGCAGGCCTGACAATAACAGGATATCCCAGGTCGTGAGCAATTTTCTTGGCCTCTTCCACAGAATATGCCAGTTCGCTCTTTGGCATAGGAATGCCCAGCTTATTCATCGTGTTTTTAAATGCCTGTCTATCTTCTCCGCGCTCTATAGCCTCTGGCTGCACGCCTATGATCCTGCAGCCAAATTTTTTGAGCACACCTTTCTTTGCTAATTCACTGGATAGATTAAGCCCTGTCTGTCCACCGAGATTTGGCAAAAGAGCATCTGGTCTTTCCTTCTCAATAATCGCGCTGATCCTCTCAACATTAAGCGGCTCTATATAGGTAACATCAGCCATGCCAGGATCTGTCATGATCGTAGCTGGATTGGAATTAACAAGCACGATCTTGTAGCCATGCGCCCTCAATGCCTTACAAGCCTGCGTACCAGAATAGTCAAATTCGCATGCCTGGCCTATGACAATAGGCCCAGAGCCTATAATTAAAACCTTGTTTATATCCTTAATTTTTGGCACAACTTACCCCCTTTTTAACGGCCCATTATAGCATGAAGAGTTTTTAGAGTAAACGCCTAAAAAAACGAAAGGGACGTCCTTGTTCAGAACGCCCCTTTGCGCAAACAGTCTTTTTGTCCATGTATTGTACATCAAAAAGTTTTTACACCAACCCCTGATCTAGCATTGCATCAGCCACTTTTACAAAGCCGCCAAGGTTTGCGCCTTTTACATAGTCAATGTAGTTTCCATCTTTGCCGTATTTGACGCAGGTCTCGTGGATCTTTATCATTATATCATGCAGCCTATTGTCGACCTCTTCTCTCGACCAAGAAAGCCTCAAACTATTCTGCGACATCTCCAGGCCGCTTGTTGCTACGCCGCCTGCATTGGATGCCTTTCCAGGACCATATAGGATCTTTGCCTGCTGGAATATCTTTATTGCCTCGGGCATGGTAGGCATATTCGCACCTTCCGCAACCAGTATGCATCCATTTTTAACAAGTTGCTTAGCATCTGATTCGTGAACCTCATTCTGTGTCGCAGAAGGAAAAGCGCAATCACACTTTACTTCCCATGGCCAGTGACCTTCAACATATTTACAGTTATACTTTGTAGCATATTCTTTGATCTTGCCGCGCTTCACATTCTTTAGCTCCATGACAAACTCGAGTTTCTGTTCGCTAATACCATCCGGGTCATGGATGTATCCACTTGAGTCTGAAAGCGTGACTGGCTTTGCGCCAAGCTGAAGTAATTTTTCCACCGTGTACTGCGCAACATTGCCAGAACCTGAAATCACGCAAGTCTTACCCTTAAGAGAATCGCCCTTTGCCTTAAGCATTTCTTCTGCAAAATACACACAGCCATAACCTGTTGCCTCTGGTCTTATCAAGCTTCCGCCCCAACCAAGACCTTTTCCTGTTAAAACGCCTGTGAATTCATTGCGGAGCCTTTTATACTGGCCAAACATAAAACCTATTTCACGGCCACCTACACCTATGTCTCCTGCTGGCACATCTGTGTCAGGCCCTATATGGCGCTGCAGCTCTGTCATAAAACTCTGACAAAACCTCATTACTTCATTATCTGACTTTCCCTTTGGGTCAAAATCAGACCCGCCCTTTCCTCCGCCCATGGGGAGCGTAGTAAGACTGTTCTTAAAGACCTGCTCAAATGCCAGGAACTTCAAGATCCCTAAATACACGCTGGGATGTAACCTCAGTCCTCCTTTATAAGGGCCAAGCGCGCTATTCATCTCTATACGAAACCCTCTATTTACCTGGACCTCGTTCTTATCATCCTGCCAAGGCACGCGAAACATTATCACTCTTTCTGGCTCGACTATCCTATCGAGAATCTTGGCCTCTTGATATTTGGGATTCTTTTCTATGAACGGCATCACTGACTCTACTACTTCCTGCACTGCCTGGTGAAATTCCTTCTCTCCAGGATTCTTCTTTATCACCTTCTCCATAAAATCTTTGATTTTCTTCTGCATGAGATTTGCTCCTTTGTAAGATTGCGCAATTTTTATGCAATCTGACTCAAAATAAAAAAAGCGTTCCTATTCTTTCATCTAGAACGCCCTTGTCCTGACATATTCCTATTCATCCTTGATACACCTTTGTATCAATCTTATCTTATATATTATCTACAAAA
>CAZTIQ010000021.1:12564-16015 GCA_964613735.1 uncultured Planctomycetia bacterium | reverse complement strand
TATGGTATATATTATATAATTACTTAAAAAGGGGCGCGTGTATATGCAGGAAAAGGCAAATGAGTACATAGAGCAGAGGAAGGATAAGTTAAAGGCTCTCAAGGAGATAGGTGTAGAGGCGTATGGCCAGAGGTTTAATAAGGCTCAGAGTATAGAGAAGCTCGTGGCTGGATTTAAAGAGGGCACAAAGGTCGAGACTGCTGGCAGGATAACTGCGCTTAGGGAACATGGGAAGAGCGCGTTTCTGGACCTCAGGGATTCGACTGGAAGAGTGCAAATCTATGTAAAAGCGAATATCATCGGGCTGGATAACTTTACTAATATATTTAAAAGATTAGATATTGGAGATATATTAGGGGCACGGGGAGAGTTTTTTAAGACAAAGACAGGCGAGATCACGATAAATGCTGAAGAGATAACTGTATTGGCAAAAGGCCTCAGGCCTTTACCTGAAAAATGGCATGGCCTAAAGGATGTTGAGATAAGATACCGCCAGAGATACGTGGATCTGATTGTAAATGAAGATGTGCGCAAGGTGTTTCAGACGCGCAGCAAGATCATTGCCAAGATCAGGCAATTCCTGGATGATAGAGGATTTTTAGAGGTAGAAACGCCGATGATGCATTCTCTGGCAGGCGGCGCTGCTGGCGAGCCATTTAAAACGCATCATAAGGCGCTTGATACAGACTTGTTCTTACGGCTCGCGCCAGAGCTTCACTTGAAGCGGCTTTTGGTAGGCGGGTTTGACAAGGTGTACGAGCTTAATAGAAACTTCAGGAATGAGGGGATCTCTATAAAGCATAATCCTGAGTTTACAATGGTCGAGGTGTATGAGGCGTACTCAGACTGCGAAGGCATGATGAGATTGACAGAAGAGCTTTTTAGCCACGTGGCAAAAGAGGTGCTGGGGACATTGAAGATCAAATTTAAAGACCAGGAGATCGATTTAAATACACCATGGCCAAGGTGGTCATTCGCAGATGAGATCAAGAAAAAGTTTGACATAGATCCTGATGACCCTGCTGATGAGTG
This sequence comes from uncultured Planctomycetia bacterium, assembly GCA_964613735.1. Taxonomy (GTDB): domain Bacteria; phylum Omnitrophota; class Gorgyraeia; order Gorgyraeales; family Gorgyraeaceae; genus JAHILY01. The sequence goes on along the minus strand of CAZTIQ010000021.1, from coordinate 14,983 downwards.
GATCGAAAAGCTCAAAAAACACGGCATGGATTTTAAAGGCAAAGACATTACGCGTTCGCAGATAGTGAATATTACCTCAGAGATGCTTGAGCCAGAGACTAAAGATAAGCCGATGTTTGTAGTCGATCTATTTGCAGAACTCTGTCCATTGGCAAAAAGGAAAAAGCATAATCCGCTGCTTACAGACAGGTTTGAGCTTTTTATGGGCGGTATGGAAGTGGCAAACGCATACTCAGAGCTGAATGATCCTATAGAGCAGAAAAAAAGATTCCAAGAGCAGCTCGTGGGGCAAGAGGGCGCTAAGAATATAGACGAGGATTTTGTGCGGGCGCTGGAATACGGCATGCCGCCGGCAGGCGGGCTGGGCATAGGTATAGACCGACTAGTGATGCTGATCGCGAACCAGCCGTCGATACGAGATGTGATACTGTTTCCGCAGCTAAAACCGGAGAAATAAACCACTCCCGGTCCCGTCCGCCTAAGGCGGACGGGACCGGGAGTGGTACATTAATATGCGATACGAACTCTGGATTAGTTTTCGATATTTGGTCTCAAAGCGCAGGGAGAAGTTTATTTCCATTGTCAGTTTTATCTCGATAATGGGCGTGGCGCTTGGCGTGGCTGCGCTTATTGTGGTGATAGCTGTTATGAGCGGGTTTGACAATGACTTGCGTGAAAAAATAGTAGGGACGAATTCACATATTGTCATAGAAAAGGACGGCGGCATAGAGGATTACAACGCTCTTATAGACGAGGTGAACAGCATGCCGCATGTAATAGCGAGTTCACCTTTTATAAATGGCCAGGCCCTTATCAGGCAAAAGGACAGCGTTACCGGCGTATTATTCAGAGGCATAGACCCTGAAAGAGAAAGATTTGTAACAAAGATAGAAGAGTATCTAGAGCACGGCACGCTTCCTTTAGAAAAAGACACTGTTTTAATAGGCAGAGAACTTTCGTGGCGCATGAATTTTAATATAAATGATGAGATCTCTCTTGTATCAGCGGCAACGACCAAGCCTAAGCTATTCAGGGTCGTTGGGATCTTTAACTCCGGCATGTTCGACTATGACATGAACCTTGTATTTACAAATATCGAATCAGCGCAGGAATTTTATAAGACAGGTGATGTGGCGGGCGCTATAGGCGTTAAAGTGGATAATGCATACAAGGCAGATGAGATCAGGGATGCTATGCAGGAAGGCGTAGGATTTAGTTACTGGGTGAGGAGCTGGTCAGATCTGAATAAAAACTTATTCAGCGCGCTCAAGCTTGAAAAGATCACCATGTTTATAATACTTGCGCTGATCGTAGTAGTGGCATGCTTTAATATTGCAAGTTCGCTTATAATGATGGTCATGGAAAAGACAAAAGACATCGGGATCCTGAAATCAATAGGCGCTACGAATTCCAGCATCGGGAAGATATTTATGCTGAAGGGCTTCCTTATTGGTTTTATTGGCACGGCGCTGGGCGCAGCAGGCGGATTTGGCCTGTGTCACTTGCTGGACAAATATGAATTTGTAAAACTTCCGAAAGAAATTTATTATATAGATAAATTGCCAGTCAATCTGAATATCAATGACGCAGTGACTGTGATAATGGCGGCGATCTTAATAACATTGGTGTCCACTATTTATCCGGCTCATCAGGCAGCAAGGCTTGAGCCAGTAGAGGCATTGAGATACGAGTAATGGAACCACCCCCGGTCCCGTCCGCCTAAGGCGGACGGGACCGGGGGTGGTAATGCGAATTATATGCTACGAGCTGATGGGATACATAAGATATATCGGGACGGGAAAAAGGATTTACACGTTTTAAAAGGCATTGACCTTGAGATCGAGAAGGCTGGTTCTCTGGCAATAGTAGGGCCGTCAGGCGCAGGCAAGTCAACACTCTTGCATATTCTGGGAGGATTGGACAGGCCGAGTTCTGGCAAGGTCTTTGTGGACGGTTTAGATCTTTATACATTGAAAGATAATAAAAGAGCTGGCCTGAGGAATAAAAGAATAGGGTTTGTGTTTCAGTTCTATCACTTACTGCCAGAGTTTACGGCGCTGGAAAATGTTATGATGCCAGCGTTGATGGCTCTAGACTCTAGGCTCAAGGCTCAAGGCATACGGAAGACAACAGAGAGTTTGATGAGAGAGCTCGGACTTGGCGATAGGATGCAGCACAGACCAGGTGAGTTATCAGGCGGAGAGCAGCAGAGAGTGGCGATCGGTCGTTCTTTAATAAATAGCCCTGATGTACTCTTGTGCGATGAGCCAACAGGCAATCTGGATTCAGAGATGGGCGAGGAGACATTGGATCTATTATTTAATCTTAATAAAAAAAATCACGCGACAGTCGTTATTGTGACACATGACAGGGCAATTGCGAAAAGAGCAGATAGAGTCATAGAGATAAGGGATGGGAG
>CAZTIQ010000021.1:4054-12464 GCA_964613735.1 uncultured Planctomycetia bacterium | reverse complement strand
ATGAGTCTCAAGATCTATATCAATGGTGAATTTTTTGACAAAAAAGATGCTAAGATCTCTGTGTTTGACCACGGGCTTCTTTATGGGGATGGCGTGTTTGAAGGCATCCGCTCCTATAATCGATTGGTCTTTAAGCTGGAAGAGCATATTGACAGGCTCTATGAGTCTGCGCACGGAATTATGCTGAAGATCGATTTTTCCAAAAAACAGATGATCAAGGCAGTCTTGGATACATTGAAGCTAAACAAGCTGGATGATTCATATATCAGGCTTATTGTCACGCGCGGGATCGGTGACCTGGGGCTGGATCCGAGAAAATGCAAGAATGCGTCTCTGATCATTATCACGGACAAGATACAGCTCTATCCTGAAAAGCTGTACAAAGAGGGATTAAAGCTGATCACAGTGGCTACTCCAAGAAATATCCCTGAGGCATTGAATCCTCAGATAAAATCATTAAACTATCTTAATAATATACTTGCCAAGATCGAGGCGATCAATCTCGGGTATGAAGAAGCGCTGATGTTTACTGCCTCAGGATATGTGGCAGAAGGCACAGGCGACAATATCTTTATTATAAAGGGAAAAGATTTGATCACGCCGCCTGCATACTTGGGTATATTAAAGGGTATTACAAGGGGCGCCTGCATGGATATTGGTAAAAAAATGGGCCTGGATGTCAAAGAAGATGTCCTTACAAGGCACAACCTATTTACAGCAGACGAGTGCTTCCTGACAGGCACAGCAGCTGAGATCATTCCTGTTGTGAGCATTGAGAAGAGGGTGGTCGGTACTGGCAAGCCAGGAAAGATCACGCTGAAGCTTATGAAGGAGTTCAAGGAGCTTACGAAAAAAGACGGGGTGAAATATTAATCGGAGGTAACTAATGGTATGCGGCATTTGCGGGAAGAATCAGGCAACAGTACATTTGACAGAGATAGTTGATGATAAGATGACAGAGCTGCATATATGCGAGGGGTGCGCGCAGAAAAAGGGCGCGCAGATGGAGAGTCATTTTGGCCTCGCAGACCTCCTGGCAGGACTGGCTGATCTCGGAGGAGGCCAGTTTGCAAAGACAAAGAAGGAGACCAAGGTCAAATGTCCGCGCTGCGGCCTGACTTACGAAGATTTTAAGCGCATAGGCAGACTTGGATGCGGTGAGTGTTACTCAGCGTTTAAAGAAGCGCTTCTCCCGCTCTTAAAAAGGATACACGGATCTACGCAGCACTATGGCAAGTCACCGACAAAGAAGACTACAAAGGTGACTAATGCCGTAAAGACCAGGGATGAGTTACAGGAACTGAGAGAGAAGCTGCAAAAGGCAATTCAGCTTGAACAATTTGAAGAGGCGGCGAAGCTGAGGGATAAGGTAAGGGAGCTAGAGAAAAAGGGAAAGAAATAACGGGGAGGCAGCATGAACATCAGTGATCTTTTAAATAATCAAGGCGAGTGGCTTCGTTCCATTGGGCCAAACTCTGACATAGTGATGTCTTCGCGCATACGGCTTGCGAGGAATCTCTCAAATTATCCTTTTTCCAATTGGGCAAGCAAGAAGGAACAGCAAGAGGTCTTAAAGGTTGCAAAGCAGGCAATTGTTGCCTCAAAAAAGATAAAGAGCTCGTTGTGTCTGGATATAGGCAAGATAGATCCTATTGACAGGCAGTTTCTTGTGGAGAGGCATTTGATGAGCAAGGAGCATAGTGTAGATGCAGACAATAAAGGGCTGTGCGTGAGCGATAGGGAAGCTGTAAGCATAATGATAAACGAAGAAGACCATTTGCGCATACAGGTCATGAAATCCGGGTTTGACCTGAGAGACGCATGGCGTATAATAAATTCCATTGATAGCGAACTCGGGAATGCATTGCATTACGCGTATTCTCTTGATTTTGGTTATCTGACAGCCTGTCCTACAAATACAGGCACTGGTATGAGGGCGTCCGTGATGCTGCATCTTCCTTCTCTTGTGATGACAAAACAGATCGACAAGGTCTTGCAGGCTATTACAAAACTCAGTCTTACGGCAAGGGGCCTTTATGGCGAAGGCACAGAGGCAAGCGGAAACTTTTTCCAGATATCCAATCAGGTATCCCTGGGCCACAGGGAAGATGATATAATTGACAACATAGAAAGGATCATCAGGCAGATCATAGACCACGAGCAGAGCGCAAGGGATGTGCTTCTTTCGCAGAATAAGTCAGTGCTGGAAGACAGGATCTGGCGCGCATACGGAACATTGAAGAGCGCGCATATCATCACCAGCAGCGAGACCATAGACCTGCTCTCGCTGGTCAGGCTTGGAGCAGATCTAAATCTGATAAAATCAGTGGACCGGGCGCTTATAAATGAACTTTTTATTATTACACAGCCTGCGCATCTTCAAAAGCTCGAAAAGAAAAAACTTAATCCGAATGAAAGAGATGTCAAAAGAGCGGAGATCATCAGAGAAAGATTAGGATAAATGAGCTATCAGCCTTCAGCCATCAGCCCATGCCCCGTACCCGAGCGAAGCGAGTGGTTCGGGGTTCAGCAGCTAATAGCTGATAGCTGAAGGCTAACAGGAGGGCTACACGATGTTAAATAGATTCACGGAACGCGCGCGAAAAGTAATATTACTTGCAAAAGAAGAGGCAAAGAGATTTAACCACGACTACATCGGTACCGAGCATATTTTGCTTGGACTTATAAGAGAAGGGGAGGGCGTTGCAGCAGTGGTGCTTCAAAAAATAGGACTCGGCCTGCAGCAGATACGACTGGAAATAGAAAAGATCGTGAAGCCCGGTCCTTCTACAGTTATCTCAGGCGACATACCTTTTACGCCAAAGGCAAAAAAGGCAATAGAGCTTTCAGGCGAGGAGGCAAGAGGCCTGGGCCATAATTATATCGGCACCGAGCATATTTTGCTTGGGCTTATAAAGGAAGGCGAGGGCGTGGCATCTCAGGTATTGCTGAATCTGGGCCTTGACATGGATAAGGTCAGGGGCGAGATAGTAGAGATACTTGGGTCAGCAACACCTGGTTTTAGCGGCGGAGGCGGAGCGCCGCATGGGCAAGGTCATTCAACCGGCACAAAGGCATCATCAAAGAGTCCAGCGCTTGAGGCATTTGGCAGGAACCTTACCTCACTTGCGCGCGATAACAAGCTCGATCCTGTAATAGGCCGGCAGAATGAGATAGAGAGGGTCATACAGATCCTTTCCAGGCGGACAAAAAATAATCCTGTGCTTTTAGGCGAAGCTGGCGTAGGAAAGACAGCGATCGTAGAAGGGCTTGCGCAGAAGATCATAAATGGAGATATCCCTGAGTTATTAAAAGGTAAGCAGGTCATTATTTTAGACCTTGCATTGATGGTTGCCGGCACAAAATACAGGGGCCAGTTTGAAGAAAGAATAAAGGCTATAATGGATGAGATAAAGCGCGCGAGTAATGTGATAATCTTCATAGATGAATTACACACGCTGGTGGGCGCAGGCGGCGCAGAAGGAGCTATAGACGCGTCCAATATCTTAAAGCCAGCGCTTTCAAGAGGCGAGATCCAGTGCATTGGCGCGACAACGCTTGACGAATACCGCAAATATATAGAAAAGGACGCTGCGTTGGAAAGACGTTTTCAGACTATAATGGTAGACCCTCCTACAGTCAAAGAGACAATAGATATCTTAAAGGGTCTGAGAGACAGGTATGAAGCGCATCACAAGGTAGAGATAACTGACGATGCATTAGAGGCAGCCAGCAAGCTTTCTGACAGGTATATATCCGGCAGGTTCTTGCCTGACAAGGCCATCGATCTAATAGACGAGGCTGGCGCAAAGGCCAGACTTTCTATAATGACCGCTCCTAAGGATATAAAGGACATGGAGTCTGAAATTGAAAATATCCGCAAGGAAAAAGACGCTTCGATAAAGGATCAGGATTTTGAAAAGGCCGCGCATCTCAGAGACCAGGAAAAAGAGGCGCGTAAAAAATTAGACAATGTCAAAAACGAGTGGAAAAAATCCAGGATGGAGGCAAGGCCTAAAGTCGACGAGGAGATGATAGCGGGCATTGTCTCAAAATGGACAGGCGTGCCTGTTGTGAGATTAGAACAAAAGGAGTCTGCGAGGCTTTTGAAGATGGAGGATGAACTTCACGAAAGGATCATAGGCCAGGAAGAGGCAATAAGCGCGATCGCCCATGCAGTAAGGCGTTCACGCGCAGGCATAAAAAATCCAAAAAGGCCGATCGGTTCGTTTGTCTTCCTTGGGCCCACAGGCGTAGGTAAGACACATCTTGGCAGGGTCCTTGCAGAGTTCATGTTTGGTGATGAGAATGCATTGATACAGCTGGACATGTCTGAATACATGGAGAAGTTTAATGTGTCGCGTCTTGTCGGCGCGCCGCCAGGATATGTCGGTTATGAAGAAGGAGGACAGCTTACTGAGAAGGTAAGGCGCAGGCCGTATTCGGTAGTGCTTCTGGATGAGATAGAAAAGGCGCACCCTGATGTGTTTAATATACTTTTGCAGGTACTGGAGGATGGACGCCTTACAGACAGCTTCGGAAGGAAGGTGGATTTTAGAAATACCATCCTTATTATGACTTCAAACGTGGGCGCAGAGATCTTCAGAAAACAGGGCTCAATAGGCTTTAAGTCAGAAAAGGAAGGGGTTACTTACCAGGGCATGAAGGATAAACTCCTTGATAAGGTAAAAAAGACCTTCAAGCCAGAATTTCTAAACAGGATCGATGATATAATCGTATTCCATCAGCTTACAAAGGACCATCTATACGATATCATCGAGATAGAATTAAAAGAGGTCAAGGATCGTTTAAAGGAACAGGATATAGATATAGAATTAGATAAAGGCGCAAAAGAGGTCCTGGTAGAAAAGGGTTTTGACCCGGTTTTTGGGGCAAGGCCGCTTAAGCGGACCATACAGAGGCTATTAGAGGATCCCCTGGCAGATGAGATCATCTCCAAGAGTTATGAGAAGAGGAAAAAGATAAAGGTCTCAGCCAAGAACGGAAAGTTGGTGTTTAAGTAAATACGGAACCACTCCCGTCCGCCTTAGGCGGACGGGAGTGGTAATGCTGATGAGATATCATATAATCCGTCAAAAGATCAGGGTCGTCTTGTGGCTTACATTATTGGCAGCGGTTTTTGTGTCGATCGCGCCACAGGTCTATAAGAATATCTTTACAAATGACGAGTTTTTGGATTATACAGGCGTTTACGATTTTGATAGAGCCCCGGCTATGTTCACGGGAGATACATTAGAAGGCTCGTCTCTGGAGATGAGTTTTTTAAACAATGATTTTTTTGTTTCAAGGTTTGATGTAAAGGATTTTAAGCTGAACAATATAAACTTCTCAGCTGATATTTTTTTAAAGGGCAGGCTGACCAGGAATGAGAACGGGGAACTTACCGGGTTTTCAGGAAAACTTTTCGCTAAGGAAACGTCCTTTAATTCAAAGCCGTTCAAAGACGTTTCTATGTCGTTTGACATAGCCAATAATGAATTAGAAATAAAATCCATGCGGATAGGCACTTCATACGAGCTGGTAGGCACAGTAGGTCTTTTGGACCCATTTACGACAGATCTCAGGCTCCAGATCAACAGGGCTGATATAAGGGATTTTACATTGATCACGAGATCCAAAAGGCTTAAGAGCGCCTTGGGAATAATTAGCGGCGAGTTTGAGATCAATGGAAATCTGGAAAACTTATATTCTAACGGAACTGTGCAGAGCAGGAATGGAAAGATCGGCATAGTAGAGTATGACATGGCAAACATAAAATTAGAGGGTTTTGGACCGATCATTAATATTGTAGATTCCAGGGTAAAGTGGGGCAAGGGCACGCTTGCAATGGATGGCTATGTGGATCTGAGGAGTATTGGCAAGGGTGGTTTGTTCGAAGGCATAAGCGTGCGCTCTGATATGAAGGGCATTGTCTGGGATGGATGGGATATTGAAAAAAAAGGCATGGACGAGCTTAATATGACAAAGGATATAAGTGATGATATGAGCGTAGGTTTTAAATCAGTGGCCAGAGAGCCGCTTACTACTTATTACGAGAGAGACAATCCAGAAGAGATGAGCTTGGAATTCAAAGATTACTTTAAGATGAAGATGAGAGAGAACGAAGAGTTTTTTGTCATAGAGCACAGTGTAAAATTCTGAGGAGCTAGTATGAAGGCTTTAATGAAAAGACTGGGTGTTAAATCGCTGGACTTTTTTATCTATATAGGCGGCGTATTTCATCTTCTCGTAAGCACCATGTTTCAGATATTTGTCCCGCCTTTCAGGAGAAAAGAGTTTTTCTCGCAGATGTATAAGGTGGGTGTACTGAGTCTTCCCATTGTATTTTTAGTCGCTTTTTTTACAGGCATGGTGCTGGCGCTGCAGAGCGCATATCAGCTCACAAAGATGAACGCGCAGATATATATATCCGGCCTTGTCGCGCTTTCAATGGTGAGAGAGCTGGGCCCTGTATTAACCGCCCTTGTGATCGCAGGCAGGGTAGGCGCGAGCATAACAGCAGAGCTGGGCACGATGAAGGTAACTGAACAGATCGATGCGCTCGAGACATTGGCTGCGAATCCTGTGAAGTATCTTGTGGTGCCGAGATTTCTTGCGCTCTGTATAATGCTTCCGATCTTGACAATTTATGCGGATTTTCTGGGAATAATAGGCGGTTATTTAATAGGTGTTTACAAGCTATTGATAGGTCCGACTATTTATCTACAGATGACGTATGATTCACTGGTGTTTAAGGATCTATTTACAGGGCTTTTCAAGTCACTGATCTTTGCGGTGATCATCTGTATAGTTTCGTGTTACGAGGGGTTCAGGGCAGAGGGCGGGGCTGAAGGCGTAGGAAAGGCCACAACGCTTTCTGTTGTGACGTCATTTATTTTAATCATAGCAGCGGATTGTCTGTTCACAGCGGTATTTTACTTTATGTTCCCATGATAGAGATTATAAACCTGACAAAATCATTCGGCGATAATAAGGTCCTGGATAACCTTAATCTTACCATAAACTCCGGAGAGGTCACAGTCATCATAGGCCGTTCAGGCGGCGGCAAGAGTGTGCTTTTAAAACACATAATAGGCCTCCTGAAGCCGGATCTTGGGCAGGTAATAATTGACAATAAAGATGTCTCCAGGATGGACTATAAGGAGCTTGATAAGCTCAGGATGAATTTTGGCATGCTCTTTCAGGGCGCGGCGCTTTTCGACTCAATGACTGTCGGCGAGAATGTGGGCTTTGCGCTAAATGAACACACTGATCTGCCAGAGGTGATAGTGAAGAAAAAGGTTGCAAGGGCCCTGGAGCTGGTGGGCCTTAAGGGTATAGAGGAACTGATGCCAGCGGAATTAAGCGGCGGCATGAAAAAGCGCGTGGGGCTTGCAAGGGCCATATGCAATGATCCAAAGATTATTTTATACGACGAGCCTACTACAGGAGTCGACCCTGTAATGGCAGATGCAGTAAACGAACTTATTATAGACTTGAATACCAAGTTAAAGGTCACCTCTATCGTGGTCACGCACGACATGATAAGCGCGTACAAGATCGCTGACAGGATCGCAATGCTTTATAAAGGTAAGATCATCGGAATAGGTAAACCCGGTGAGATAAAAAACACAAAGGATCCAGTCGTGAAGCAGTTTGTCACAGGCGCCTCTAAGGGGCCTATAACAGAAGATGGGGGATAAACTATGTTTACACGCTCAAGTTTTGAACTAAAGGTCGGCATATTTATTTTCATCGGCATAGTCATATTGTCAGTCATTGTATTTTCAATAGGGAATTTTTACACCTTAAAGCGCGGTTATGAACTTAATATACTTTTTAGTTTTGCAAATGGCATAAGCGTTGGCGCGCCTGTCAGGTATGCAGGCGTGGAGGTGGGAGAGGTGCAGGATATCGAGGTGTATTTTGATGAAAAAGAGAATGTCCCGATGGTAAGGCTTTTGGTCTGGGTGTCGCAGAATACCTGGGTCAATGAGGATGCCGGGGCAAATATAAATACACTTGGACTTTTGGGAGAGAAATATCTTGAGATCACGCCTGGCACACGGGAGTCAAGGCTATTACAGAAAGGAGAAACGCTAAGGGGATATGACCCTGTGTCTACGGAAGAACTTACAAGAGAGACTCAAGAGACATTGGCAAAGGTCGACAGCATGATCGGTTCTTTGAATAAGGTCGTTGGCGACGAGGGCTTCAGAGAGTCTGTAAAGAATACAGTAGCAAATCTTGAGCTACTGAGCGCAGACTTCAGAGGGGTGCTTGCGCTGGCAAAAGATGGCGATGGCACGATAGGCCGTTTACTTTCAGACGATAAACTGTACAAGGATATAGATGATATGATCCTGGATATTAAAAAGCATCCATGGAAGCTTTTGTATAGACCCAAGGA
>CAZTIQ010000021.1:0-3954 GCA_964613735.1 uncultured Planctomycetia bacterium | reverse complement strand
AGGAGGCATGCATGACACTTATATTTATCCGCATATTTTTTATATTACTCAGCATTATAGTAGGTTTTCAGGTGGGCTCATTTATACAGCACGATAATCTGGATTTCGGAAAGATCGGAGCTGCAGTAGGTTTTCTTGCAGCATTAGCTATAATCTTATTTGAATTTACAATGAGAAAGGTCTCGGTAAGAGGGCTCTCGAGCGCAGTGTTTGGTCTGATATTCGGACTTATAATGGCAAAGCTGGTCTCTGATACGCTTGCCCTTATCCCGATAGATGAGATAGTGCTTTATTCTCTGAGGGTGGTGCTGACGCTTATCTTTTGCTATCTCGGCATGATAGTGGCTATCCGTGGCAGGGATGAATTTAACATCATTGTCCCCTATGTAAAGTTTTCAAGACAGGATCAAAAGGACGAACTTGTAGTGCTGGATACAAGCGTTATCATAGACGGTCGCATAGCAGATATAGCCAATACCAGGTTTTTAGAGGGTAAGTTTGTTGTGCCGCGTTTTGTATTAAGGGAACTGCAGCAGATAGCTGACTCAAGTGATTCTCTGAAGCGCGCGCGCGGCAGGCGCGGGCTGGATATACTGGCCAAGCTTCAAAAAAATCCAAATATAGATGTAAAGATACACAATGAGGATTTTGCTGATATTAAAGAAGTGGATGCAAAGATCGTCAAGCTTGCAAAGGTATTGAGCGCAAAGGTCTTTACTAACGACTTCAACCTTAACAAGATCGCAGAGATCCAGGGCGTAAAGGTCTTGAATGTCAATGAGCTTGCAAACGCGCTCAGGCCTGTTGTCCTGCCGGGAGAGGGCATGGAGATAAGGCTTGTAAAGGAAGGCAAAGAATATAATCAGGGTGTGGGATATTTAGAGGATGGCACCATGGTCGTGATAGACAACGGCAGGAGATTGATCGGCCAGAGCGTGAAGGTGATCGTGGGCAGCGTGCTCCAGACAGCTGCAGGCAGGATGATATTCGGGAAATTGCCAGAGGACTTGAAAAGAAATAGAAAATAAAATAAGCTGTAAGCTTTAAGCTATAAGCAAAAAATGAAAAACAATGATTTTTTTGCTGCTGCTAAAAGCTTATGGCTTAGAGCATAAGGCTTAAGGCTATTATGAAGGTTGCAGCTATTGTTCCCGCCGCAGGCAAGGGAAGGCGTTTTAAATCAAGATTAGATAAGCCATATATTAAACTGCGCGGCAGGCCAATACTGGCCCATACTCTGCTAAGGCTTTCAAAAAATAAATATATAACCCAGGTAATTGTAGCTGTAAATAAAAATAAGCTTAAAAAGGCAAGGCGTGAAATAATAAATAAGTACGGCATTAAAAAAACCAGTCTTGTCTCTGGCGGCGGAGAAAGAAAAGATTCTGTTCGTAATGCATTAAAAAATATCTCCTGCGACATAGATTATGTATTGATCCATGACGGGATCAGGCCTTTCATCACAGATGATCTAATAGAGTCTTCGTTAAAGGCCGCGCAGCGTTTTGGCGCAAGCGTACTAGCAGTGCCTGTAAAACCGACCTTAAAGCGCATAGACAAGAAAGGCCGCATAGTAGATACCCCTGATAGAAAGGATTTCTGGGAGGCCCAGACCCCGCAGGTATTTAAAAGGGACTTAATAGAAAAGGCATATGCCACTTCAAGCAGGAAAAAGACTAATTTTACAGATGATTCCATGCTCGTTGAACTTCTGGGCGTGAAGCCAAAGGTCGTAATGGGGTCATATAGGAATATAAAGATCACTACACAGGAAGACTTGAAGCTAGCTGAGATGTTATACAAGTGAGCCTTCAGCCATCAGACCATGCCCCGTACCGTACCCGAGCCCCTCGGCTTTGCTCGGGATAAACTCCGCGAGTGGTTCGGGGTTCAGCAGCTGAAAGCTAATAGCAGGAGGTCATTATGCGAGTCGGAATAGGTTATGATATTCACAGATTTGTCGAGGATAGGCCATTGATGCTGGGCGGCATAGAGATACCTCATGTCATGGGTCTCGAAGGTCATTCAGACGGCGATGCGCTCATACATGCGATCTGCGATGCAATATTAGGCGCTGGCGGCTTTGATGACATAGGTCATCAGTTTCCTGTGAATGATGATAGATATGCCGGCATAGCCAGTATAGAACTTTTGAAAAAGGTGCAGGAGCTGATACAGGAAAAGAAATTTAATGTAGATTATATTGATTCTGTAATTATTTTAGAAGATCCTAAGATCGCCCCGTTTAAAGAGCGTATGAGAGAAGAGATATCAAGAGCCCTGGGCATAGCAAAGGACAGCGTCAATGTAAAAGCAACCACACAGGAAGGTATAGGCGCCCTTGGAAGAGGAGAGGCCCTTGCAGCGTATGCAGTAGCATCTTTAGTGAAAAACTAAAGGCGCAAAGCTAAAAACTAAGACTTAAAACGTAAAACTTTAAGTTTTGCATTTCAGTTTTACGTTTTTCGCTTTACACCTTACACTTTTTATGACTATCCATATCAACAACACCCTAACTCGCAAGAAAGAGGAATTTAGGCCTCTAAAGAAAGGCACAGTCACGATGTATGTGTGCGGGCCCACAGTCTATGGCGAACCGCATATCGGTCATGCAAGGAGCGCCTATGTATTTGATGTCATACAAAGGTATCTTAAATATAAAAAATACAAAGTCACATTTGTAAGAAACGTGACAGATGTGGACGATAAAATAATCAATAAGGCCAGGGAAGAATTTAAAGGCGAAGACCTGAATAGCGCCGTAAAAAAGGTCTCAGATAAATATCTTAGATCTTACCACAGATACATGGATGAACTGGGTATCCAGAGGCCTGACAAAGAGCCAAAGGCCACAGAGTATATCAATAAGATGAAGGATTTTGTGCTGCTCTTGATTAAAAATGGCATGGCTTATGAATCAGGCGGCGATGTGTATTTTGATATAAAAATGGCAAAGGATTACGGTAAATTATCTAATCAAAGTTTTGAGATGCTTGAATCCGGCGCGCGCGTTTCTCCAGGAGAAAATAAAAAAGATCCCCTTGATTTTGCTTTGTGGAAAAAGGCAAAGGAAGGAGAATCTTCATGGGACAGTCCATGGGGAAAAGGCAGGCCTGGATGGCATATAGAGTGCTCAGTAATGAGTTCGGATGTTTTAGGGGATGAGTTTGATATACATGGCGGCGGCATAGACCTTATCTTTCCGCATCATGAAAATGAGATCGCCCAATCAGAGGGCGCTGGAAAGAAATTTGCGCGTTACTGGATACACAATGGCCTCCTGACTATCAATAAAGAAAAGATGGCCAAGTCCCTGGGCAATTTTGTTGCGGTTGACGAGGTATTGAAAAAATATTCGGCAGACGTGCTGAAGTTAGTTTTCTTAGGTACGCATTATTCACATCCGGTAGATTTTTCTTGGGAGAGGATGGAAGCAAACAAGGAAGCGCTGGGCAGGATCATCAGATTCTTAGAAGAAGTAAAAAAGAGAGAGAAGGGGCATCATCAGATCGGCGGGTCAAATTTTAAGAAGTCACCGCTCGCGGCGTTTAAAAAGCAATCAGATAATATTTATTCAGATTTTGAGAAATACATGGATAATGATTTTGACATACCTGATGCCTTTGCTTCTTTATTTGACATTGTTAGGGCAGGCAATACGGTTTTACATTGGTCAAAATATGACAATAAGAAACATTTGAAGCATTTAAAGAAAGCCAGTAAGGCGATTTTAGAACTTGGAGATGTTTTGGGCCTGGCGTTTAAGCAAAAACAAGCGCAGCTATCAATACCAGAAAAAGACATAAACGTCTTGATAGAGAAGAGGATCCAGGCCAGAAAGAACAAGGATTTCAAGACAGCTGATAAGATAAGGCAGGACCTGGATAAAAAAAGTATTACACTGGAAGATACGAAAGAAGGCACTACCTGGCGGGTGAAGTAACTGTGGAACCC
>CAZTIQ010000020.1:0-16134 GCA_964613735.1 uncultured Planctomycetia bacterium | reverse complement strand
CTTCTAATTCCCGCTGCTTGACATATATTATAGATGGGTTAGAATACTATATATATGACAGGCTTTCAGAGGTTTTACGACGAGCTAAATCCTGAGCAGAAAAAGGCTGTAGATTCTTTAGAAGGATCAGTGCTGGTCCTGGCAGGGCCTGGGACAGGAAAGACACAACTTCTTTCTGTCAGGGCAGCAAATATCATCCAAAAAAAGCTCTCCCTTCCTGAGAACATCCTTATCCTCACCTATACCAATGCAGCAGCAAAGACAATGAAGGAGAGACTTGCAAAGATCATTGGCTTTCAGGGCTATGACGTGCAGGTCGGCACATTTCACAGCTTTGCAAATTCCATAATACTGGATTCAGAAGAGGCAGCTAACTATATACAGGAAAGGGTACAGATAACTGATATAGAAAAGGTAAAGGCAATAGAGTATATCCTGGATAACACGAAGGACATCTCTGAGATAAGGCCTTTCAGGGCGCCCTATACATACGTAAGAGAGATACAGAAAAGAATAGGCGAATTAAAAAGAGAGGGTATAAGCCCGGCGGAATTTTCAGAATATGTTAAAAAAGTAAAGCCAGACCGCGTCTATGTCGAGGAAAGGCATATTCCAAAGATAAAGGCCCTGGCGCTCGTGTATGAACAATATGAAAGATTAAAGGAAGGCAAGAATAAAGACGTCTTTGATGCGCGCGGGAGATATGATTTTGACGACATGATCATGCTTGCGACAGATGCCCTGAATAACGAGAGGCCTTTAAAACAAAGGTATGAAGAACAGTTCAGGTATATAATGGTGGATGAATTTCAGGATACAAACGGCGCGCAGCTTAAGTTTCTTTTCTCGCTTTTAAAGGGAAAGAGCCCTAATCTATGCTGCGTGGGCGACGATGACCAGTCTATATACAGATTCCAGGGCGCCAGTGTCGGAAATTTCAAAGAGCTCAAGAAAAAGTTCAAGGACCTTGAGACCATAGCGCTGAAGAATAACTACAGGTCTTCAAAAGAGATCATAGATCTTTCCCAGGAACTGATAACTAATGTCCCAAAAGAGCAGCGCGCAGGCGAAAAGGCCCTTTTGCCCGTAAGGGATTTTAAGAAAAAATCCATAGAATTCCATGAATTCAGCAAGCAGGAGGAAGAGCTGTGTTTTCTGGTGGAAAGGATCGAGGGATTTAAAAAAGAGATCCTGGCCTCAAAGGAATTGACAGAGGAAGAAAGGAAATCCCCGTACAATAACATAGTGATCCTTGTAAGAAAAAGGGCGTTGATGCTGAAGCTGATAGATAAGTTTTTACAGAATGGCATACCTTACGCCACAGATGGAAAAGAAGACATCCGTTCAGAGCCGCGCGTGAGGCAGATACTGGATGTGCTGGAGCTTGCGAGCATCGAGCCGGAAAATTATATGGATAGAGACAGGATCCTTTACCGGATCCTCACCTCTGATTATTTTCAGATACCGTATAAAGACATATTGGAGTCTATAAACAGGGTGACCAAAAAGAAGAGAAACAGAGAAAGCGTTACGCTTCTTTCAGAGCTTTTTAGCGAAGAGGACCTGGCCCCCAGGCTTAAAAATGCAGTGACGATAATCAAGAAACTTCTGGCAGACGCTTCATATAAGCCTATCCACACTGTCTTGATGGAATACATGAAAGAGGCAGGCGTATTTAAGTATATACTCGAAAAATATGATAAAGACGATATCCTGAGGATCAGAGACCTGAGAAGCCTCGCATCATTTATAAATATGGTCAAAGATTCTGATTTCTCAACTCCTGGCCTTTCCTTGAGAGATTTTGTAGGAGAGATAAACACGCGCAATGAGCACAACATGCCTGTGCAGGGCAAGCTTGTCACTCTGACGCAGAATGGCGTCAGGATCTTTACTGCGCACGGCTCAAAGGGCCAGGAATTTCACAGCGTGATAATACCATTCTGCCTGCAGGATAAGAACTGGCCCATAAGACCTATGCCTGATCTGATCCCGCTTTCTCCGGATTTATTAAAGACTATTGAGAGAGTCAGCAGTAAAGACCGAATAAAAGAGCTGAGATATTATGATGAGACAAGGTTGTTCTATGTGGCCTTAAGCCGGGCCAGGGGCAATGTGCTTTTCACATCAAGTCCGCAGGAGAATCAGATCTCAAGCTCGTTTTTATATCACCTCGGGATCGAGAGCAGGGCCTCTTCAGCAGGCGAAGAAGATCTTTTAGTCGAGTCTTTAAAAAAGACAGAAAAATCAGACCCCTTCATAGGAACTGAGGAAGTATTGCGGGATCTTGTGAGTGATATGCCTTTAAATCCCACGAGCCTGAATAATTATCTTGGCTGCAGGAGGAAATTTCTTTATGACAATGTGCTTATGCTCCCCGGCCCAAAAAAACAGAGCCTGATCTTTGGTAATGCAGTCCATGGCGGCCTCGAGCACATTTACAGGCATTACATAAAAACAGATAAGTTTCCAGATCTTCAGTTTTTTAAAGACAGGTTCTTAGAGGCCCTGAAATTCCAGGGCCCCGAGAAGGCAATAGAGCTTAGATGCGTAGAGCAATTTAGCCAATTAAAAAGGTATTACGACAGGATCTCGTCAAGACCCATAAAGCCCATTGGGCTTGAAAACAGGACTCCCATAAATATAGACGGTATTATTTTTACAGGCAAGTATGATAAACTGGAGATGCGCGACGAAAAGAATAGATCCGTGAGGGTAGTGGATTATAAGACAGGGCAGGTGAAAAAGCATGCTCAGGGTATTTATAATTGCCAAGACCTGGAGGATGAATCGTGTGACGCGTATTTTCGGCAGCTTGTCTGTTATAAGCTTTTATTCGAGAGAGACAAGACGCGCCCGGATAAGAGTTTATCAGTCAGCCATGGCCTTCTTATTTTTGTAGAGCCTGCAAAGGAAGAGATAAAGAAATATGGTATAAAAAAAGACGAACCGACAGAGCTTGAAGTCGAGCTTAACGAGGATATGGTGGACCAGATGGTCGGTATAATAAAGAACGCGTGGCAGGGTATTCAGGACCTTCATTTTGAAAAGCTTACTGAACGCGACAAGAAAAAGTGTTCTTATTGTGATTTTGATAATATTTGCTGGGGTGAGTAGTCCAAACCCGTCCGCCTAAGGCGGACGGGTTTGGAGAAGGTAAAAACAAGGGAGATGATCATGAGAAAAGTTTGGTACCTGATTTTTATTATTTTTATAACTGGAATATTTTCCGGATGCAATATAGTGCCGAAGTCAGTCCAGTATCAGAAAGAAGAAGAGGATCTGATCGGCAGTACTGACATGGCAAATCCTCGCGTGGAAGAGATCCAGATTACTTTAACCAACCTTGAGTATGTTATAGATGTTGTAGATGGCAGGATGGGACAGAGGACGCGCGAGGCAATAAAGGAATTTCAGGAATCAAGAGGGCTTAAAAGCACAGGTTATGTAGATAAGCGCACATGGGAGATGATCGAAGACATAATGAGAGATGCTGATGAGAGCGCAGTGGATAGGACCTATGCAGTAGATGTGAGGAGCGCTTATTCAAAAGAGATCATGGCCAATAGCGAACGAATGCCCACCACTACCGAGATACAGACAGCCCTGAAGAATGCAGGATTTGACCCCGGCGCGATAGATGGTAAGGCGGGGCTAAGGACAGACCAGGCAGTAAAGGAATTTCAGAGGGCAAAGAGCCTGAAGGTAGACGGCAAGGTCGGACCCAAGACATGGGGGGAGCTGGGGAGATATTTAGAGTAACCGACGGCCCCAGAAACTATTGACAGAGTTAATTTCTATGTATAAAATAAATCTATTATTTAAAAAAGGAGGGATGAAATGGGTAAATATGTAACAGTACTTGGCGGTATAATCGCCATCCTTATGGGTATTTGGGGATTAAGGACATGGTGGTGGAGTTTTGTCATTATCTTAAAGGGTTGCGTGCCTCCAGTGCTTGTGTTAGGCGGGCTTGCAGCCTTTTTTGCAGGAATAAGTGAGATAAGAGATGCTAGCCAGGCAAAAAAAGAAGAGAAGAAAAAATAAACTTTATTGAAAATATTGAAGATAGGCCCTGCGCTTCGTGGGTCTATCTTTGTTTTGGAGGTGATTTTTGTGAATTATATAAAGACAGGTCTTTTATTGACGGCGCTTACCATGCTCCTTGTATGGATAGGCGGCTACTTAGGGGGTAATACAGGAGCTATATATGCTTTTATATTTGCGTTTATTATGAATGTCGGGGCCTTTTGGTTCAGTGACAAGATAGTGCTTGCGATGTACAAGGCTAAGGAAATAAACGAGAGCGAGGCGCCTGAGATCTATAATATGGTAAGAGAGCTGACTCAGTCCGCTAAACTTCCTATGCCGCGCCTTTATATAACGCCGCAGAATTCACCCAATGCATTCGCAACAGGCAGGAGCCCCTCTCATGCAGCAGTCTGTGTTACGCAGGGCATCTTAAATATATTAAATCGAGACGAGCTTAAGGGCGTTATTGCGCATGAGCTTTCACATATAAAAAACAGGGACACATTGATAATGACGGTTGCGGCGACGATTGCAGGCGCGATCACAATTCTTGCGTCCTGGGCAAGGTGGGCTGCAATGTTTGGAGGATTTGGCGGCAGGGGTGGAAGAAGCAGAGACGGTAATGTAATAGGGTATCTCTTCATGCTGATAGTAGCGCCTATAGCAGCCATGCTCATACAGCTTGCCATATCCAGGACAAGGGAATACTCTGCTGATAAAAGAGGCGCATATATGGCAGGCACGCCCAGCGGCCTTGCTCAAGCGCTCTTAAAATTAGAAAAAGGCGCCAGGGCAAATCCAATGAAAGAAAATCACTCGACCGCGCATCTATTTATAGTAAATCCTTTAAGTGGCAAGGGCCTTGCAGCGCTTTTCAGCACGCACCCGCCAGTCCAGGAGAGAGTAAAGAGGCTAAAAAATCTAAGCATATAACCGTTAATCCGCCTTAGGCGGATTATTTTAGGAATAGGAAATTGTGGATAACTTTAATGTAGAAGGAGGGGCAGATGGTAGATTTTAGTCCAAAATATGGTCAGGATATCAAGAAGATCAATGAAAAGGTCAAGGAGGCAAGTCTCTTTGTCCAGCAATTGAATGCAGAGCTTGCCAAGGTCATTGTCGGGCAGAAATATTTAATCGACAGGCTCTTGATCACGCTCCTTGCAAATGGTCATATATTAATAGAGGGCGTGCCGGGCCTGGCAAAGACATTGGCTGTAAAGACTCTTTCAAAATGTATCCAGACTGACTTTCAGAGGATACAGTTCACGCCAGACCTATTACCGGCAGATATAACAGGCACGCTTATATATAATCCAAAGGACGGAAAATTCACGACCAAGAAAGGCCCTATATTTTCAAATCTAATACTTGCTGATGAGATCAATAGAGCTCCTGCCAAGGTCCAGAGCGCGCTTTTGGAGGCAATGCAGGAGCGTCAGGTCACAATAGGAGAGGACACATTTAAGCTGGATGATCCATTCCTGGTTTTGGCCACGCAGAATCCTATTGAGCAGGAAGGCACATATCCTCTTCCCGAGGCGCAGGTAGATCGATTCATGCTGAAGATAAAGATCGATTATCCTAATAAAAAAGAAGAGAAAGAGATCATGGAGCGTATGGCAGGCCAGGAGCCATCTAAGGTAAATGCCGTGATCTCACCAGAGGATATTATTAAGGCAAGGAATATCGTCAGCGAGGTCTACATAGATGATAAGGTCAAGGATTACATAGTAGATCTTGTGTATGCAACGCGAAGCCCTGATGAATATAACCTGGATATAAAGAACCTGATCGCGTATGGCGCTTCTCCAAGGGCGTCTATATACCTGAACATTGCAAGCAGGGCGCATGCGTTTATCAGGGGCCGTGGCTATGTAACGCCTGAAGATGTGAAAGAGGTCGGCATGGATGTGCTGCGACACCGCATCATCGTCACCTACGAAGCAGAGGCAGAAGAGATGACAAGCGAAGACATCGTAAAACGCGTATTTGACGAGATCGAAGTACCGTAATAATGATCCCTAAAGAAATCCTAAAAAAAGTTCGCCAGATAGAGATCCGCACAGGCAGGCTTGTGAATGATGTCTTTGCTGGAAAATATGAGTCTGTCTTCAAGGGCCGGGGCATGGAGTTTCACGAGGTGCGAGAATATGTTCCAGGTGATGACATACGTTCGATCGACTGGAACGTCACAGCCCGGACAGGGCACCCGCATGTAAAGAAGTTTGTTGAAGAGAGAGAGCTTACGATTTTATTGATGGCTGATATGAGCGGGTCTGGTTATTTTGGTTCAGCAGAAAAGATGAAGCGGGATGTGATGGCTGAGATAGGCGCGCTTCTTGCATTCAGCGCTATTAAGAATAATGATAAGGTCGGGCTACTTCTTTTTACAGACAAGGTAGAGAAGTTTATTGCGCCTAAAAAAGGCAGGCCGCATGTCTTAAGGGTCATAAGAGAGCTTTTGTATCACAAGGCAAAAGGTAAAAAGACAAGTATAAACACTGCGCTTGAATACCTTGGCAAGGTCTTGAAAAAAAAGACCGTAGTATTTCTTATATCTGATTTTATTGACTCCGGATACGAGAAACTTTTAAGGATATTAAATAAGCGCCACGACATAATAGGGATATCGATATCTGACCCGAGAGAGACGCATCTACCCAGTATAGGGCTTCTGGAATTTGAAGACGCTGAGACAGGCGAGCGGCTCTATCTGGATTCAAGCGATGATTTTTTAAGGAATGAACTCAAAAAGAGAAGAGATTCTTTTGTAGAGAGCCGCAACAAGGCCTTTAAGTCAATGAGCATGGACTCAGTAGATATATCGACTGACAGATCTTATATAAAACCCCTAATACTTTTTTTCAGGACGCGCGCTAAAAGATTTA
This sequence comes from uncultured Planctomycetia bacterium, assembly GCA_964613735.1. GTDB lineage: Bacteria > Omnitrophota > Gorgyraeia > Gorgyraeales > Gorgyraeaceae > JAHILY01. The sequence goes on along the minus strand of CAZTIQ010000020.1, from coordinate 9,211 downwards.
GATAAATATGGATGATATAAGACCTTTAAAAAGCCCAATAGAAATCAGCGAGATCTCTTTCTGGCCATTTATTATATTAGTTCTATTGATCATATGCGGGGCGCTTGCCTTTATTTATTTTAAGAGAAAAAGGCATGCTGAAGAAGAATCTCTTTTGCCGCCTAGGCCGCCAGAACAGATTGCCATGGAAGGACTGCAGTCTCTTTTAGATATGAAATTAATCGAGAAAGGCCTGGTCAAAGAGTACTATATAAGGCTTTCAGATATTGTGCGTAAGTATATAGAGGAAAGATTCAGGATATCTGTTCTTGATAGGACTACATGGGAGCTCTATCAGGATATGCGAATAAAGAAAGTCAAGAGGGAATGGACAGACAGGATAAGAGATCTATTAGAGGATTGTGACCTTGTAAAGTTCGCAAAATATATACCGAGCGAAAAGGAAATAGACGAGGCGTATAGCGAGGCGAGGGAGCTAATTAAGATTACCACCCCCGTCCCGGGTCCGGGCGTAGCCCTGACCCGGGACGGGGGTGGGGTGGTTAAATAATATTATGCGATTTGCGAATCCGATATTCTTAATATTACTGGGCCTGATCCCCTTATTCATCTGGGATTATTTCAGGCGGCAGAAGACGCGCGAGGCAAGCATCGTGTTTTCCGATACCTCTATGGCAAGAGGAATAAGGCCTGGATTCAGGGTAAGGTATCGTTATGTGCCGATGATCCTGAGGATGATCGCAATTTTTGTCTTTATACTCGCAATAGCAAGGCCTCAGTCTGGCCAGGAAGAGGAAGAGATCATTACAGAGGGCATAGATATAATGCTTACGCTTGATACATCCAGCAGCATGAGGGCAGAAGATTTTAAGCCGCAGAATAGATTGGGGGCGGCAAAAGAGGTCATGGAAGAATTTATAAGATCCAGGCACCACGACAGGATCGGTCTTGTAGTATTTGCAAGACACAGCCTTACCCAGTGCCCGCTCACACTTGATTACGGGGTGCTTTTGGATCTATTGGACAAGATAGATATAGGAATAATAGAAGATGGCACTGCAATAGGTACCGCGATCGCGAATTCCGTCAACAGGCTCAGAGACACTGCCACAAAGAGCAAGATTATAATACTCTTGACTGACGGCATAAATAATGCAGGAAAAATAGATCCGTCTACCGCAGCAAAAACAGCAAAGGCCCTGGGTATAAAGATATACACGATAGCAGCTGGAAGACCTGGAAGCGCATTATATCCTGTAGAGGATCCCATCTTTGGAAAAAGATATGTTCAGATGGATACAGAGATAGACGAGGCCTTGCTTAAAGGCATAGCAGATGAAACAGGCGGGTTGTATTTCAGGGCAAAGGATGAAAAAGGTCTTCGTGAGATCTATGAGACAATAGGCCAGATGGAAAAGACCGAGATCGAAACAAAAGAATACGCAAATTATACTGAAATGGCTGGATATTTTCTATTGCCGGGATTTATCATTTTGCTGTTAGAGATACTATTGGCCAATACTGTATTTCGTAAAATACCGTAAAGTAACTTTACACTTTGACATTGTAAGAGTGTAAAGTTAGAGAGGGTAGGATGCACTGGGGTTCGCCTGTTTATCTTAATTTTCTGATACTCATCCCTATATTGGCGGTATTTTTTGTCCTTGTTTCTATCAGGACAAAAAAGGCCTTGGACATATTCGGAGACAGGGTTACCCTTGAGAAACTCTCTGTATCAAAAAGCGCGGCCAAGCAAAGGGCCAGCAGGATCCTGATAGTTGTTGCAGCAGGCTTTTTGATCCTTAGCCTTTCAAGGCCTCAGATAGGCACGAAACTGACCATGACACAGAGGCGCGGGGTGGATGTATTAATAGCAATAGACACATCCGAGAGTATGCTTGCTCAGGACATAAGGCCTGATCGTTTAGAAAAGGCAAAGCTCGAAGTCTCCTCACTCATTGATAAACTAAAAGGAGACAGGGTTGGGATAGTGACATTTGCAGGCGCTAGTTTTGTCCAGTGCCCGCTTACGTTAGATTACAATGCAGCAAAGATGTTTTTGAGTATTGTGGAGGCTGGCATGATCCCCAAGCCAGGCACAGCAATAGGCGATGCAATAAAAACCGGCATAGCCTCATTTATTAAAAAACAGAGGAAGCACAAGGTAATGATCCTTTTGACAGATGGAGAGGACCATGAGGCTGATCCTCTGAGCGCTGCTAAAGAGGCAAAGGCGCAAGGCGTCATTATATATACTATAGGTATTGGCAGTAAGAAAGGGGAGCCTATCCCTATTATGAATAATGATGGAGACCTCAAGGGTTATAAGAAAGATAGACAGGGAGAAGTCGTCCTGTCCAGGCTGGACGATACAGTGCTGCAGAAGATCGCCCTGCTTACAGGTGGAAAATACTACAACGCCACGGCCAGTGATTTTGAACTGGACAGGATATATGATGAGATAAACAGGATGGAGAAAAAAGATCTTTCGAGCCGTCTCTTCACTCAATATGAGGATAGGTTTCAATATTTTCTCGGCATTGCATTGATACTTTTATGTATCGAGTTTTCAATAGGAGACAGAAAAAGAAGATGAAGGTATTTTTAAAGTGCCTGTTTATGATAGTGTTCTTTTTTTCCAGCGTAGGCTGGTTCTGGCAGACGAGCGCAGCAAGGAAAAATAAACAAGGCGCAAAACTATACAATGAACAGAGAATTGACGAGGCCCTGTCAAAGTGGCGCGACGCCCAGATAGATAGCCCTGACAGGAAAGAGCTGCATTATAATATTGGCAATGCGCTGCATGAGCAGAAAAAATATGAGGAGGCGTTTAAGGAGTATGAGAAATCTTTGGATGCAAAAAAGGATGAACTTAAGAGCAAGACATACTATAATATGGGGAATACGCATTACAGGATAGGTAAGCTTCCGGAGGCGATAAAGGATTATGAAAAGTCTCTTGAGATAGATTCTGATGATGAAGACGCAAAGTATAATATAGAATTTATAAAGAAAAAAATACAGGAGGAACAGAAAAAAGACCAGTCAGGAGAACAGGAAAAAAAAGAAAAACAAGAATCTAAAGAAAATAAGGAAAATAAAGAGCAGAATAAAAGTGAAGAACAACCCTCGCAGCAGCAGTCTGAAGAACAGCAGGCCAAGGCTAAGGGATCCGAAGAGGAAGAAAAAGAGTCAGAGGAGAATAAGCCTGGTGCTGGAGAAAGGCAAGAAGAAGAGGATAAAAAAGAGAGGGAAACAGGAGAGGAAGCAAGGCCTGAACAGAAACCGGGCAACGAAAAAGAGATGTCAGAAGAAGACGCTATCAGGCTCCTGGATGCATTTAAGGATGATGAAAAAGATCTGCAGAAACAATTAAGGATGCTGCCGGAGGGCAGGTATAAGGTGGAGAAGGATTGGTAGTTCTCGACTTTGCTCGAACAAGATTTCCGTCTTAGGCGGATCGAGAAGAATATTGTTATGAAAAAGATCATACTTACAATTTTATTTATACTCTCAACAAGCATTTCTTACGCTGGTGATATCTCTATATCTGCGGATGTGGATAGGCGCCAGATCGCCCTGGACGGACAGCTCATGCTTACAATAACCGTGAGCGGAAGCATGGCAAACATCCCGCAGCCGACCATACCAAGCCTGGACGGTTTTACAGCGTATTCATCCGGCAGGTCTCAGAATCTTTCAATAATGAATGGTCAGGTAAATAGCTCGGTTACATTTACCTATGCGCTTGTCCCCAATGATACAGGTGATTATACTATAGGGCCATTTAGCATTGATTATGAAGGAGATACATATTCAACTGACACCATAAATGTAAAGGTCACGCCCAGATCAACACCTCAGCCGCAAGCCCCATCGTATGCTGCTACGGATGAATACGAGCAACGAGCGACAAGCGACACCCAGCAAACAAAGGAACTCTTCATAGAAACTTACGTCGATAAACTCAGGGCTTATGTGAATGAACAGATAACCCTTACATTTGCTTTTTATCAGGCGGTAAATCTGTTTCAAAATCCCAGATATAGCGCGCCTCAAGCTACGGGTTTCTGGACAGAGGATATGCCGCCTCAGAACAAATATTATAAGATGATCAATGGAAGAAAATATCTTGTGACAGAGATAAAGACCGCACTTTTTGCAACGAGTCCAGGTGAATTTACAATAGGCTCGGCAAGGCTTGAGGCGACAGTAGAAGACGTAGAGAGATTTTTCTCAAGGAGAAGCCCTTTTGATATCTTTAACAACGATCCGTTCAGCATGTTCAGGAGGGGGAAGCCTATTGTCCTCACTACAGACCCTATTATAGTCGAGATATTGCCATTGCCGCATGAAGGCAAACCCGCAAATTTCAAAGGTGATGTGGGTATACTTGATATAACGGCTAATATAGACAAAGACAGCGTCGAAGAGAACCAGCCTGTGACCCTGACCATAAAAATAAAGGGACAGGGAAATATAAATACAATATCTTCTCCCACGATTCCTGAGGCCAGTGATGTAAAACTCTATGACTCAGCCAGCTCTGAGAATATTTCTAAAGATAATTATGTAGTGCAGGGGGAAAAGATATTTGAAAAGCTTATAATACCAAAGCGGCCGGGCGCTATTAGCATAGGCCCGATAGAATATTCTTTTTTTGATACCTCGAAGAAAAGATATATCGAGAAAAAGATAAGCCCCATTATTATAAATGCGAGCGAGGCAGAAGATAAAGGCCCTGCTGAGAGCCATATTTTCCTCCCCGGCCTTACAAAGGAAGAAATAAAGCTGCTGGAAAAGGACATCTCTTATATCAAGACTAATCCTGTAGTTTTGAGGCCCAGGAGGGCATACCAGTATAAAAACAAAATATTTATCTTGCTCAATATATTACCTTTATTGATCCTTATATTCCTTTATATATATGACTCACACAAGAGGAGGCTTTTGACTAATGTGGGTTATGCGCGTTCCCGCCGCGCAAAAGGTGTCGCCTCAAAGAGGCTTAAGAAGGCTAGACAGATCATGCTGAAAGAGAATACCAAAGAGTTTTGCGCCGAGATACATAAATCTGTAATAGAATATGTCGCTGACAGGCTGAACATCCCGCATGCCTCTATTACTAAGGATCTACTTGAGGAAAAATTAAAGACAAAAGGGATCTCAGATCCAGTTATACAAGAGATAAGGGAATTCTTTAGCATCTGTGATATGGCCAGGTTTGCATCCGCCAGATTTACAAAGGAAGATATGCAGGCAACGATCACAAGGGCCACAGATATCATTTCAGCACTCGAAAGGATGAGATGAGAAGGATCTTATGTCTTATCATTATAGTTTTTATTTTTTGCGGCACAGCCTTTGCGCAGTCACCAGAGCATATTTATAGAAAGGCAAATTTAAATTATGAGAACGAGGCATACGAAGAAGCGGTTTCCTTATATGATGAGCTTGTAAAGATGGATAGGGTATCTCCAGAGGTTTTTTATAATCTCGGGAATAGTTATTTTAAATTAAAGAAGATCGGCAAGGCGATCGTAAATTATGAAAGGGCGCTTGAAGCAGCGCCAGGCGACAGGGATATCATATCGAATCTTAAGCTTGCCCAGGCTGGCATAGTCGACAAGATAGAAGCGCCGGAGCGCGGTTTTATTTTAGATATGATACTTTTTGCTTACGACAGGATGGATGTGAATCAATTGACGTTATTTTCGTCACTTTTTTATCTTTCTATAATAGCGCTTTTGATCTTTTCAATATTTTTTATTACGCAAAGAAAGACATTGTTTTATACTAGTGGGACGATTGCTTTGGCGTTAGTAATATTTTTGATATTTTTATTTTCAAAGATCCACAGTGAGACCTTAGTGACTCATGCAGTGGTCGTCGTTGGTAAGGTGGATGTGCGAAGCGGGCCAAAAAAAGATTATCTCCCGCAATTTACTATACACGAAGGCACTAAGGTAAAGGTTGTAAAAGAGCGACAGGATTGGTTTGAGATAGATCTTTCCAAAGACCTCAGGGGCTGGATCCCTAAAGACAGCGTCGAGATAATTTAGAACCTTCTTTCAAACCCGTCCGCCTTAGGCGGACGGGTTTGAAAATACCACAATATATAGATGTTTATTGTCTGAAAACAGCAATATCTTGTATTTTTAGCTTGACATAGAAATATCAAGTGATATACTTGTTTTTATCCGCAAAAATTTTTTAAACTCCGAAGGAGATGAAGATGCAGGTAAATGTAAGTCCCGCCAAAAAATTACACATTTCTGAAAACTGCCTGAAGGTCCTCGAGAGAAGATACCTGAAAAAAGATAAGAACGGAAATGTTATAGAAACTCCTGAAGAATTGTTTGTCAGGGTCTCTAATCATATTGCGCAGGCAGACAGATTATACGGAGCCACTGACACAGAGGTGGCTGAGACACAAAAGAATTTCTATAAAATGATGACAGATTTTGAATTCATGCCGAATTCCCCCACTCTCATGAACGCCGGCAAAGATCTTGGCCAATTATCAGCCTGCTTTGTGCTTCCCATTGGCGATTCAATGGAATCTATATTTGATGCAATAAAGAATACCGCTATGATCCACAAAAGTGGAGGCGGGACAGGTTTTAGTTTTTCCAGATTACGTCAAAAAAATAGTGTCGTGCGTTCAACTGGAGGGGTATCAAGCGGTCCGGTTTCATTTATGAAGGTCTTTAATGCCGCCACCCAGGCTGTGAAGCAAGGAGGCACTCGTCGAGGGGCCAACATGGGTATTTTACGAGTGGATCATCCTGACGTCCTTGAATTTATAAAATGCAAAGAAAATGATAAAGAGATAACCAACTTTAATATATCCATTGCCATTACTGAAGATTTTATGAATAAGGTAATAAACGACGAAGAATATAATTTGATAGATCCGCATACTAAAAAAGTTGTAAATACACTTAAAGCAAAAGAGGTCTTTGATCTGATCGTAGAGATGGCATGGAAGAATGGAGAGCCAGGCATTGTATTTATTGACAAGATCAATCAATGCAATCCCACGCCTGGATTAGGCGAGATCGAATCAACTAATCCATGCGGAGAACAACCACTCTTGCCTTTTGAAAGCTGTAATCTGGGTTCGATAAATCTTTCAAAGGTTGTGTCTGAAAATAATGGCAAGAAGGAAGTGGATTGGGAAAAATTAAAAAGACTTACGCATCTCGGGGTTCACTTTCTGGACAACGTGATCGATATGAATAAATTTCCTCTAGTAGAGATAGAGCAGATGACCAGGACAAATAGAAAGATAGGGCTTGGCATAATGGGCTGGGCAGATATGTTGATCCAGCTGGAGATGGCCTATAATAGCGACGATGCAGTGGAATTGGCTGAGAAGGTGATGAGTTTTATAGACTGCGAGGCCAAGAAAAAATCTGAAGGATTTGCTGACAAAAGGGGTGCGTTTCCCGCATATAACGACAGCGTGTTTTCCAGCCAGGCAGTGGGCAAGAGGAGAAATGCCACGCTTACTACTATTGCGCCCACAGGCACTATCTCGATCATCTCGAATATCTCGAGCGGCATTGAACCGCTCTTTGCGCTATCGTATTATAGAAATGTCATGGACAACGATAAACTTATAGAGGTGAATTCATTGTTTGAGGCTATTGCAAAGAAAGAGGGTTTTTATTCAAGAAAACTCATGGAGGAGATCGCTGAAAAAGGATCTGTCAAGGATGTAGAAGGCGTGCCAGAGAAGTACAAAAAGATATTTGTTACTTCGCATGATATCGCGCCATTGTGGCACATAAGGATGCAGGCAGTTTTTCAGAAACACACTGATAATGCGGTTTCAAAGACAGTCAACTTTCCACATAACGCCACAAGGGATGACATAAGGGAAGTCTATATGTTAGCGTACAAGCAGGGATGCAAGGGCGTGACTATTTACAGGGATAGGAGCAGGGAGGAACAGGTGTTGAACATAAGCGCAAAGAACGAGAATACAAAGGATCAAGTTGCTTTAGTAAAGGACAACTCAGTTGCGCCTCGGCCAAGGCCGGTAGTTACAACAGGCACGACTACAAAGGTCACGACTGGATGCGGCAATCTCTATGTTACGATCAATGTAGATGACCAGAACATGCCGTTCGAGGTATTTATCCAGATGGGGAAGGCAGGCGGTTGCGCAGCAAGTCAGCTCGAGGCAATCGGCAGGCTCGTATCTCTGGCGCTTCGTTCCGGAGTGGAGAATAAAAAGATTATTGATCAATTAAGGGGTATACGTTGTCCATCTCCTTCCTGGGAAAAAGGCGGCAGGATCTTTTCATGCGCAGACGCCATTGCAAGGGTATTGGAACTGAGGTTAGGAAATGGCAAGATGCATCATGAAGAAGAGGAATTAGAGCACAGGTCTCCACATACGATGATCGAGGATAAACTTGGCAATGTCGTGGGTGTTTGTCCTGATTGTGGCGCTGCATTGAGGCATGAAGAAGGCTGCGTAGTGTGTCGTTCCTGTGGATATTCCAAATGCTAATCTACAAACCCACATTGCAATTTAATTACAATGCGGGTTTGTATCTATAATAATAATGTCCATCCGACCTGATACCTGGATCAAGCAAATGTCTTTAGAACATGACATGATAAAGCCATTTGAGTCAAACCAGGTAAAAAATAATAACATCTCATACGGGCTTTCCAGCTATGGATATGATATAAGAATAGCTGATGAGTTTAAGATATTCAAAGCAAATACAACTCTGGATCCAAAGAGTGTGACCCCGGATTTATTCGAAGATTTTAAAGGCCCCACCTGTATTATTCCAGCCAATTCTTTTGTCCTGGCAAGGTCTTTTGAGTATTTCAAGATCCCCAGAAATGTGCTCGCGCTTTGCACTGGAAAAAGCACTTATGCCAGAGTCGGGGTCATTGTAAATGTCACGCCTCTAGAGCCCTCATGGGAAGGCTTTATAACAATGGAGATAAGTAACACATCTCCTTGTCCTGTAAGGCTTTACGCAAATGAAGGCATAGCCCAAGTAGTCTTCCTGGAATCAGACGAGGTCTGCGCTATTTCCTATGCTGATCGCAAGGGCCGCTACCAATCCCAAAAGACAATAACCCTCCCCAAATAATTCCCTAACTTCACACTTTGCGTGTGTCACGATGGGTCTCTACGAATATAATCAATCTGAGGGGAGTGTATAGCCAGGCAGGGTCT
>CAZTIQ010000019.1:11182-16230 GCA_964613735.1 uncultured Planctomycetia bacterium | reverse complement strand
AAATGCAGCATTACTTGAAATACACCTTTCTTGATTTGCGTAATATATAGACAAAGAATGGCACGCCTATAAAGGCAGTTACTACTCCTATAGGGATGTCGCTGGGCCCGGAAAGGATCAGCCTGGAACCTATATCGCATAATAAAAGAAACAGCCCGCCCATTAAAAAAGAACCTATGACAAGCGACCTGTGATCAGGGCCGAGCATTCTGCGGACAATATGAGGTATCATGAGTCCGACAAAACCTATAATACCACAGGTCGAAACGATCACGCTTGTGACCAGAGCGGCTATTAGTAAAAGTATTTTCTTTACGCGCTCTATGTTCACGCCCAGATGCATCGCCTCTTCTTCCCCCAGAGACATTGCGTTCATGTCTTTTGAGAAAAACACAGTCACGAAAAATCCGAAGATGACTGTGCCGGTCACGATCGCGACAGGCATGCCTTTATATACCTGCAGGTTTCCCAGGAGCCACCATATTACAGAATGCACTTTAGCGCTTGATATATTTGAGATAAAAAACATCATGAGACTTGAAAAAAATGCGTTTACAAGTATGCCTGATATGATCATGTTCTCAGGGGAGATCCTATTGTCCAGCTTTGCCAATCTGCTCACGAGGACTATAGTGAGGATCCCGCCTGTAAATGCCAGCACACTCGGCGACATGTAGCTGTAGAAAAACAAAAGTCCGATCACAGCGCCAAAACCTGCGCCTGAAGAAATGCCCAGTATATATGGCTCTGCCAACGGGTTTCTTAATATCGCCTGCAGTATAACGCCTGAGAGGCTCAGCCCGGCGCCTGCTGCAATTGCCAGGACGATCCTAAGCAGCCTTAGCCTTAAAATATCCGCGTATCTATCATTTAGTGTTTCAGACAAGGGTATATTTACTTTGCCGACAAAAAGACCAAGGATAATAAATATGACAAGGCACAGAACTAAAAATATTATAAATTTTACCGGATTAATTCTTTTCATAAAATAGTCTATTTAATTGTTCAATCGCATCGATTGCACGCGGCCCTGGCCTTAAAAGTATATTCGGATCCATATCTTTATAGATCCTGTTGTTCTTTACTGCATTTATAGAAGGCGGTAGATTCATATCTTCTGAAAATCCGCAGGTTATGATAATATCCGGGTTTCTTTCTATCAAGACCTCGTAGCTAAAAAGCCCTGCATCCTGCTTTACATCCCATGCAATATTTTTTCCGCCTGCGAGTTCTATAAGGTCTCCGATAAAAGAGGACACTGTCACGAGAGGATCGTCAAATAGCTGTACAAAGACCTTTGGTCTCTCGCCCTTGATATTATTCGATACATTATTTATGCGGCGCTCTATATCTTCTATTAAGAGGCGGGCGCGCGGCTTTCTGTCAAACATAACACCCAGCATGGCAATGTCCTTGCGTAATTCATCCATGCTCTTTGACGAGATCTTTATGACCTTTACCCCAAGGCCTTCCAGATAGCTCAGTCTGTCTATGCCCATGCCTGAACTTACAAAAATATAGTCTGGCTTTAATAGTATGGTCCTTTCTATATTTGGCCTGTCAAATGTGCCGAGCCTTTCTATTTTTTTGGCCTCTTCGGGATAATCAGAATATTTGTCCACGCCAATAATAGAGTCGCCCAGTCCAAGCGCAAACAAGATCTCAGTGACATTCGGCGCAAGAGAGACTATTCTGCTTTGTCCTGCATGGCACTCTAACGCGATCAATGAAAATATAAGCAAGAAAACTATCTTCTTCAATACTCCACTCCTCTTCTTGCCCCTATCTCTTTTCTGTATGGGTGTTTCTTCTCAGACATAATTGTTACATAATCCGCGCATTGCTCTATATCCGAGATATCTCCTCTGCCTGTAAGCACAAGCTCCATGTTTTTCGGGACTGATCTTAAAAATCGCAGAAAGGCCTTTTTATTGATAAAGCCTTGATCCACTACATTTATGACCTCATCCAGGATGATCATCCCGTATGCCTTGTCTGATGTTGCTTTTTTAACTTTTTCAAGCATCTCTTGCATGGCTTTTTTTGTCTTCCCTTGAGCCTTGAGCCTTGAGCCCTGAGCCATAAACATTGGGTGTCCCTCTCTGCACTTAACAACCTTAATATTTTTCAATTGTTTTGCTGAGATCTCTTCTCCGCAAACTAATTTTACAGGCTTTAAAAACTGAAACACGCAGACCTTCAGCCCCTGGCCGCTCGCCCTCATTGCCAGGCCAAACGCAGCCGTCGTCTTCCCCTTCCCATTGCCTGTGTAGATGTGTATCATATTGCTTCGTGTCTAAGTTAATCTATCTGCATTGTAGGCCAGGTTTAAACCTGGCCTACAATGCTCAAGTGTAAAGTTAGAAGGCGGTTTTGCCTAATAAAGTTAAAGCTGTGACTACTACTGCTGCTATAACCACACCTCCGCAGGCAGCTAAAAATGTCGGTAAAAATCTCATGCGCAATAAAGACGCTATGAGACAGCCTGTCCAGACGCCTGTGCCTGGGAACGGTATGCTCACGAAAAGCATCAACCCAAAGGCCTCGTATTTTTCTATCAGGCCTGAGCGCTTTTTCGCCCGCGTAAAAATCCAGTCAAAAAACCTTCTCATTAGCGGGGTCCCGGACAATCTCCTGGAAACCGGCTCTAAGAAAAAATAAATAGGCGCTATGGGTATAATATTTCCGATCACGGAATAAATAAATGTAGTACTGACTGCCTGTTTTAGGACAAGGATGCCGATGGGCACAGAAGCCCTTAGTTCAGTTACAGGCAATGTGCTGAGCAAGAGAATCATCGTCTTTGGTGATAAATTAAAATTTGATAGAAAATCAAATATTCTTTCCTGTATCATTTTCACTCCATCCATGTTTGCCTATCAGCGGCACAAACACACACCCACAGACATCTTTTTCTGAGACCCTTCCCTGACTATCTTTCTCTATGAGCATAAGCCTCTGAGCAGCCCTCGGGCCCACAGGCATGACCATCTTGCCCGGCTTTGACAATTGCTCTAAAAGCGGGGCCGGCATACATCGCCAGCTCGCAGTGACAATGATCTTATCAAAAGGCGCATGCGCCTCCCAGCCAAGAGTTCCGTCATCTATCTTTATCTCTATATTGTTATATCCTAACTCCTTAAGCGCTTCCTGCGCCTTAAGCCCTATTTCCGTGATGCGCTCTATGGAAAAGATCCGGCCGGCTAATTCCGCAAGTATGGCTGTTTCATAACCCGAGCCTGTTCCGATCTCCAGTATTTTGTCATTTTTTTTCAATTCCAGTACCTGAGCCATCAGCGAGACCATGTAGGGCTGTGATATTGTCTGGCCCCTGCCTATAGAAAGTGGAAAATCCCCGTAGGCGTCTTTTTGCATGGATGGATCTACAAATTTATGCCGCGGGACCCTACTAAAAACATCAAGCACGTCTTTGGACATGATGTCGCGTCCCAAGAGCTGCTCTTTCACCATATTTTGGCGCAGGGTTTTAAGTCTTTCTTCGCAGGGATTCATGGATTATGAATTTTATAAATCTGAGCGTATCAAAAAAAGGATTGATCTGGCTGGACTGACCCCGGTAAATCGAATCTATCTCGATAGATGATATGCTGAGATCATTCCTCTTGGCCTCAAGGAGCATCTCTGACTCTATCTCATATTTCGTTGTCCTCAGGTCCATCTTCTCTATAGCATTCTTGGATAAAAATCTATATCCGCACTGAGAGTCTTCTATCTTCGCGCCAAATATAAGAGAAATAATAAAAGACATAAAGATATTTGTGTGGCGCCTTATAAAAGGCATGTTCTTGGGGTTCTTCATCCTGTTGCCCAGTATAATATCAGAACCGGAACGTTTGTATTCAACAATAAATTTATCGATCTCCTTTAAGCCGTGCTGTCCGTCGCCATCCATTGTTATGACAGCGTCGCAATTATTCTCAAGGGCATATTCAAGGCCTTCCCTTATGCATCTGCCTTTCCCGACATTCTTAGAATGGACCACAAGCTCTGCGCCATATCTATTTGCATCGACAATAGTGTGATCCCGCGAGCCATCGTCGACTGTAACGACCCTGTAGCCCCTGTCAGTAAGATTCTTGACGATCGGCCCTATGGTCTTTGCTTCATTATACGTTGGTATTACTATGAATACATTCATATCACAAATGCGTCGACTGGCTCCTCCCAAAATTTTCTGAATACAAGCCATTGCTCAGGGTATTCTTTCACATATTTTTCCATCACTGAAACGACCTTTTTGGTTATATCCTTTATAACAAGATCTTTATCAGCGCCTTCAGGGTATTTCGTATCAATTGGTTTATCGTAGATAAATCTATAATTAAACTTTTTGTCTCTCAAGAAAAAAACAGGCACAATAGGCGCCCCTGTCTTTAAGCTGAGCATGGCTGGGCCCTTAGGTATGCTCGTAGGCACTCCAAAAAAATCAAGCATAATACCGTTATTTGTAAAGTCCCTGTCGCCTACAAGGGCAAGCATGCCGTTCTTTTGCAGCGCAGAAAAGCAGCGTTTCATTACAGAGCTCACTGTTATTACCTTCATGCCCTTACACTCTCTCTGCCTGACAAAAAAATCATTGATATGTGTATGTCTGTGATTCAAGACCACACCGCTTATATCATAACCCAGCATTGCCATGACCACGCCGCCCATCTCCCAGCTGCCGATGTGGCAGGTAAGGACGATCGCGCCCTTGCCCTTCTTTAAAGCATTATCGATATGCTCAAAGCCTTGCTTACTGACCCTTTTTTCAATATCTTCTTTGGTAAGCCTTGGTATCCTAAAAAAATCCACAAGATAAAGGCCGAAACTCCTGAATGCCTTGTGGGCCAATGAATAGCATTCCTTGATATCTTTTTTAAGGACAATGCTTATGTTCCCTGCAACAGCATCGCGGTCTTTCTTTGCCAATAAATACTGGGCATCAGAAAATCTCTCTGCCAGCCAATATGCGCCTCGTAACGGAAACGCGTTTGCAAGGAAGTAACCAAATTTGTATAAAATATAAAAAAACATATAATATTTCA
>CAZTIQ010000019.1:8287-11082 GCA_964613735.1 uncultured Planctomycetia bacterium | reverse complement strand
TTTTTTTATCTCGCTTGCCTTTTGACGCATTTCATTAAGCTTTATACCATTCGACATCAGTTCCTGAACCAGCACAGCTATGTCCTCGCTGTCATCTGCCTTAAGTCCTACGCCCTGCCTCAGAAGATATTCTGTATTTTTTAATTCCTGGCCTGGTATTGGGCGCACGATGATCATGGGCAAGTCTTTTGCCATTGCCTCTGATGTTGTCAATCCGCCTGGTTTTGTTATGACAATACTTGATGTCTCCATAAGCTCGTCAACGTTTTCTATGTGGCCGAATACGGTCAGCTTTTTACTATAACGCGCCAGTCTTCTCAAAAGGATCTTTTGCAATTTCTTGTTCGTGCCGCAGACTACTGCCAGTTGAAAATTGGCAGTAGTGCCTTCAAGGGCGTCTACTATATTTTCCACAGGACCCAATCCCTGACTGCCTCCCATGATAAGCACTACTGGCAGGCCGGATTCCAGGCCGAGTTTTTTGCATATCAGGTCCTTATCATGGCTTTTCGTGAACATCGAATGTACAGGTATCCCAAACACCTTTATCTTTGACTCGCTCACGCCGTTTCTCATAAAGATTTGCCTGCTAAGTTCAGACGGTGTAATATAATAATCAACATTGCCAAAGACCCAATACGAATGAGGCGCGTGATCAGTAAGGACGCCCACGAGAGGAAGATCAGGGCTAAAATTTTTCTTATAATCAGCTATCATGCCGCAGGGAAACGCCTGCGTGCAAATAACACAGTCAGGATCAAAATCCTTCAAGAGCGCATTCAGCTTTTTGGAATTAAAACGGTGTATTGCGTCGCGCAATCCCTGCACGCTCTTTAAGACCTTGGGATTGTCATAGAGATACTCCCATACCTCTGGTCTATTTTTTATGACACCCATGTATGTCCTGTTGATGACCTTTTCCAGAACAGGATTAGTGTATCCAAAGGCGTTTATATTAAGCGTCTTGACAGAAGGAGAAAGTTCCTTCAGGGCGTTTTCTACTGCAAGGCTTGCCCTGTGATGACCTGAGTTCATGGTGATGTATAGAAGTAGGATTTTTTTGGACATTTACACTATCATCATTCAGTTGCGGTTACGGTAAGGTATGTATTTTTCTTCAAAAACCTTTCGATTCTCACGCATGCCTCTTTCAAATCAGGCATACTCGATGCATAAGCCATGCGAACATGGCCCTTGCCCTGCGAGCCAAAAGCAGTCCCTGGCACCACTGCTACTTTTTCCTGCGTCAGCAGCTTCTTTGCAAACTCAATGCTATTCATACCTGTATTCTTAATCGAAGGAAAGACATAAAAAGCCCCGTCTGGTTTCGGGCACACAAGCCCCATCTCATTAAGTCTCTCTACTATATATTCACGTCGTCTTTTATATTCGCGCTTCATCTCCAGTAAATAATGCCTGCTGCCCCTCAGCGCTTCTATAGCGCCGATCTGTCCCATTACAGGAGAACAGAGCATCGTATACTGATGGATCTTTGTCATAGCGCTTATTATATCTTCAGGACCACATGCGTATCCCACTCTCCAGCCGGTCATTGCAAAGGCCTTGGAAAAACCATTCAGATACACGGTCCTCTCCTTCATGCCCTTCAGGCCGCTTATGGGCGTGTGAGAGAAATCGTATGTAAGTTCGTCGTATATCTCGTCGCTTATCACGACAAGGTCATGTTTTATAAAAATCCTTGAAAGTTCTAAAAGCTCTTTCTTTGAATAAGAAACACCCGTAGGATTTGCCGGGTAATTCAAAAGGACCGCCTTTACTCCTTTAGATAAAGACTTCTTGAGGAGTGACGGGGTCAATTTAAAACCCGTGTCTTTTGTATTTACAAACACAGTCTTCCCGCCTGCCATAAAAGTAACTGGATGATAAGACACGTAACACGGGTCTGAAATAAGGACCTTGTCGCCTGGATTTAAGATAGCACGAAACACAAGGTCCAATGCCTCGCTAACGCCTGTAGTGATAAGTATCTGGTTTTCAGGGTCATATCCGATGCCGTGCTTATTTTTTATAAACTTAGACACCTGCAGCCGCAGCTCATAAAGACCTTTATTGGATGTATACGATGTGCAGCCCTTCTCAATAGAAAAGATGCCAGACTCGCAGATATTCCATGGCGTTACAAAATCCGGCTCACCCACGCCAAGAGAGATCACATCCTTCATGCCTATGACAAGTTCAAAAAACTCCCGTATGCCTGATGGCGGCATGTTTTTTACTTTCTTTGATATTCGCATAATTTAGCCTCAATATTGTTCGAGCGAACGAAGTGAGTCGAGAACTAAAACGAAATAGCTATCCTCTTATCCCTCTCTGCCCGTTTAAGTATATCTCCGTCCTCTTTATATTTTTTCAGAAGAAAATGCGTCACTGTGCCTCTTACATTGTCGAGCGTGGAGAGCTTCTCTGACACAAACCTGCTAACAGCCTGTATATCCCTTCCCTCGACCACCAGCAAAAGATCATAAGTGCCTGAAAGCAAATAAGAGCTCACAACCTCAGGAAATCTATATATCCTCTCAGCTATCTGATCAAAGCCATGTCCCCTCTGTGGCGCGATCCTGACTTCTATCAAGGCGCGCACAGCCCTTGACTCATCCCGCACCATCTCTTTATTGATTATTGTCTTGTATTTAAGTATTACCCCGTCTTTTTCAAATTTCTTTATGGCCTTCTTTACTGCATCTACCTTTTTCTTCGTGACCTTTGCTATCTCCTGCGGCGTGGTCCGTGCATCTTTCTCCAGTATCTCCAATATCTCCTTCATACCCACCTCC
>CAZTIQ010000019.1:3608-8187 GCA_964613735.1 uncultured Planctomycetia bacterium | reverse complement strand
TGTGTCGCCTTCATTAGCTACTATCTTCTTCAATGTGCCTGCAACCTTGGTCGGCACATTAAATGCTGCCTTATCAGTGGCCATCTCGACTATTTCATCGCCTTCCTTAATAGCGTCCCCTTCCTTAAAATGCCAGAAAGACACCACTGCTTCATTCACGCCTTCTGCCAGCTCAGGTAACTTTAACTCTGCCATATCATTCCTCCTTTAAACCTTCTTTCAAACCCGTCCGCCTAAGGCGGACGGGTTTGAAAATATCATTAATCCAGGTAACTAGACCGTGTAAATGGGCTGCAGCTATATTTCTTAAAGCCCATTTCCTTTGCCAATGCTGAAAATTTCTCAAACTTAGCGGGATCTAAAAATTCTTTAACAGCCAGGCATTCAGCATTAGGTCTTAGATACTGACCAATGGTAATTATATCACATCCTGCGCGTTTTAAATCGCTCATTACCCCGTGCACTTCATCTACTTCTTCGCCAAGGCCTACCATTAAACCGCTCTTTGTATCGATCTTAGGAGAAAGCGCCTTTGCATGCCTGATAACGCCTAAAGACCTTTTGTAGTCTGCCTGCGGCCTGACTTCTCTGTAGAGCCTTGGGACTGTCTCTACATTATGCGCAAACACATCCGGCATTGCAGAAATTACTCTCTCGATCGAGCTCTTCTTGCCAAAAAAATCCGGCACAAGCACTTCCACGCCTAAATCCTGCCTGAAGTCTCTTAAAATCTTTATGCAGTCTGCGAAATGTCCTGCGCCGCCGTCCTCCAGGTCATCCCTTGCAACAGAGGTGATCACCACGCTGCGAACGCCCAGGTCTCTGACTGCGTCTCTTATGCCAAAAAGTTCCTTTGTGTCCGGAGGTGATAATTTTTTCCCTGTCTCTATAGCGCAAAACCTGCAGGATCTGGCGCAGTAATCACCCAATATCAGAAATGTGCATTTCTTTCTCGAAAAACAATCATGGATATTCGGACAACGCGCGCTCTGGCAGACTGTATTGATTTTTTTTTCAAAGAGCAGTGTCTTTATCTCTAGAGTCTCTTTATTAAACCTTACTGACTGCCTCAGCCAGGAAGGGAATCTCTTTAAAGCTTCTAATGAATTTCTCTTTAGCGTCACCAAGGTCTATCTCCCGGGATAATGTTTCTTTTAATGACGTGACCTCTGCGCCTTCTATCCCGCATGGCCTCATAAAGGAAAACGGCGTAAGGTCAGTATTGATGTTTATTGCAATGCCGTGATATGTGGTCCATTTTTTTACGCCAATACCTATGGAGCCGATTTTTTTATTGCCGACCCAGATACCCCTTAAGCCAGATCTTTTTTTAGGCGACAGCCCATAGCTTTCTAAAAAATTACACCCTACGTCTTCTAAATAGGATAAAAATCTATGGATATCCCTGGCCTCATCCTCGAGTTTAAAGATTGGATAAGCCACTATCTGGCCCGGGCCATGATATGTAACGTCACCGCCGCGGTCAATGCTTAAGACCTCTATGCCTCTTGTCTGGAAAATATTATCTTTTGAGCCGCTTCTACCTATTGTTATGACAGGGTAATGCTCAGTAATAAGCAGGGCATCTTCGCATAGCCCCTGCGAGATCTTCCGTACGAACTCCTTCTGCAGCTCGTAAGTATCTGAGAAATTCGTTAAGCCCAAGTCTATGATTTGCATATCCGACATACCTGGGTAGATGCGTAGGCTACCCATATGGGTAGCCTACGCATCTACCCAGGTCAATTACCGAAACCTCGCCCTGAACGACTCCATGTGCTTTTCGAGGCCCTCGATCTTTGTAATTTTTTCTATCGCATCTTTTTCCTTCTCAAGCGCCTTCTTCGAATAAGACACAGTGTGAATGCCTTTAAGAAAAGACCTGACGCCCAAGCCTGAAAAGAATCTGGCTGTGCCGCCTGTAGGTAAGACATGGCTTGGCCCAGCTACATAGTCGCCTATGCATACAGGAGAATAAGGCCCTATAAATATTGCGCCTGCGTTCCTGATCTTTTTTAGTATCCTGTTCGGCTGCTTTATGAGCACTTCAAGGTGCTCGGGCGCTATCCTGTTGATCACCTCAGCTGCCTGGTCAAGGTTTTTAGCCAGCACGATATATCCCTTATTGATCTCTTTCTTCATGGCCTTTGCAAATTTCTTAGAGGTCGTGACAAGGACAGCAAGGCCTTTTAAGTGTTCTGCCTGCGCCAACAGATCGCTTATCACGTATTCCTTATCTGAAAATTGATTGGACAGTATAACGACCTCACTCGGACCTGCCAGCATATCTATATCCACATATCCATATACCTGGCGCTTTGCTTCAGTCACATAGTCATTGCCTGGCCCGACGATCTTATCTACCTTCGGTATTGTCTTTGTGCCAAATGCAAGCGCTGCTATTGCCTGCGCCCCGCCCATCTTATATATCTCATCGACCTTCAATAAATTGGCTACGGCAAGGATGTGCGGATTTATATTGCCTGATCTATTAGGAGGCGTGGCCAGGATTATTCTCTTTACACCTGCTATCTTTGCAGGCAACACGCTCATGTATACGCTTGAGACCAAAGGCGCAGTCCCGGCCGGCACATACACGCCCACGCTCTCAATCGGCCTGAATATCTCGCCCAGTCGCACTCCGTCAGCGCACTTTATCTTCCACTGCTTAGGCAATTGCCTCCTGTGAAATTTCTCGATATTTGCAATGATCTTTTTTAGATCCGATATAAAGTCAGTATCTATATTCTGAAAGGCTGCGTTTATCTCGTTTGCGCTCACCTTTATCTCGCGAGGAGACAGCTTTACCCTGTCAAATCTCCTCGTGTATCGAAGGACTGCCTTATCTCCTTCCTCTCTTACATCATGGACTATGCCCTGGACCTTTTTTGTGACGCGCTTCTTATTGCAATAATACCTGTCGTACAATTTCTGTATTTCCTTGCTATACAATCCTAAGATCTTCATAATATACCTCGATTAAACGTTGCGTGAACCTGCTAACTTTACACCCGCCTTAGGCGGGAATGTAAAGTTACGAAGCCTCCAGCGCCTCCAGTATTACCTTCTCTGCCTTCTTTAATATTTTCTTTATATCGATCCCCGAAGACCGGCCGCCTGCCTGGCTAAATTCCGGCCTACCGCCGCCTCTTATTCCAAAATCCGACCCTGTATCATTCAAGATCTTCACCGCATCCAAAGGCACATGAGCGCCCGTGACCATTGAAAGCTTTCCATCTTTTTCAGAAACCAATAAAAAAACAGGCTCTTTTATTTTAGCCTTCAACATATCAGAGGTCTTTCTCAGAATACCCATATCCGCATTCCTGACCTCAGCAATAATGACTGACTCGTTCTTTATCTTTTTTACATTGCTCAATAATCCACCTATGCCAGCCTGCGCAAATCTATCGCTTGCGCTATTCAATTCCTTCTCAAACTTTTTTAGCCTCACTGTCAGCTTCTCGATCTCAGCAAGTATATTCTCAGGCGTGGTCTTCAGCTCCTTTGCGATCTCATTTACTAGATCCGCGCCTTCCTTGATCTTTTTAGCGGCTGCCTCACCTGTGAGCGCCTCGATCCTCCTCACGCCGCTTGCAATGGATGACTCTGATATGATCTTAAAAACACCTATCTCTCCGGTATTGTCGACATGCGTGCCTCCGCAGAGTTCCTTGCTGTAATCGCCTGCTGACACCATCCTGACCCTGTCACCGTATTTTTCTCCGAAGAGCGCTATTGCGCCATGTTTCTTTGCCTCATCAAAGGCCATTTCTTTTGCGCCTACTTTGCTGTTTTTCTTTATATATTCATTTACAAGGTCCTCTATCCTGGAAAGTTCCTCTGAAGCAAGGCCTTTAAAATGCGTAAAATCAAATCGCAGCCGGTCTGGCGCCACCAAAGACCCTGCCTGCTTTACATGCTGACCCAGGACCTTGCGCAGGGCATTGTGCAAAAGGTGAGTAGCAGTGTGATTCTTTTTAATATTTTGCCTGCGGCCTTTATCAATCTTAGCAATTATAACATCGCCTATCTCTAACATGCCTTGTTTTACTGTAATCTCATGCCAAGTTACCCCTGCAATATCAATCGTATCAAGAACATTGGCTATAACTTCCCCATCTTTTATAAAAACTCCTGCGTCTCCTACTTGGCCACCTTTTTCCCCATAGAAATTTGTATCTGTCAAAAACACACTAGCTTTTTCATTTTTACTAATTTGTTCTTTCTCTTTGTCTCCAACCATTATTCTAAGTATTTTGCTTTCTATCTCTTCTTTGTCTTCAATAAATTTTGGTCTTTCAGAAAATCTTTGAACATGAATTTTTATAGCATCTTCCATGGATATCTTATCAAATATATCTGCTTTTATCTTACTCGCGCCTTTTGACTTTAAGCGCTGCCCTTCCATGCATTTATTAAAACCTTCTATGTCCACTTTTATGTCTTTATTCTGACTGATCTCCTGAGTCAATTCCATAGGAAATCCATATGTGTCGTACAGCTTAAAGACATCTCCCCCTGAAAGAATGCCTTTAGAGTCATCTAACATCGCCTCTAATCTCTCAAGGCCTTCCTG
>CAZTIQ010000019.1:0-3508 GCA_964613735.1 uncultured Planctomycetia bacterium | reverse complement strand
AAAGAATGCCTTTAGAGTCATCTAACATCGCCTCTAATCTCTCAAGGCCTTCCTGAAGAGTATTTCTAAATCTTTCTTCCTCTGAAAGCACTACCTCGGCAATGTCTTCCCTGCGATCTGTCAGTTCAGGATAGGGCCTTTTCATGACCTTGGCGACCACAGGCGTTAGTTTATACAAAAATGGTTTTTCAAGCCCGAGCCCGCGGCCATACCAGAACGCCTTTCTTATTAACTTGCGGATGACATAACCTCTTTCTTCGTTCGACGGCAGCACGCCATCGCCGATCGCAAAGGTCACTGCACGTATGTGGTCAGCGATCGCATTCAAGACCCGGTTTTGTTTTGTAAAACCGGGTCTTGCAACTCTTTTTATCTCATCTATGATCGGCAAAAACGAATCTATCTCAAAATTCGTGTTCTTTCCCTGCATTATCCTCGCTATCCTCTCAAGCCCCATGCCTGTATCAATATTTTTGTTCGGCAATGGTTCGAGTTTTCCGTCTTCCTGCCTGTCAAATTGTGTAAACACAAGATTCCATACCTCTACGCCATCTGGACCGCCATAAAAGATCTCTGAGCATGGCCCGCATGGCCCGTTCGGGCCGTCACTGGGCGCATTTGACGGCCAGAAGTTTTCCCTGGCGTCAAATTTTAATATCTTATCTACCGGTATCTTGATATCTTTTTTCCAGATCTCGTACGCCTCTTTGTCATCCTTATACACAGAGACCCAGAGGTCTTTTTCTTTAAGTCCCATCTCCTTTGTAAGAAATTCCCACGCCCAGGCAATCGCTTCTTTCTTAAAATAATCGCCGAATGAAAAATTCCCGAGCATCTCAAAGAACGTATGGTGATCAGGCGTCTTGCCTACATTCTCAAGGTCGCCTGTCCTGATGCATTTCTGGCATGAGACAGCGCGGCGCTGACCCTTTACCTTGCCCAGAAACTCATCTTTAAACTGATTCATACCCGCGCCTGTAAAAAGAAGCGTAGCGTCATTGCGGGGCACGAGTAGATCACTGGGATAGACTTTGTGTCCGCGTTCTTCGAAGAATTTTAGGAATCTATCTCGGATTTCGTCTGTTGTCATTATCTTTGGCACACTAAAGTGTGCCCTACAATATGTCGCAACGTTATCCACACTGTAGGTGACCCTTAAGGGTCACCTACAGTGTGGATAACTAAGACCTTTGCCTATAAATCCTATTTCTTCCCCTCCACCTTCACCAGCGCTGCCTCTTTTATCTTTTTCTCGATCTCGTTACTCACCTTGGCATTGCCCCTTAAGAATTCTCTCGCCGACTCCCTGCCCTGGCCAATCTTTTCGCTGCCAAACGTCACCCATGAGCCAGACTTATCCAGGATACCTGTCTCTATGCCCATGTCCAATATACTGCCTGACCTGGAAATCCCCTCGTCATGCATTATCTCAAACTCTGCTTTTTTAAATGGTGGCGCGACCTTGTTCTTCACGACCTTTGCCCTTACTCTCACACCGACCACTGCATCGCCTAATTTTACATTAGTTATCCTTCTTAGATCGATCCTCACGGATGAATAAAACTTAAGCGCCCTGCCGCCTGTAGTCGTCTCAGGATTGCCAAACATCACGCCTATCTTCAATCTTATCTGGTTTATAAATATAACACATGTGTTGGTCTTTGAAATGATCGCTGTCAGCTTCCTCAATGCCTGCGACATCAGCCTTGCCTGAAGCCCTATATGCCTGTCACCCATCTCACCCTCTATCTCTGCCCTTGGCACAAGAGCGGCTACAGAGTCTATTACAATGAGATCCACTGCATTGCTCCTCACAAGCATCTCTGCGATGTCCAGCGCCTGCTCTCCTGTGTCTGGCTGTGATATCAAAAGGTCATCCAGGTTTACGCCCAGCTTCTTCGCGTACGAAGGATCAAGCGCGTGCTCAGCGTCAATAAAAGCAGCCACTCCGCCGATCTTCTGCACCTGTGAAATAATACTCAATGTCAATGTAGTCTTACCACCTGACTCAGGACCAAATATCTCTACGACCCTGCCCCTTGGAACGCCGCCCACTCCGAGGGCAATGTCAAGAGGAAGCGCGCCTGTGGAAATAGCGTCCACCTCAAACTTTGTCTCCTGGCCCAGCTTCATGATCGCGCCCTTGCCAAACTGCTTCTCTATCTGCAAAACCGCTGCGCTTAATGCCTTTTCCTTGCCAGTATTTGCGATCTGCTTCTTCTCTTCTTTCTTAGCCATTACGTACCTCCTTTGTTTCTATAGAGTTATAAATCGACTTGTTTATTATACAATTGCGACCTTTTAAAGTAAAGTCTTTTATCCCATCACCTCCCTATGCATTAGACACATCTCATGCCTGGTTTATTGCATGCTCTAAAAATAAAAAATATTGATTATAGTATGTATATTACTTATAATAGCACCTATGGATATATCTGCTACTGTGATCTGTATAGGCAATGAGATCCTCTTAGGTCATATAAACAATACTAATGCCCAATATATATCTCAGTATCTCACCAATATCGGCATAAAGACTTCTCTTCATGTATCGATCCCTGACGATCATCAAACAATCTCTTCCTCCATAAGAAAATCCCTTTTGGATTCTGATATTGTGGTCCTGACAGGAGGCCTTGGCCCTACAGTAGATGATATAACCCTTGAATGCATCTCAATGGCGTTGAACAAAAAGCTTATCTTTAATAAAAAAGTAGCTGAACACATAAGATCCCATTTCAAAAAACGCAAACTAAAAATGCCAAAGAATAATCTTAGACAGGCCCTTATCCCGGAAGGCGCGAAATACATACTGAACAATATAGGCAGCGCGCCTGGTTTGATAATTTGTGTAGGAAAAAAGGTACTGATCGCTCTACCCGGTGTGCCCTTTGAAATGCAGGATATGATTGAAAAATCCGTCACCCCTTATTTAAAGAAACATTTTCTCCCAGACCTTATAATAAAGTCCCATGTAATAAAAATAACAGGCCTCGCAGAGTCTGTTGTAAATGAAAAAATCGAAGATATATTAAAGATAGGCGGCAATGTCCAGATGGGCATCTACCCGCATCCTGAAGAGATCTCAGTAAAAATAACTGTGACAGATAAAAGCGCAAATAAAGTAAATTCTACTATAAATAAGATCGAAAAAAATATCAAATCCCGTCTGGGATATTATATCTTTGGCTATGACAATGAAAAACTCGAACAAGTCATAGGAAAACTTCTTCTTAAAAAGAAAAAGACCTTATCTATTGCAGAGTCATGCACAGGCGGGCTTTTAGCTGACAGGATCACTGATATACCAGGAAGCACTAAGTATTTTCAAATAGGAGTCGTGGCTTACAGCAACGAGTCAAAAAATAAAGTCCTGAATATCCCCATAGAAACAATAAAAGAACACGGCGCAGTCTCAAGACAAGTCGCCAGCCTGATGGCAAAAAATGTACGCCTCCTGGGTAGGAGCGATATAGGCATTGGCATAAGCGGCATCGCAGGCCCAACC
>CAZTIQ010000018.1:0-16733 GCA_964613735.1 uncultured Planctomycetia bacterium | reverse complement strand
ACCGGGAGTGGTCACGCAATGCAAATTGACGTATTAACAATATTCCCTAGTATGTTCGATGCTGTGCTGGGAGAATCTATAATCAAGAATGCGCAGAAAAAAGGTCTGGTAAAAATAAATATTACAGACCTGCGCCCCTTTTCCAAGGACAAGCACGGGAAGGTGGATGACAAGCCATTTGGCGGCGGGCCTGGCATGGTCATGAATGCTGAGCCGCTTTTTGAGGCAGTTAATTACATAAGACGAAAGACCAAAGACATGAGATGCAAGACAAGGGTCGTGCTTTTGACTCCAAAGGGCGCGACATTTGATCAGAGACTGGCAAAAAAAATATCAAAATACGAACATATGATACTGATCTGCGGACATTACGAAGGCATCGACGAGCGGGTCCGCGAGCATCTGGTTGATAAAGAGATCTCGATAGGCGACTATATCCTGACAGGCGGAGAGATACCTGCCATGGCTGTGATCGATAGCGTTGTAAGGCTTTTGCCTGGGGTGCTTGGAAATAAGGATTCAGTCGTGGGTGAATCCTTTTCAGAAGATCTATTGAGCCACCCGCAATACACCAGGCCTGCAGATTATAAAGGTGCGAAGGTCCCGGAAGTGCTTTTATCCGGCGACCATGACAAGATAAAGGATTGGAGAAAGAGCCAGTCCTTAAAAACAACTAAGAAAAACAGGCCGGATCTAATAAAAAGGAGGAGTTTATGAACGTCAAGATCGACGAACTAGAAAAAGAACTGATGAAGAAAAAGGTCCCGAGTTTTAAGATAGGCGACACAGTCCGCGTTTTTGTAAAGATCAAAGAAGGCGACAAGACGCGGTTGCAGGCCTTTGAGGGCATTGTCATATCCAAAAAAGGTTCAAGCGTCAGGGAGACATTCACTGTCAGGCGCATATCTTACGGTGAGGGAGTGGAAAGGGTCTTTCAGCTGCATTCGCCTTTGATCGATTCCGTAGGTGTCATAAAGAGAGGTAAGGTCAGGAAGGCTAAACTTTACTATTTGAGGGAAAAGTTTGGAAAACACACGAAGGTCGAAGAAGACAGGATCATCGAAAAAAAAGAAGATGCTGCGCTGGGAAAAGAAGGCGTTTCTTGATGGAGCGTCTATAATAATCGGCCTGGATGAAGCAGGCCGTGGCCCGCTCGCAGGTCCTGTTGTAGCAGCGGCTGTTGTCCTTAAAGACAAGCCTTTAAAAAAGTTTTCTTGCCCGCGCTATAGAGAAAGGATAGACGACTCAAAAAAATTATTGCCGTCTCAGAGAAAAAGGGCATACCAGGAGATCTATAAGAGATCAATATTTGGACTTGGTATAAAAGACAATAAGTTTATTGACGAAAAAAATATATTAAAAGCAGCCAATAAAGCCATGGAGGATGCCGCCAACCGCGCGATACGGCATTATTGCCGCTTAAATAAAAAAGATATAAACAAGATAAAGAACAAGATCTGCCTCCTCGTAGACGGGAATATGGATCTGAAGCTCCCGTATAAAAAGGTCTACATAGTAAAGGGCGACACAAAGAGTTTTTCAATAGCCGCGGCGTCTATTGTCGCGAAGGTCGCAAGAGACAGCATCATGGATCTGTTTGACAGGGCGTATCCTTGCTACGGGTTTTTAAGGCATAAGGGATACGGGACCAGGTCTCATTTAGAAGCGCTCGAGAAGCATGGACCGTGTAATATCCACAGAAAGACATTCGCGCCGATTAAATTTTACAAAGATGACGATTGCTAAGATAAAATCAGGAAAAACAGGAGAGGCCCTCGCGCTTTCTTATTTACAGAAACAAGGCTATAAGATAATTGAAAAAAACTTCAGGACAAAATACGGAGAGATAGATATAGTAGGAGATGATAAAGGGTGTATTTCTTTTGTGGAAGTCAGATCCTCGAATAATACCAGGTTTGACTCGCCAGAATATTCAATTGACAGGACCAAGCAGGATAAGCTTGCCAGAATGGCGCTGTCTTATATAAAAAGAGGCCACCTGGAGGACAGAGATTGCAGATTTGATGTCGTGTGCATTGAAGAAGTGGATAGTAAGTCGCCCAAGATACGCCTTATCAGAAATGCGTTTGAATTAAGTCCATGGTATAGGTATTAAAGAGGAGGTATAGTTTGAAAAAAGTTCCCGAGGACCTTGAAATAGCTCAGGCGGCAAGATTAAGACCTATCACTGAGATAGCCCGTCAGGCAGGAATAAAAGAAGAAGAACTGGAGTTGTATGGAAAATACAAGGCAAAGATCTCCCTCTCTATATTAGACCGCCTTAAAGACAGGCCCCTGGGAAAATATATTGATGTGACTGCTGTTACGCCCACGCCGTTAGGCGAGGGCAAGACTGTTACCACAATAGGCCTGAGCCTTGGCATTGCTAAGTTAGGCAAAAATATCATCACCACGCTCAGACAGCCATCTATGGGACCTGTGTTTGGGATAAAGGGCGGGGCTGCAGGCGGAGGGTATTCCCAGGTGCTTCCCATGGAGGATATAAATCTCCATTTTACAGGCGACATACACGCAGTAGGCGCTGCAAATAATCTTTTAGCCGCGTTTATTGACAATCATCTTCTCAAAGGAAATAAGTTGAATATCGACGCTGACTCCATTGTCACCCGCAGGGTCGTTGATATCAGTGACAGGGCGCTGCGTCAGATAAAGATCGGGCTCGGCGGCAAGGAAAACGGCATACCGCGCGATACAGGCTTTGACATAACTGTCGCGAGCGAGGTCATGGCTATCCTGGCTCTTGCTGACAGCCTGGCTGATCTAAGAAAAAGACTTGCCAGGATGGTGGTGGCATCGACAAAAGACGGAAAACTTGTCACGGCAGAGGATCTGAAATGCGCAGGCGCGATGACCGTGCTTTTAAAAGACGCGTTAAAGCCGAACCTCATCCAGACAACAGAAAATACTCCATGCATAATGCACGCAGGCCCTTTTGCTAATATTGCGCATGGGAATAATTCTGTGCTGGCAGACCTTATAGCATTGAGATTGGCAGACTATGTAGTGACGGAGAGCGGTTTTGGCGCGGATTGCGGCGCAGAAAAGTTTCTTAATATAAAATGCAGGGCAAAAGGGCTTAAGCCGCCGGACGGCATGGTATTGGTCTCGACAGTAAAGGCATTAAAGATGCACGGCGGGGGATTTGAGGCAATACCCGGCAGGCCAATGGACATGGAGCTGGTAAAGAAAGAAAATATAGAGGCAGTGAAAAAGGGTTCAGTGAATCTTGTGAAGCATATTGAAAATATAAAGTCATTTGGCGTGCCAGTAGTGGTCGCTATAAATAAATTTCTCTATGACACAGATAAAGAGATAGCTGTGATAAAGGATATCGCAAATAAGGCTGGCGCGTTCGATACTGTGGTGAGCGAGGTCTGGGAAAAAGGCGGCGAAGGCGGAAAAGATCTTGCAAAGGCAGTATTAAAGATGTGCGAGCAAAAGTCAAATTTTAAATTTCTTTACGAGCTTGATGCGCCTATAAAGAAGAAGATAGAAGCGATAGCAAAAAATATTTATGGCGCGAGGGATGTAGAGTATTCTGAAGAGGCAGAGAAGAAAATAGCCTATTATACTGAGCAGGGGTACGACAAGCTGCCTATTAACATGGCAAAGACGCATCTTTCGCTGTCGCATGATCCAAAGCTAAAGGGCAGGCCAAGCGGGTTTACCTTGCCTGTGAGAGAGGTCAGGTTATCAGCCGGCGCAGGATTCCTGTATCCATTGTGCGGGACAATGCGCACCATGCCAGGCCTACCCAGCGTCCCTGCCGGCACAAAGGTGGATATAGATAAGGACGGGAAGATAGTGGGGTTGTTCTAATAATCGCGGAACTGGAGTAAAATATGTATATAAACGATTCCATAAAAAAATACATCGATGACTTAGCTTCGCGGCAGCCTGCGCCGGGCGGTGGAAGCGCTGCAGCATTGTGCGGCGCAGTCGGGACAGCTCTTTTAGAGATGATGTGCAATTTTACAGTTGGCAATAAAAAATATGCAGATGCTGAGCAGAATATAAAAGGGTACCTGAGCTCGTTGGCATACATCCAGCAGGGATTTGAGTCCCTGATAGATGAAGACGTAAAGACCTATTCTGCCATACGCGATGCATTTAAGTCAAAAGAGAAAATTATTATTGATAATGCGCTGAAGCAAGGTTATAATATTTGTTTAAAAATATGCGTGTTATCCAAAGATGGATTAAACATTGCATCAGAACTGCCTGAAAAAGGCAATGTCAATTTGATCACAGATGTAGGGTGCGGCGCAGAGCTTTTAAACGCGTCATTTAATTCAGGCGTGTTTAATTGTGATATTAATTTGAAGGGAATAGAAGACATTGATTTTACAGAGAAACAAAGGCCGGTTTTGGACGCATTGAAGAGAGAAGCAGAAGGCCTGTACAAGGTCGTAATCGCAAAAACAAAGGAAAGGATGAAATAAGATGTCTGCAAAGTTACTGGATGGAAGATCTTTAGCAGCAAGCTTAAAGGAAAAGATAAAGGCCGAGATCCAGGGCCTTAAAATAAAGCCAAAACTGGTCAGCGTGCAAATGGGCGAGAATCCTGCTTCAGAAGTATATCTAAAGTCACAGAGAAAAAATGCTGAAAACCTTGGCATAGAATATCATCTGGAAAAATTGGATGAAAAGGCTACCGAAGACCAACTGATAAAGGTAATAGACTCTCTAAATAATGACAAAAGCGTTAATGGCATAATAATACAGATGCCTTTACCTGGTCATATCGATGCAAAACTCATCTCGCAGTATCTTTCGCCGATAAAAGACGTCGAGGCAGTGCATCCGCAGAACATGGGCGATATCGTGTTTGGCAATGCGAAGATCCTGCCATGCACAGCAGCAAGCTGTATGGAATTATTAGATTCAATAGAGGGGATAGAGCTTTATGGTAAAGAGGCTTGCATAGTCGGGCACAGCGAGATCGTTGGAAAGCCGCTTGCGCTTTTGTTATTAAATAAATTTGTGACCACTACTGTCTGCCACATTGCAACCGGTAAAAGAGGCACGCTTCCTGGATTTGTCAAAAAGGCAGAG
The DNA here is from genome assembly GCA_964613735.1 of uncultured Planctomycetia bacterium. GTDB lineage: Bacteria > Omnitrophota > Gorgyraeia > Gorgyraeales > Gorgyraeaceae > JAHILY01. The sequence goes on along the minus strand of CAZTIQ010000018.1, from coordinate 11,657 downwards.
ATCTTAATAGTGGCTGTTGGCAAGGCAGGCCTTATTAAAGGTGAATGGATCAAAGAAGGCGCGATTGTCATTGATGTAGGGATCAACCGGGTCGATGGAAAGCTTGTGGGTGATGTGGAGTTTGACAAGGCTCAGGAAAGGGCTGGGTATATCACGCCTGTACCAGGAGGCGTAGGCCCTCTTACTGTGGCAATATTGATGAGGAACCTAGTCGAGGCGTATAAATTACAGTGTGGATAAGTAGATATTTTATAAGGAGTAAAAAATATGTCGTTATGCGATAAGATCAGGGAGAAAAAGTTTATATTGACCTCGGAGATAGGGCCGCCGAAAGGCACGGATATCAAAGAGATGCTGGAAGATGCAGAGCTGATCAGGGACAGGGTTGATGCGATAAACGTGACTGACCTGCAGAGCTCAGTTATGCGCGTAGGGTCTTTGGCTATATGTCGGCTCCTGATAGAGCGCGGCATAGAGCCAGTGTTCCAGATGACGTGCAGGGACAGGAATAGGCTTGCGCTTCAGTCGGATCTACTGTCTGCCTCGGTCCTCGGCGTAAAAAACATACTCGCGCTTACAGGCGATCATACCACCTTAGGCGATCATCCAGGTGCAAAACCTGTGTTTGACCTTGATTCCATTCAGCTTTTAAACGCTATCCAGACCCTCCATGCAGGAAAAGACATGGCTGGCAAAGAATTAAAGGGCAAGCCAGAGTTTTGTGTGGGCGCAGTTGTGAATCCTGGCGCTGACCCGATAGAGCCAGAGATCATAAAGATGGAGAAAAAGATGCAAAATGGCGCACAGTTTTTCCAGACACAGGCGATCTACGACATAAAGCTATTCAAGAAATTCATGGACGCTGCAAAACATTTAAAGACGACTATCATAGCAGGCATTGTATTATTAAAATCAGCTGGCATGGCAAAATATATGAATAAAAATGTCGCTGGCGTGTTTGTGCCGGATAATCTGATCGAAGAGATGACCAGGACTCAGGATAAAAGCGCGACATCAATAGAAATAGCCGCGCGGCTCATAAAGGAATTAAAACCAATGTGCCAAGGTATACACGTGATGCCGATTGGCTGGGATAAAAAGGTACCAGCGGTATTAAATGCAGCTGGATTATAAATTTAACGGAGGTACTAAATGTCAAAGGCTTTAGATAGATCAGCGGACAAGGCAAGCCAACAGATGATAAAGCTGGCAGAGAGGGATTCTATACAGCTTGCATGGGACAGGCTCGAGGCTATGCAGCCGCAGTGTGGTTTTGGAGAACTGGGGGTGTGCTGTAAGAATTGCACAATGGGTCCTTGTAGAATAGATCCATTTGGCGAAGGTCCACAGGTTGGTGTTTGCGGCGCGAATGCTGACACGATAGTGGCGAGGAATTTTTTACAGCACATAGCAGTTGGCGCAGCTGCTCATTCAGACCATGGAAGAGATGTGGCACATACGCTGGCACTCGTTGGGAGCGGCGAGGCGAAAGATTATGGCATAAGCGATCCAGTTAAACTCAGGGAAATCGCAGGCATATATGGCATATCCATCAACGGCAAAAAAGATATTGAGCTCGCAAAAGAGGTTGCGGAAAAGGCATTGGGTGAATTTGGACAGCAACATGGCGAGATCAGGTTTTTATCGCGTGCGCCTAAAAAGAGACTGGAGTTATGGAGAAAATTGGGTGTTGCGCCAAGAGGGGTTGACCGTGAGATAGTAGAGTCGCTGCACAGGGTTCATATAGGAGTTGATAATGACTACAAGAATATAATCTTGCACGGTCTACGCTGTTCTTTAGGTGATGGCTGGGGCGGTTCTATGATTGCCACTGACCTGCAGGATATAATGCTCGGAAGCCCTAAACCTATCCGCGGAAAGGTAAATCTAGGTGTTTTGAAAGAGGATCAGGTAAATATTGTAGTGCATGGCCATGAGCCGACCTTGTCAGAGATGGCAGTAAAGGCCTGCCAGGATCCAGAACTTTTGGAGCTGGCAAAGAAAAACGGAGCAAAGGGTATAAATCTTGCAGGTATGTGTTGCACTGCTAATGAGATTCTGATGCGCCACGGGGTTCACAACGCAGGAAATTTCCTGCAACAGGAACTGGCGATCCTGACCGGCTCAGTGGAAGTGATGATGGTTGATGTACAGTGCATCATGCCTGCATTGACAGTGCTGGCGCAGCGTTTCCATACAGAAATAATTACCACTTCGCCAAAATTAAAATTTCCAGGCGTTACGCATATAGAATTTAAAGAAGAGCGCGCGTATGAAATAGCAAAGAGTATAATAAAACGCGCGGTTGAAAATTATAAAAAAAGAGACAAGGACAGGGTAAATATTCCAAAAGAGGTAATGGATTTAGTAGCTGGTTTTACAGCAGAACAGATTAAGAGTATACTTGGAGGACGTTTTAGGGCAACTTACAGGCCGCTCAATGATGCTATCATATCCGGCAGAATTCGCGGAATAGGTGGCGTGGTCGGATGTAATAATCCAAAGATTAAACATGACTGGGCTCATATTGAAATGGTCAAGGAGTTGATAAAAAACGATGTCATAGTTTTGCAGACTGGTTGCTCTGCAATTGCATGTGCCAAGGCAGGGTTGATGACGCCTGAGGCGGCCATGGAATTTGCAGGCCCAGGATTAAGAGAAGTTTGTGAGACGGTTGGCTTACCGCCGGTATTGCACGTTGGCTCTTGCGTGGATAATGCCCGCATATTAATTGCTGCAGCAGAGGTTGTTAAAGAGGGCGGTTTAGGCGAGGATATTTCTGATTTGCCAGCAGCTGGCGCTGCGCCAGAGTGGATGAGTCAGAAGGCAATATCCATAGGTACGTATTTTATGGCGTCTGGCGTTTTTACAGTCTTTGGAGGGGATCCGCCTGTTCTGGGAAGCAAGAACGTTACAGATTATATATGTAATGAGCTCGAAAGTGTCGTTGGTGCAAAATTCGCATTTGAAGAGGACCCAATAAAGGCCGCACATTTGATGATCGCTCATATTGACAAAAAACGAGAAGCGCTGAAGTTAAGTCCCATGATACATACCATTGTCTCGAACTAGTTTCAAACCCGCATTGTAATTAAATTACAATGCGGGTTTGAAACTCCAGAAAAGGACATAAAAGTGAAAAAAATATATTGTAATATAAAAAAATGCCTGGGATGTGGTTCATGCGAGATTGCTTGTGCGGTAGAACACTCTAAGTCTAAGAAATTGAATAAGGCAATAGAAGAAAGCCCTTTGCCGATTAAGAGGAGAAAGGCACAATTTGTTATGCAGGGCGTGGCTATCTCAACAGGCTGTCATCATTGTGAAGAGGCTGCCTGTGTGGCAGCGTGTATGTCAGGCGCCATGTACAAGGACAAAAAGACTGGCGAGACAAAGCACGACAAGGATAAATGCGTAGGCTGCTGGATGTGCATAATGAGCTGCCCATTTGGTGTCCTCGCAAGAGAGAAACAGGAAAAGATTGTGGTCAAGTGTGATCTTTGCGCTGACAGAGAGGTACCTGCGTGTGTAGAGGCGTGTCCGACTGGTGCGCTTTTATTCGGTACGCTGAAGGAGTTTGAGAAAAAACTTTCAAGTATCAAGAAAGGATAAGTATGAAATACGTCATAATTGGCTGCAGCGCAGCTGGTGTAAATGCAGTCGAGGCTATAAGGTCAAAGGATAAAAAGTCAAAGATCACAGTTATCTCAGACGAGAAAAAGCCGCTTTACTCCCGATGTCTCATTTCTTATCTTTTGGCAGGTACGATCGATAATAATAAGCTCTGGTACAGGCCAGATAGTTTTTTCAAGGAAAACAAAGTCGACGCTCTATTAGGTGTGGCAGCAGAAAAAATAGACGCGGATAAAAAAGAAATTATTTTGAGCAATAAGGAAAAAGTAAAATTTGACAAGCTTTTGCTAGCAACAGGCGCTACGCCTAAAATGGAAGATATTTCTGGAGTTGACACAAAAGGAGTCTTTCCATTGAGGACGTTAAACCAGACACTGGAGATCCAGTCTGTACTCACAAAGGTAAAGCATGTTGCAGTATTGGGCGGCGGTCTGATAGGACTGCGCGCTGCTTATGCATTGAAGAGCAGAGGCAAGGAAGTCTCAGTATTTGTACGTTCGCCTCAAATATTGTCGCAGATAATAGATGAAGGGGCTGCGGAAATTATGCAGCGCCACATAGAAGGAAAAGGTATCAAGATAGAGACAGGCAAGGCTGCTTCAAAGATTTTCGGCAAAGATTCTGTAAAGTCAATCGTTCTTGGCGACAATTCAGAATACGGATGTGAACTTGTTATTATAGGAAAGGGAGTATCCCCTAATATCAAAATAGCAAAAGATGCAGGCATAAAGACAAACTGGGGCGTTGTGTCTAATGAGTTTCAAAGAACAAGTGACGATAATATATTTGCGGCAGGCGATGTATGCGAATCTTATGATATTGCATTAGAAGGGCCTTCTATAAACGCGATATGGCCTGTCGCATGCGAACAGGGCAGGACTGCAGGATTGAATATGCTGGGCGAAAGTCAGGCTTACGACGGCAGCTTGGCAATGAATTCCCTGGAGTTTTTTGGCTTGCCAGTTATTTCAATCGGCATTACAAAGCCTAAGAAGGATATATATAAAGAAATTATCAAGAAGGATGAAGTGAAGAATATTTATAAGAAGATCGTCTTAAGAGACGATGTTATTGTGGGCGCGGTATTTTTGAATTCAATTGATTCAATAGGCATCGTTGGTACATTGATTAAAAACAAGGTCAATGTCAGCTCGATAAAAGATATAATACTCGAAGATTATTTTGATTATGGCAGGATTGCCAATCTTATAAAAGAGGCGAAGCAAGGTTTTAAAGAACAGGAATTTAAAGAAACCATAATGACTTTGTAACAGGAGGAACTATGTCAAAGATAATTGCATCAGCTGCTATCAGAGGTGCGCAAAAAATTTACAAAGAGGCCGAGGATTTTCTTAATAAGGCGATCAAGGAAAAGGGCGAGACATGCGAAGTAGGGTTTCCTGAGACAGCTTTTTATTTTCCAATGGCGTACGCGCTTTTGGGAAAAGAGGTAAAGAATCTTGTAGAGACTAAAGAGGTGTTGCAATTTTCAAAGACGTTGCTCCATGAAGAACCTACTGAAAAGATATGGCTTCCTTACTTAGGGGATACCCTGGATTCGGGCGTAGCAGCTTTATTATGTGAAGAGATCATAATGGCCCTGCGATACTTGTATAATCAGGAGCCACAAAAAAACTGCAATGGATTTTTCTCTGATACTATTCTGCGTACACTGGGTATTCAGCTTGTGGATGGAAGGATGCCGGGATTTGCAGCAATTTTAGGCGCAGCTCCTGATAATAAAACCGCTGTGAATATTGTGCGCGAACTTCAAAAGCGCAGCATAATGACATTTGTTGGTAGTTCAGTAAAAGGCAGGAGCATTATTGATCAGCTCCTTGAGGAAAAGGTAGAGATGGGCTGGGATACCTATATAGTACCTTACGGAAGGGATACCGTGAGCGGTATTTATGCCTTAAACTGGGCTATCAGGGGCGCACTTACATTTGGCGGCCACAAAAAAGGCGAGGCATTGAAGTGCCTCAAATACTGCAAGGACAGGGTGTTTGCGTTTGGCATGACCCTGGGCGAGGTAGATGATATTAAATACGCAACAGGCGCAGGCGCGATAAACATGGGGTTTCCTATTATAGCTGATACTGATATCCCGGAAATCAAGCCAACGGGCATCTGTACTTATGAACATGTTGTAAAAGAACTCGATCACAAAAAGATTGTGCCGCGCGCAATCGAGGTGAGAGGGATCAAGCTAAAGATCTCAGAGATATCTATTCCGGTATCATATTCTCCGGCATTCGAAGGAGAAAGGGTAAGACGCGAACAGATGTATGCCCAGTTCGGCGGCAAATATTCTGATGCGTTTGAATATGTAAAAATGGTGGATGGGAATAAAATAGAGGATGGGAAAATAGAGGTTATAGGCCCGGAGCTCGACGATATCAAAGAAGGCGGAACAACCCCTCTTGGAATCTTTGTCGAGGTGGCCGGCAGGAAGATGCAAAGGGATTTCGAGCCGATACTTGAAAGACAGGTCCATAGTTTTTTAAATGAGGCAATGGGTGTCTTTCACATGGGTCAGAGAGATATGTGTTGGATAAGGATTTCAAAGGAGGCAAAAAACAAGAGTTTCAAGTTAAAGCACTTCGGTGTCATTATACACGCAAAATTCCACGATGTATTCAGCGCAATTGCAGACAAGGTCCAGGTTACGATATATACTACACAGGAAGGCATTGAAAAAAATATAGAAGAGGCAAAGACATCCTATAATGAAAGAGACGCGAGGGTCGCTGGCATGACAGATGAAAGTGTGGATCTATTCTGGACATGTACGCTCTGTCAGAGCTTTGCTCCGAATCACGTATGCATAATAAAGCCTGAGAGGATAGGCCTGTGCGGAGCATACAACTGGCTGGATGCAAAGGCGTCCAATGAATTAAATCCAACCGGCCCGAACCAGCCTGTTAAAAAAGGCCAATGCCTTGACCCTGTCAAAGGTGAATGGACAGGTGTGAACGAGGCAGTATCCCAAAAATCAAATCGTAGCTTAGAAAGGTTCTGCGGGTATTCTATTATGGATGCGCCTGAGACCAGCTGCGGTTGCTTTGAATGCATCATTGCTATCCTGCCTGAGGCAAATGGGTTTATGGTTGTAAACCGAGAATACGCAGGCCCAACGCCAGCTGGTATGCAGTTTTCTACATTAGCTGGTACTATAGGCGGCGGCATGCAGACGCCAGGCTTTATGGGCGTGGGCCGTCTATATCTGACCAGCAAAAAATTTATTTCTGCAGAAGGCGGCTTAAAAAGGCTTGTCTGGATGACAAAAGAACTAAAGGAAGCGCTTAAAGATAAATTAGCGGAAAGAGGCAAGGAGCTGGGAGAACCGGACCTAATAAATAAAATAGCTGACGAGACCAATGCAACAAGCACAGAAGAACTTTTGCCGTACCTGGAAAAGGTCGGTCATCCAGCATTGACCATGGAAGCAGTTATGTGATAGTTCTCGACTTCGCTCGAACAATATTTCCGCCTTGGGCGGATCGAGAAGAAAAAGGAGAAAAACATGGCATTATCAGGCCTGGCTATATACAAATTATTACCCAAGACCAATTGTAAAAAATGCGGCTCGCCCACATGCCTTGCGTTTGCAATGAAGCTGGCGATGAAAAAAGCGTCGCTGGATGACTGTCCTGATGTGTCAGAAGAGGCGAAAAAAGCGCTTTCAGAGGCTAGCCACCCGCCTATTGCTATTATTGCATTTGGTTCAGGCGATGACAAGATAGAAACAGGCGGTGAAACAGTCTTATTCAGGCATGAAAAGACATTTTACCACCAGACCCTGTTAGCCATAAGCGTGGAAGACACGCTTTCAGACGCTGATTTACAAGCCAGGGTCAAGCTGATCGAAGAAACCAGCTTTGAAAGAGTAGGCCAGCATATCGTCCTTGATATGATAGCTATAGTCAATAGCAGTAATTCTCTTGAGAAATTTATCAGCGCCCTTGACAAAGTCCTCGCAGGTTCAAAAAAGCCATTGATCCTTGCAAGTCAGGATCCAAAGACCATAGAAGCGGCGTTGAAAAAATGCGCTGATAAAAAACCCCTGATTTATGCGGCGACCAAAGGTAATTTAAAAGACATGGCTGAGATCGCAAAGACTTATAAAGTAGCGCTTGTATTAAAGGCTGATGGCCTGGAAGAATTGGACAAGCTGGCGCAGGAGGCGTCTTCCTTAGGCGTTCAGGAATTGATCCTTTGCTCGTGTCCCGAGACATTGAACCAGGCGGTAAATGACTTCACGCAGATAAGAAGGTCAAGTTTAAAAAAGAACTACAGGACGCTGGGCTATCCTATCATTGCTTTTATTGAAGGCAAGGATAAATACAGGACTGCTCAGGAGGCTTGCGCGTATATTGCTAAATACGCGGGCATGATCGTGATAGATTCGCTTGACAGGGAAGTGATCTTACCTATTATCACGCTTCGTCAAAATATTTACACAGATCCGCAAAAACCTGTTACTGTCGAGCCAAAACTCTATTCCTTTGGCGCTGTGGATGAAAATTCACCTTTGATGGTGACCACAAATTTTTCCCTTACCTTTTATACAGTCTCGCCTGAAATAGAAAGCGGTAAGCTTCCCGCATATCTTTTAGTCACGGATTCAGAAGGTATGAGTGTCCTGACTGCCTGGGCCGCAGAGAAATTCACGCCGGAGATCATAGCCCAGACCATGAAAAAATTTGAAGTGGACAAGGTAGTCTCTCATAAAAAGATAATAATCCCGGGCTATGTATCTGTATTGAGCGGAAAGCTTGAAGATGCGTCTGGCTGGAAGGTCCTGGTAGGGCCCAAAGAAGCGTCTGCTATACCAAAATATTTAAAGGAAGTCTGGAATTGACCCTCGCTAATAAGATCACCATATTCCGTATACTCCTTATCCCTTTTTTCATAGCGTCACTTTTATACTATGGAGAGACAACGACTTATTTGAGGTTCGTGGCCTTTGCTATATTCGCAGTCGCATGCCTGAGCGACGCCATAGACGGAGGCATTGCGCGAAGCAGGGATCAGATCTCTGAATTAGGCACTGTCCTGGACCCGGTCGCAGACAAACTGCTCATCTCAAGCGCATTTATATCGCTATCTATAATAAAGAGCGTGCCTCTCGAAGTCCGCATACCTGCAGGCGTGGTCCTTGCTGTCATAACCCGCGACATAATCATTGTCTTGGGTATTTTAATAATGCAGTTCCTGAAAGGCAACGTCACCATAAAGCCCAGCGTCTTAGGCAAGATAACCACATTTTTCCAGATGACGGCTATACTGGCTATTCTTCTGGTATTTAAGTTCAACAAGTTTTTTGTCTATCCAGCAGTAGTGTTTACTGTCCTCTCAGGCATAGACTACATCTGGCGCGGCTCAAAACAGCTAGGCTAAGGGTACCACTCTAACCCCGGTAGATGCGTAGGCTGCCGCGGGGGCAGCCTACGCATCTACCGGGGTAAAAGTATAAACATGACAAATTTTATACTATTTTTAGGTCTTTTAGTAGCATATCTTATAGGTTCCATTCCTACGGCATATATATTCGGCCGCGTCTTTAAAGGTATAGACATAAGAGAATACGGCAGTGGCAATGTAGGCGCGACAAATACATTCAGGGTCATAGGCAGGGCGCCTGGTTTAATAGTGCTCGCTATAGATATAGCCAAAGGATTTTTATGTGTCAGCTATATAGCGAGCTTTTTTATGCTCGCTTCGCCTGTGGCAAGGCCTGAGCTGTACAGGGTCTTGGCAGGGCTGGCTGCTATAGCCGGCCACAACTGGACAATATTCCTGCGTTTTAAAGGCGGCAAGGGCGTCGCTGCCAGCGCCGGCGTTGTAATAGGGCTTATCCCGGGTATTTTCTGGCTCGGCTTTGCAGTCTGGGCCATTGTATTTTTAATAACAGGTTATGTGTCACTCGCCTCTATCATCGCCTCGATAGTGATCCCTATATTATCATTGATATTTAATGAGCCTGCTGAAATAGTAATATTCTTGAGTATCCTGTGCCTTCTCATTGTCTACAGGCACCGTTCAAACATCCGCCGCCTGAAGCAAGGACAAGAGAAAAGTATAAACTTGTTCAAGAAAAGGTGATTCAAGCCTACATTGTACAAACCCGCAATGCAATATTCTTCGAGCGTGCCTGGGTAGATAACTTTACACTTGAGCATTTCAGGAGTGTAAAGTTAGGAGGGTTGCGCTATGGAACTAGCTGAGATATTTAACCAATCTGGTCCCATTGCCAGGGTAATGCCTGGGTATGAGGTGCGGCACGAGCAGATAGATATGGCAAAGGCAGTGGCTGGCGCTATATCTAACTCAGAGACGCTCATAGTCGAGGCAGGCACAGGCGTTGGCAAGAGTTTTTCCTACCTTATGCCAGTTGCAAGACATGTCTTAGAGACTGGCAGCCTCGCATTGATCTCCACTAATACAATAAACCTTCAGGAGCAGATCATAAATAAAGATATCCCGTTCCTTGAACAGGCGCTTGGCATAGATTTTAAGGCAGTCCTGGTCAAGGGAAGGCATAATTACCTTTGCCTCCGAAGGCTTCGCAGGTCTAACCTGAAACAGAAAGACCTGTTCGCAGACGACTATGAGATGAAACAGTTTGCAAAGATAGTCGCATGGTCTTACAGGACAGAAGACGGGTCTTTATACGACCTTGACGGAGACCCGGATCCAAAGGTCTGGGACACGGTCTCAGCCAATACAGAAAACTGCATGGGTAAAAAATGCCAATATCACAAGCAATGCTTTTTTCAAAAGGCGCGGGAAAAGATGAAAGATGCGCGCATACTTGTGATAAACCACCATTTGTTCTTTGCAAACCATGCAATGCAGGAAGATCAGAAAAGCATCCTGCCCGAATATGACCTTTTGGTATTTGACGAGGCGCATAATATCGAAGATGTCGCTACTGAGCACTTAGGCGCCAGCGTGAGCAATACTGGCATAAGATACCTCATGGACCTTTTGTTTAACCCGAGAAAACAAAAAGGTTTTTTATTGACCACAGGCGACCAGGACAGTATGGAATGGGTAGAGCTGATACGAAAGCAGTCAGATAGTTTTTTTAAAAGAGTAAAAGAGTACTTTGAATCAAGAAAACTTTACGGAGAATCAGATTCCCTCAGAATAAGAAAGCCTAATTTCGTTAAAAACAATTTACTTACCTCGCTTCTAAAACTTGTTGATTCGCTGATATATGCCAAGAGAAACGCGAAAAACAAAGAAGACGAGCTCGAGATAAGCGCATTTATAAAAAAGGTAAATGCAACGAATAATTCAATAGAGCTGATACTGAATCAGACACTTGATAATTATGTATACTGGATAGAGTGCCCTAATAAAAAAGGTAAAGGTAAAATCTCCCTGAATGCCGCGCCTATTAATATTGGTTATATCCTGAAAGACACACTTTTTTCATCACGCAATCCAATAATCCTTACCAGCGCAACTCTTTCCGTGGGCAATGGCTCATTCAAATATTTGAGAGATAGGATCGGCATAGAGGACTGCAAGGAATTGAAACTCGGTTCGCCTTTTGATTACAAAAATCATGTAAAGATGTATATTGCGAAAAACATGCCGCTGCCGAGCAGATTCACGGAATTTTCAGAGGCGGCGTCTAACAGGATCAAGAAATACCTGGAGCTTACAGACGGCAACGCCTTTATCCTGTTCACCAGCTATTCTTTGATGAATAGCGTATATGAAGAGCTTGAGGGTTATCTGGAAGAAAAAGGATATAATGTCTTAAGGCAGGGCGCTGGCCTGGGCAGGAGCAAGATGCTGTCGAGTTTCAAGAAAGAGGCAGGCTCAGTCTTGTTTGGCGTGGACAGCTTCTGGCAGGGCATAGATGTCCAGGGCAAGGCCCTGTCAAATGTGATTATCACAAAGCTTCCATTCGCAGTGCCAGACTACCCAGTCACAGAAGCGCGCATAGAAGATATACAGAAAAGAGGAGGAGACGCCTTCTTAGAGTACAACCTGCCCGAGGCAGT
>CAZTIQ010000017.1:11484-17325 GCA_964613735.1 uncultured Planctomycetia bacterium | reverse complement strand
ACAATAATCAGAAATGTGAGGACTGCTGAGGATACGCCCAATAGCTCGTTACCAAAAAGCCTTGAAGCCCACTGTCCTACAAAAATAGAACCAATAATGTTGATCGAATTATTTAAGACAACTATGGTAGCAATAGCAAGGTGGATATTTTCCTTTATAATAAGCAGGTCTTTTGCGCCCCTTCGCTTCTGGTCAAATAAAATCCTTGCCTTTATAAAAGGCAGACTCAGTATGGCTGCCTCTATCATTGAACAAAGGCCTGATGCCAGAAGTATTCCAATGACTAATACAATAAGGTTCAGCATCTGTTAGCCTTTACGATCTTTAAAATATCTACGCCAAGCTTTTCAAACATATGATTTAATCTTAGAGTCGGCAGGCCCAATACATTAAAATACGAACCTTTTATATCATCAAATATAAAAGAGCCGACCCCTTCTATTGAAAAACCGCCTGCTTTATCATAGGGCCCAAGCAATCCAAAATACCTTGGAAACGCGCCGGTCCTGATCTTTTTAACCCTCACTTCTGACTTTTCATAATCAATGATAAGTTTGCTCCTCTTTACGTCTATAAGACACAGGCCTGTATATACAAAAACTGTCCTGCCTGACATTGCCTTTAGCATGTTCTTTGCATGCTCCTCATCCCGGGGTTTGCCCATTATAGACCTACCCAGTTTTACAACTGTATCAGCGCCGATAACATACCCTGAATCGAGCCTCTTCGCAACAGTAGCTGCCTTAAGAAGGGCGTTTACCATTGCAATGCGCTCAGCGAACTTCCCTTTTTTTATCTCTCGGACATTGCTTCTGACAACCCTGTGAGTTATACCGCAGGATGAAAGTATTTTAGACCTTCTTTTAGAGGCAGATGCCAGAATGATATTCATTATTTTAGAAAAATGTATAGCCGAGGAGCTTATACATGAGTTTGGCTGCTGCGAAGTCCGGGGCTACCATATCCTTTACAGGGCAAAGCTCTGTTAAATCAAATCCAACTATGTTTTTGCTGGATATAATATTGCGTATTGCCTTTAGAAAAACATACCATCCCATGCCCCCTGGTTCAGGTGTTCCAACAGCTGGCATGATGGATGGATCAAATACATCCAGGTCTATGCTTATATATACATTCTTCGAAAGTTTCTTTTTTACAACCTCTGGCCAGCCTGGCATTCTCATAATATCCAGTATGCTTATGACTTTTACGCTATTATGCTTTAAAAAATCAAATTCTTCCTTGCTAAAGCTCCTGATACCTACTTCGACAAGGGGCGCGATTTCTGATACCCGTCTTGCAGCGCATGCATGATTGTATTTAGAGCCTTTATAAGTATTTCTCAGATCACAGTGCGCGTCAAAATATAATACTGATAGATCTTTATAGTATTTTTTTGCTGCCTGTACTGCGCCAACTGTTATTGAGTGCTCCCCGCCCAAAACAACCGGAAATTTTCCCTTCTTAAAAATATCCGAGACCTTATTTCTTACTGAATCAACTACATTTACTGGGCTGAGACTGGCTACTTTAAGAGAAGGTAATGTGTTGATGCCTATTCTGTAGATCTCCCTGTTCAGCTCTTCATCAAAAAGCTCTAAATTGTCAGAGGCGTCCAGTATTGCCTGCGGTCCTTTTTCTGTGCCCTTTCGATAAGTCACAGTCTTCCCGTATGGAACAGGCAGGATCACTGCCTTTGCGTTCTTGAATGAACCTAACTTATTATCCGAACCACCGAATATCGACATATATTCTTACTTACCACTCCCGGACCCGTCCGCCTTAGGCGGACGGGTCCGGGAGTGGTAAGACTCATGACTCCAGCACATACTGGAATACGAGCGGCGCCACTATGCTCGCATCTGATTCTATCATAAACTTAGGCGTGTCTATGCTGAGCTTCTCCCATGTGATCTTCTCATTAGGCACTGCCCCGCTATAAGACCCGTAAGAAGTTGTAGAGTCGCTTATCTGACAAAAATACCCCCAGAGCTTACAGTCTATGCCCATATCCTGCCTGATCAAAGGCACAACGCATATAGGAAAATCTCCTGCAATACCGCCGCCTATCTGGAAAAATCCTACTAGTTTTTCCTTTGTATTCTCTAAATACCAGTCGATAAGAATGGACATCTGCTCAAGGCCGCTTTTGATAAAGTCTAAATTTTTGAAATGGCCTGCCTTATATTCTGCGACGACTCCATTTGCCAGAGTAGAATCTTCCCAGCCAGGCGTAAATATAGGTAGATTCTTTTCGCACGCCGCTACTACCCAGCTATTCTTTGGATCGATCTCGTAAAACTCTTTTAATTCTTTGCTGCGTATGACCTGATAGAAATACTCGTATGGGAAAAATCTATCCCCTTGTTTTATGGCCTTATCCATCAAAGGGTGTAATTTTTGGGCTATCCTTCGCATTGCCTCTTCTTCAGGAATACATGTATCTGTTACCCTGTTAAGGTGCTGGTTTTTGAGCTCAAGTTCTTGTTCTGGGCTCAAGTCTCTATAATTTGGGATCCTTTTATAATGACTGTGCGCAACTAAATTAAATACATCCTCTTCCAGATTCGCAGCTGTGCATGAAATGGCATGGATCTTATCTTTTCTTATCATCTCAGCCAGAGATATGCCTATCTCGCCTGTACTCAATGCGCCAGCCAGGGTGAGAAACATCTTATTGCCTTTTTTGGAAAAATCCACCCAGGCTTGAGATGCCTCGACTATTGCTTTTGCATTAAAATGCCTGAAATTCTTCTCTATAAAGCCTTTAACACTCATATTGGTTTAGTATAACATCGTGTATTCTGATTAACAAGGTAATTTTAAACCGCGTAGGACGCCAAATTTGGCAACCTACGCGGTTAAGTAGGTAAAATCATTACTGTTCCCACATCATAAAGCGGTCCATCGTATAGTTCTATTACACCCTTACCTCTTCTTCTTATAAAATCCCTTATTTTGTCCCCATCTGGATGATGTTTTAGGTTGCCCACGAAAAACACAACCCTATCATTCACGCCACTTGCGCCGCCTATAAAACCTGTCTTATAGCCAGGTAATTTCACATGACCTGGCTTTACGAGCAGGCCTTCCCTTCCCCTATTTATCCATATATCTCTTATCTTTGAATCCGAGGTTATTATCGCTCTCTTATCTACTGGTATAATAGAACACTTTGCGTAGCCCTGACTGACAGGAAGATGCCTCAATTTTAACTTTTTTATCTTCCTCTCTATCCGGCCTTTATAATGAATGATCGAGTCATCTACAGCGCATGCATTATAAATAATATCCTTTGGATATTTTCCTGATTTTATGTTTTCGCCTTTTATGCATATATATCCATTTTGTCTCAGCAAATTCGCTATATTTTCCAATTCCGGCTCATAGATGACCCTGTCCCCATGCCTAAAAAGCATCATATCCACATGGCCCTTGACTGGTCTTGCAAGTTTTTTATGCAAAGGCGCTTCAATGATGTAATAATTTAATCTTTTTAACTTTTCCTTTGCCTTCTTCGGCATACGCGGGTCTATAATCGCTATATCTTTCCTTGCGTCTTTGATTTCAAACCCGTCCGCCTTAGGCGGACGGGTTTGAAATAGACAAACAGGTGATTTAAAGTATTTTTCTAAGAACTTTTTCTCGTCTCCTTTATGCCCTGACACAAAGCTAAACATATTCCTGGGCGCATAAACCTCTATCCGCGACCGGTTCGCTACATATCTATCCTTAACTAAACCGATTATCTTGTTCCTCATCTGTCTTGAACGGACCATCTCTCCAAACGCTGGATGATATGGTCCTGCAATAACTGTCTTCTTAGATGCCAGATCTCTGGATGGATGAAGCCCTATACGAATAACCTTTACACCTCCAGCCTCAAATATATCAGCGACTTTGGCTGCCTGGTGAATTGCTTGTTTTAACGAAAGAGGTTTATATCGCATTTTGGCAAGCTCTGTACCTTTTATAACAAGGGTAGGATATATCCTGGCTGTCTCTGGCTTTAATTTAATGAGCTCTTTAGCAGTCTTTATGGACTTCTCGAGCGTATCTCCTGGCAGACCCAGCATTACCTGGACGCCTAATTTAAGTCCTGCCTTTTTAATACATTTAGCTGCAGCATTAATTACATTAACACTGGTTTCCCTTTTTATCTTTTTCAAAACAGTTTTATCAAGCGACTGTATGCCTAATTCAACCAGTCGACCGCCTTTTTTCTTAAACACCTTCATCGCCTTTAAACTAACTGCCTCTGGATGTGTGGACATGCGAAGATTATAAGGATAAGCAGCATTAAGATATTGCTCTTGAAGAGCTTCAGGTAAGAATGTAAACGTGCCGCCAAAAAAACCAACTTCTACATCTTCGTCTTTAGAAATAGTCTTAAGATTACGTCTGATTATAGACTTAACTTCGCAAGCAGTGGGTATCTTCACAGCACCAGAGATCCTATGCTGATCACAATACACACACTTATACAGACACCCGGCGTGGGGAATAAAGACAGGGATGATCTTCATTACGGTTATTTCTTCTTGTGAAAAAAGAGTGTGACCAAAAACACTATGGTGAACATGGAAAGATTGCCTATGGCAAAGGCCTTCCAGACTATAAAATCACTCTTTAATGCAGAGGGGAGCATTGCTAAAAGGCATAGCCATATACCTGTAGCCCAGTAGATACTGATGTCATCTGAGGAACGACGCTTGATTATTCTTATAATGAGCGGGATGTTCCAAAACGGCATGACCAATGAAGCTACTAATGCGATTTTATCTATCATGCCTTGCCTGCGCTTCCGAGCACGTGTTCATTCTTGTGCTTGTACATCTTTACGAGCTCTGTTCTCGCAGGACCCAGGTATTTGCGCGGGTCAAATTCCTTTGGAGAATTAGCAAAGACTTCCCGTATCTTTGCTGTCACTACAAGTCTTCCATCAGTGTCTATATTTATTTTACACACGGCTGACTGCGTAGCCTTTCTCAATTGATCCTCAGGTACGCCTGCAGTCTGGTCAAGTTTTCCGCCGTATTTATTGATAAGATCTACATATTCTTTTGGAACAGAACTTGAACCATGTAAGACTATTGAAAAACCAGGAAGGCGCTTTTCAACCTCTTCAAGTATATCAAATCTCAATTCAGGCAAAGACTTTCCCGGCTCGACCTTAAATTTATACGCGCCGTGTGAAGTACCTATTGAGATCGCAAGAGAGTCTACCCCTGTCTTTTTAACAAAATCCTGCACCTCTTCCGGGTGAGTATAATGCGATGTTTCATGGCTCACCTCATCCTCTATGCCCGCCAGTACGCCAAGTTCTCCTTCTACTGTCACATCGTGTTTATGCGCGTAATCCACTACCTTCTTTGTCAGAGCGACGTTTTCTGCGAATGGCTTACCTGAACCGTCTATCATAACAGAAGAAAACCCGGACTCTATGCAGGATACGCAAAGTTCATACGTATCGCCATGGTCTAAATGAAGCGTAACAGGTATCTTTGACCCAGCGTCCTTTATTATCTCAAGCGCACCCATTGCCATATGCTTTAATAAGATCTGGTTGGCGTATTTTCTCGCTCCGGAAGATACTTGAAGTATTACAGGAGACCTGCTTTCTATGCAGGCAGTGATTATTGCCTGAAGCTGCTCCATGTTATTAAAATTATAAGCCGGAACAGCGTATTTCCCAGCCATTGCCTTCTTAAACATCTCTTTTGTGTTGACCAATCCTAATTCTTTGTAAGATGTTGCCATTTTGTCCTCCCTGTTTTGTATATTGAGTAAGTATTATATCATCTAACTTTATATTCCTGCAACGTTAAAGTTTAAAATTAT
>CAZTIQ010000017.1:7843-11384 GCA_964613735.1 uncultured Planctomycetia bacterium | reverse complement strand
TAAAATTATTTTCCGTGAATTTGATGATGTCGTTCATCATCTTGACTGATTCGACTGGATATCTGCCTACGGCAGTCTCACCTGATAACATTACGAAATCCGTGCCGTCTATTATAGCGTTTGCCACGTCAGTGACCTCTGCCCTTGTAGGACGGATATGTTCGGTCATATTTTCCAGCATCTGAGTGGCTGTAATAACAAACTTTTTTTTCTTATTGCATTTCTTGATGA
The DNA here is from genome assembly GCA_964613735.1 of uncultured Planctomycetia bacterium. Classification (GTDB taxonomy): domain Bacteria; phylum Omnitrophota; class Gorgyraeia; order Gorgyraeales; family Gorgyraeaceae; genus JAHILY01. The sequence continues at coordinate 11,153 of CAZTIQ010000017.1, read as the reverse complement.
TCTTTTTCTGGATCACAGGGACTTCATATATAGGCACTGAAACACCCATATCTCCCCTCGCGATCATGATCCCGTCCGATGAATCTATTATCTCGTCAATATTCCGGATACCATCGCGGTTCTCTATCTTTGAAATGACCTGACATGTCTTGCCTGCCCTGCTTCTAACTGCTAAGATATCTTTTCTGCTCCTGACAAATGACTGCGCAATAAAGTCGACTTTATTGTCTATGCCAAAATCAATATTTTTCTTATCTTTTTCGCTTATAAGAGGGAATTGCAGGCGCGCGCCAGGGATATTAATGCCTTTATGTTCTTTTAGAAGACCTCCGACAACAACTTCTGCCCTGACTCTCTTCTTCTCGATCTTCTTTATCCTTAAAACAATCGTGCCGTCGTCAAGATAGATATACTCAGCGCCTTTAATGCTGTCAAGCGGCCCTTCATAATCAAACGGAATGACGCCCTTTTCCCCGCAAACATTCTTCTTTTCAAGCAATATGACCTGGCGCTTTTTAAGCAAACGAGTCCTGGAACCCTTAAACCGCCCTACCCTTATCCTTGGCCCTTCCAGATCCTGCAAGACCATTACATGGCGCCTGTATTTCTTATTCACGCGCCTCACAAGCTTTATCCTTTTTTCGTGGCTATCTAGATCTCCATGTGAAAAATTTAGCCTGACAACGTCCATGCCTGCCAAAGTCATTTTTCTTATGACTGTCTCGTTAGAGCTTACAGGCCCAAGAGTGCATATGATCTTTGTCCTTACCATGATTTTCCTTTACTTTGGCGATTCTTTCTGATACCATATGATATAGTATGAAAATTAAAAAGTCCAAGAGAAAAGAGAATTTTTATATAGAGTTTTCTACTGCTGATAAGCTGGGTATCTGCCTTTTTAGATACCAGCTGTATCCAAAAGAAAAATTCCTGGCTGTTAATCCCGCCCTAACAAAGATATTACGCTACGGTTCTGAAAAAGAAATCCATAATCTTACTGTCCGTTCTCTGTTCAAAGACGCCAAAGAGGCCAGTAATTTTTTGAGGATCTTAAAAAATGAAAAAATCGTCAGGTTTCATGAGACAAAATTCAAGACAAAAGACAAAAAAGACGTATGGGTGGCTATAACCGCCTACCTAAGAGAATCTGACAATTCTCGAAAGCATCTGTATATAGAAGGCATGCTGGAAGATATTACAAGGCATAAGGAGCTCGAGGAGAAGTTCGCCTTTGAAAAAGAGCTCTTTCAGAACCTGCTCGACAACCTGCCAGACGCTGTCTATTTCAAGGACGATAAAAATAGGATGGTGAGGGTAAACAAATTCTATGCCAAAGGATTCAAGATGAAGCCCGAGGATATCATAGGAAAAACTGATTTTCACTTTTTCCCAGAAGACCAGGCCCAGAAGATGTTTGACGACGATACGCATATATTGAAGACAGGTAATCCTATAATAGGTAAAATAGAACGCACTCTTCTGCCAAACAAGACCTATAACTGCGTAACCACCACAAAGATCCCTGTGCGCAATAAAAATGGAGATGCAATAGGGACTATGGGCATAACCAGGGATATAACTGTCTATGACCAGATGGAAAGAAGCAGACTCGACATGGTAATGAGCTCTCTAAAGGTGCTTGATAGGGTGCTTGAAATAAGAGACCCGTATACATTTGGACACACCCGCAGGGTATCTATAATTGCAGAAAAAATAGCTAAGGAAATGGGTTGGGACGAAAACAAAATACTGTCCTTAAAGATGTCTGCTGAGCTTCACGACATAGGAAAGATCCTTATCCCCCTTGAAATATTAAATAAACCCGGCAAGCTCTCTGACTTAGAGATAAAAATGATCCAGGAGCATGTTAAAAAATGCTACGATATGCTAAAGATACATGACTTTCCTTATCCAATGCCAGAGGCCATATATCAACACCATGAAAGGCTTGACGGCACAGGATATCCGAGAGGTCTGTCAGGTGACAGCGTGATCCCTGAGGCAAGGATCCTTGCCATATCTGATGTATTAGAGGCAATGACATTCCACAGGCCATACAGGGCTGCCTTGGGCCTAAAAAAAGCTGTTCAGGAATTAAAAGATAACTCGGGCATAAAATACGATCATAATATAGTAAACCTTGCGCTTAAGATCATAAATGAAGATAACTTTCAGCCGTTCTGGATGAGCGAAAACGCTGCTTATTGATCCTTCCTTCGACCATGAAACCCTCCATAACTAAGAGCGATGTCTATTTTCTAAAACTGAAAGGCCCTCAGGCAAGGCGACGTTCTCTGCAAAAGCTACTCCAGGAGATCTCTCCTTTCTCAGAATACAAAAAAGATGAATTTGTCCCTGTGAAGCTCACTATAGGCGACAGCCAATGCATCTATCATCTCAGCCCTGAACTTGTAAAACTTGTCATCACTGAGATAAAGAAAAAAAAGGCAAAACCATTTCTTTTTGACACGAATGTCATATACAAAGGTGAACGCCTCAATGCAGTCGACCATCTCACGCTTGCGCAAAACAAAGGATTTTCTCATTCCAGGGTAGGCGCGCCATTTATAATAGCAGATGGGCTGGTCGGCCATGACGGAAAAGAGCATAAGCTAAAATCAGACCATCTAGAAAAGATAAAGCTCCCTTCCTTTATAGGTATAGTAGACAGCCTGGTTGTATTATCGCATGTCACATGTCATATCCTCTCTGGATTTGCCGGTTCGCTTAAAAATGTGGCAATGGGCATGATATGCAAGCCAACAAAACAGGCCATGCATTCTTCTCTAAAACCTCATGTGGTAGAAGAAAAATGCATTTCGTGCGGCCTGTGCACAGAGATCTGCCCTGCGAATGCCATAGAGTTGACCACCCCCGGTCCCGGGTCGACCCGACCCGGGACCGGGGGTGGTATTGCCTTTATAGACAAGTCCAAATGCATTGGCTGCGGGGAATGCCTCTGCGCGTGTAAATTCGATGCAATATTCATAAATTGGGGCGAGGATCATGATATATTCGCAAAACGAATGATCGATACAGCTCAATTCATACTATCAAAGTTTAAAAATAAACTCTTTGTCAATTTTGCCTTTGATGTAACAAAGGAATGTGATTGTATATCCACAAAGAACGAAAAAATAGTATGCCAGGACATAGGGATACTTGCATCTAAGGACATAGTCGCGCTTGATAAGGCGACCCTGGACCTTATAAATAAGGATGAGGACATAATATATAAAGAAAAATCCCAGACTACGCATAAGACAATGCTGGAATACGCTCATAAAAAAGGACTGGGGAATCTAAGCTA
>CAZTIQ010000017.1:0-7743 GCA_964613735.1 uncultured Planctomycetia bacterium | reverse complement strand
ATATGACAAAATTCGAGACCTTATTTGGAATGAAAGAAACTGATATAAAAAATACGTGCCTGCTATTGCCGCTTATAAAAAAAGACATGCTGCATGGCCTGGGCATAGAAAGACTGGCCAGAGGAAGACTGTACACATCTGGAAATAACAGCTCCTTTACTATTATTCATACAGGCGTTGGCGCTGGATTATTAGGGGATGCGGCCCTCTATCTAAAAAATACAGACTGCCAGAATATGATCGCATTTGGTTCCTGCGGCCTGGTAGATGAAGTCGATGATTTGAACATAGGAAGCCTGGTAACCCCTTCTCTATCCTATTCATTAGAAAGCTTTACAGAAATGTTATCAGGGTATAACAAATGGGAATCCTACAAACCTGACAAAAAACTCTTCGAATCCCTTATAAATAATAAAGTGAAAAATGTAACCTGCGCAAGCCTTGGTTCTTTAAAGCTCGAGGAGGGATATATTGATATATTTAAAGAAAAAGGCATAGATGTGGTCGACATGGAATGCGCTGCGCTTTTTTCTGCTGCAGGAAGCGTCAAGAAAAAGGCAATAGCGCTTTTTTATGTGACAGACATAATAAATAAAGAGCCATTTTACAGGGACATGACCACAAAAGACCAGGGGATCCTGTCTCTTTCAATAAAATCCGCGATAAATATCCTATGCAAGCTTACAAAAGAGAATCTGAAAGATTAAAAAATACAACATCTGACGTAGAAAAAGCCTTTCCGCGTCTTGGAGTAAACAAAAAACAGGAAATAATAAGGCTTTTGTACGAGATATCAAAAAAAGAAAACACCCTCCCTTCTTCTATAATCAAAGATATAGACTCAATAGACTTCGATACTGTAAAACAGCGCCTTTTAAGAAGAAGATTCCCAAGCTCATATATCAATAACGAGACAACCAAACCCCATCTTCCAAAATTAAAATTAGATAAAAAATCCTGCCTTGATATCGAAAATAAAACATTCTATCCAAAAAATGTCTTTGTGGAAAAGGCGGCCCAGCGTTCTCAGCTCACTGAAAGATTCAGGAAATCTTTTCCAGAAGCGACTTTTTCAGAGATAAAATCATTAAAAGACTACTTAAAGACACATAGAAATACTACAGTCAGCGACTATAACAAAAGGCGCGACTCTGCCTTTATCACCTATGAAAATTATGACTTCTTTAAAGCATGCCCGTGCACAAAAAAGGCAGTAGGATGCGGCTATAATATATTTAACCTGAGTTTTGGCTGTATATTTGAATGTACGTTCTGCTATCTACAGGAATATACAAACTCTCCTGGCATAATATTCCCTGCAAATATCGATAATTTCTTCAGGGAATTCTCTTCTTATAAGAGAAAAGGTATGCGTATAGGTACAGGTGAATTCTCAGATTCCCTGATGCTGGATAATATAACAGAATATTCGCTTCCGATAGTCGAATTTTTCAGAAAACACCCTGATGTGCTTTTTGAATTCAAGACGAAAAGCGTAAATATTGAGAACCTGCTAAAAATAGATCATTCCGGAAATATAGTCATTGCGTGGTCACTTAATCCTCAAAGAATCATAGATGAAAATGAATTTCTTTCTACCTCTCTTCTTCAAAGGATCTCTGCTGCGAAAAAGTGTAGCCAGGCTGGCTACAGACTGGCCTTTCACTTTGACCCTGTGATCTATTTTGATGGATGGAAAAAAGAATATAAAAAGGTGGTTGATCTCATTTTCAGTTCAGTCAGGCCAGATGATATTGCGTGGATAAGTATCGGGACATTGAGATTCAATCCAAAGGTAAAACAGGTGATCGAGGACAGGTTCCCCGGTAACAAAATACTAGACCAAGAACTACTGCCTGGCTTTGACAATAAACTAAGGTATCCAGCCGCATTAAGACAAAATATCTACAAGGCCATGTTTGAAATGCTATCCAGGCACTCGAAAAAACTACCTATTTATCTATGCATGGAAAGTCCTTCGATGTGGAAAGAGGCAGGCCTGCGACCTAAGAAAATATGCTAATTATCCCAAACTCCTGGTATTTTTTCTTTGCAAAAAATGCACTGTCCGCTTCTTATATTATTTTTTAAAATCTCATAGCCATATCTTTGCACCAAGACGTTTTTACAATTTGGACAATAGGTGTTTTCTGCAGGATGGCCTGCTACATTGCCGATATACACATACCTCAGCCCGGTTTTCAGCGCTATGCTTCTTGCCTCCTCCAGTGTTTCTATAGGCGTAGGAGGTAAATTACCTAATTGATATTGTGGGGTAAACCTTGAGAAGAAAAGCGGGGTGTCAGGGCCTAAATTATCATATATCCACTTAGACATCTCGGTGATCTCATCCATATCATCATTTAAAGTAGGCACGACCAGATTGACTACCTCTGTTAAAACACCTAATCTCTTTAACTCCTTTAAAGTACGTAAGACATAGTCTAAATTGCCTCCCACTACCTTTCGATAAAATTCCTTATTAAAACCCTTGAGGTCTATTTTGATCACATCAAAATAAGGGGCGAGTTTTTCCAGCGGTTCAGGATTTATATAGCCCGCGCTTACCAATACATTCCTAAGACCCTTTTGTTTGGCGAGCCTTGCAGTATCTAACACGTATTCGTAAGAAACTATTGGCTCTGAATAGGTATAAGCAATAGACCTGCAGCGGTTTTTTATTGCCGCGTCTACCACCTGTTCAGGCGTCAAGATCTGGCCAGTGCCACGCGCCTCTTCAGGATAACACTGAGAGATCTCCCAGTTCTGGCAGAAACTGCATCTTAAATTACACCCCACAGTAGCTATAGAAAAAATACCTGTCCCGGGCAGCATATGGTATACGGGCTTTTTTTCAATCGGGTCTATATGCACGCTTACTGGCTGGGCATAGACAAGGGTCTTTAGCTTGCCGCCGACATTCATCCTTACCCGACATATGCCTCTGGCGCCTTCTGGAAGGAAACACCGGAACGGGCATAATTGACACTGTACCCCCTGACAATCCTGCGTCTCCCAATCTGCCTGCCGGACCTTTACTTCATCAATAGGCATGAGACTGCTTAGTGTCTCAGGAGGCGGATATATTGCTATAATAGAAACAACAGCGAAACAAAAAATGATATTTAAAAACAAAAATAGATACGGGCCTATCTTTTTCATCGTCACCTTGCGTCCTTAGATAAAACTAAAAACAGGACTAATCCTATCGATCCCATGATAGCTGAAAAATTTAATGCCCCTAATAGGCCAAAAACAGGTATTATAAAATTTGTTGTAAGTATCGCGCCAGATGCCGCGCCCCACATATCAGCCGCATAAAGACTGCCTGATTTCACCATTATCTTATTTTCCCTGATAAGAAAACCGGCAATAACAAAAGAGGCGCCTACTGTGATTCCAATAACAACCATAAGCGCCAGGAAGATCGATATGCTGTGAACAGTGGATAGATCAATGAGGCGCGGTAAAAAATAACCTGTACATATAGACAGGCCGATGATGGTCAACGATAACATCACCAGGATATTGAAATGTCTCTGCCGGGAATTATATTGAAACTGGGAGCCTAAAACAGAACCTAAAAATAATCCTAACATGAATGAAGCAAAAAGCATGCCTATCTGCCAATAGACATAGCCTGAGATGATCTGAAAACCCAGTAAAAGTATCAACTCCAGCAGGATACCCATAAATCCCAGGATAAAAATTATGACGCACTCCATTCGCCGGGCAAGAAAGATCAATGATCTTCTTTTACTAAAGATAGCGAAAAGGATACTACCTATCAACAGGCATCCCATAAGATACCCAAAAGGCGATGTGAATTTATTCAGCCAGGACCTGGTAAAATAATAATAGGTCGTGGGCTTAAAATCCTTATTGATCTCCACGCCTGGCGTTTCCTCTAATAGCTTTTTTAATTCAATGCGGCGTCCCGTAGCAAGTTTATATTCGATATGCGAAGGGATCACATAGCGATTAGAAATTCTTCTGTTGCTGAACCTTTCCAATATTGTCTCTTTTTGAATATCTATTGCAGAGGCACCGCACAGAAACATAATACTGTCTCCGGGGATAGCCTCTACTGTCAGGAATACAGATTTTAATGTGTGGTATACTGAGGCATTAAACATCCTGGTCTGCGAGGAAAGGTAGTTCTCAGAAGATGCGATACTTAAAGCCAATATACCCCTTGGTTTGAGTATAGATCTTATCTGGGTAAAAAACTCCTGGGTATAAAACCTATTAAGCTTAAGGTTAGACACCTCCTGAATATTCATCATCACTGCATCATACTCATGTTCTTTATTCTTAACAAAGATCCGCGGATCACTGTAATGGATATTTATCCGTGGATCTTCCAGGGCGGAGATATCTTTGTCTGCTAAATAAGGTCTGGCCAGATCAAGAAATGAATTGTCCAACACGACATAATCTACTGATCCCGGGTCGTGTTTAAGGGCTTCTTTGAGCATGCCTAAAGAGGGGTCTCCCATAATCAATATCTGACCGGGTTCTTCAGTCGCCAAAAGCGGCCAATGGGTTTGGGACTCATAATTTTCAGTGTCAGGAAAACTTGCTGAAAGCATCCCATCTACAAAGACATTTGTAATACTCCCCATCTTTACCAAAGACAAGGTAGCATTCCTGGCTTCTCTCTGCTGGACAAACTGGTATCTTTTCCATTGGATCCTATTAACTATTGGTTCGATTCCAAGATCAACAGACAATATAACCAGGGCTGCAACAATCAATGATATGCTCTTTAATAAATTAATTCTTCTCGATCCGCCTAAGGCGGAAATATTGTTCGAGCGAGGCCCGAAGGGCCGAGTCGAGAACATTAAAATTCCATACACCAGGATACAGCCTAGAGACATGATCAGAGCAATAATAAACGTCGGCACAGAGCCGATCAGTACATAGGTAAACAGCATCCCTCCTATTACTGCGCCCAATGCCTCGCACAGATAGACCTTGCTTAAAGCAGCTCCTTTTTTTATTTTGTCAGAAACAACAGCGCAGGCTAAACTAAACTGAGCTCCGATCACAAAACACAAAAAACTCATTACAGTAAATGTAAACAAGATCGTAGCCACTGGCCCTATGAACTGACCAAAGCCAAATATACTTTTTCCAAGCCTGATCGATAAAATCACTAATGGCAGGGACACTGAGATCACTAAAAAACCATGGGAGAAATACTTCGCCGGCGGCTGTCCCTGTCTTACTAAGCGCCTTATTAATAAACTCCCCGCGCCGACCCAGAATAGCCAGGAAGACAAAAAGGTCCCCAGAAAAAGCTCGCTGCCATAAAACAGGGCCGAGAGCTCTCTAAAAATTATCAACTGCGCCAGTATTACAAGTAAACCGTGATATAAGAATATAAGAGTAAGCATCTTTTTATCTGATTAATCCTGTTATCCCTATAAACAAAAACCAGGCGCCGGAAAGTAAGGCCACGATCGAGCCTATTTGTTTCACCCTTTCAATCCTGTTAAGGTATGAGACAAAGACCAGGGGAACCATGTAAACAGATGTCCCAAGAAAAAAGGCAACGAATAAAATTACACCGTTTAAAATACCCTCCAGGGTCAGGAGCCGCGTAACCCCTACCAAAAAAGGCGCGCAGGGGTTCAGGCCTGAAAATAGACCCAGGAAAAATGGTACACGCATCACACTAAAACGCAGTAGGAGACTCTTGCAAAATTTATGATCTTGAAAATTATTGGTCAGCGCATACGTCAACATTAATAATGAAGCCATGACCAGGCTAAAATGCGAGAATCTGGCCGTAAGGATATCCCGATGATTAGTCCCTATAAAACCTATGGTCAGCGCGAACCCAATATAAGCTATCAGCCTGCCGGACATAAATAACAATATCTTCCTTGAATTTTCAAATACCTTATGTTTGCCCTCGACTAAAAGATAGGGCATAAAAAAGACAAGGCATACGCCCGCACAATAAACCCCGGTGGATAAGCCCAGCATTAAACCTTCAAGGATTATCTGGATCACTTAAACCCCATTAATTGTAAGATCACCCGGGGCACAAACGAGCCTGATATAACCCCAGTGATCAATAAAGACAGAAAAACAAAGATATCCCTTATCTCAAAAAAAGGAGTACTTACCAGCTTATTACAGACTGATACATTTATTGCATTGCTAGGGCAGACATCAATGCACTTACCGCACTTATTACAATATGATGATGTCTTGTATCCATCTAGATCATGACGTTCTATCGCAAACACCGGACAGACCTCGAGGCACTTTCCGCAGGCATTGCATTTTTCTTTGTTTATAGTCACTCTGTAAGGGCTGATTTTTCCGCAAATGCTCACAAGCGCGCCAAAAGGACAGATAAGTGAACAAAACGTCCTTTTCTTGCTCAAGGCAGGAAGCAAGACTACGAATACAACCAGAAATAACAAGAAAAATGCTATCTGAGCGATCCTTATGGCTGGCGCAGTATCCAAAAAACCTGTTGTGAGCTTAAAAGGACAAAACCAACTACAAAAAACAGGCCGGCCCTGCAGAAAAGTAATGATCAAAAGGAATATTAAAAATGCCAGGGGAAAATCACGCCATTTCTTAGAGATCTTTAATTTTATCAATGGCTTTTTTCTAAGTTTTGTGCACGCCTCATCTATTCCGCCATAAAAACAGACCCAGGAACAGATCCCCTGCCCTATCGTAAGCATTATCAAAAGCCAGAGAAATCCCAGGGTCAAGACGCCCCAGACCTGCCATTCACCGCTGGTTATAGCCAAAATTTGATGGTGGATAAAATTAAATAGCCTGGGCGCCTGGGCAATATGACAATACGGCGGGGTCGTATCGGCAAAAGACAAAAAACGAAAGAGTTTAAATTCCAGGAAAAAGAAAAAGGCGATCAGGATAAAAAGAATAGAGCGATATTTTGAAATGTTACCATAGCGATATATGCATAGGCCGAGATAAGATACGACCAATGACCATATGAGCTTGGCATAAAAAAGCGTTGAGTCATTCCCTGCTGAAATAAAAGAAAAAATAGATAGGAGTGTTAATAAAACAACAAAGAAACCTAAGCTAACACGAAGCGGCCGTTTCAAGATCTCTGCCCTCCTGCATGGTTGTTCATTTTAGCATAATTTATTACAAAGATAAACAAAAAGTATAATATTGGAAGAGTTGCGTTACAGTTTAACCATATCATAAATCTTGCCTTTCTATTTATGCCATGTTAGCATATATATATGGAATTTTTCGAGGTCGTAAAACAAAGAAAAAGTGTAAGGGAATATTCTGATAAGAAGGTTGATAAGGCTACCCTGGAAAAAGTAATAGATGCAGGCCGCGTAGCAGCTACAGCCAGAAATGAGCAGCCGTGGGAATTCATTATCTCATCAGACAAAGAGATCCTTAATAAAATCTGCAGCATGTGTCCGAACGGCCCTTTTATTAAAGACGCGCCTCATTTAATAGCTGTCTTTTCAAAGGATACAAAGTATTATATAGAAGACTGCTCAGCTGCCACTCAAAATATGCTGCTGGCTATAGAGGCCCTGGGTCTCGGCGGATGCTGGGTAGCTGGCGATAAAAAAGACTATGTGGGGGAAGTAATAAAGATATTCAATGTGCCTAAGGGTTACAAACTGGTCAGCATGATATCAGTCGGCTATCCTAAAAAACCCCAGGGCCCGAAGAAGAAAAAGGACCTAAAAGAAGTGCTGCGCTGGGAGAAATGGT
>CAZTIQ010000016.1:0-17737 GCA_964613735.1 uncultured Planctomycetia bacterium | reverse complement strand
CTTAGGAGCTAGTGGGGGAAACCCCTTGGAGGTTCGACTCCTCTTTCGCCCACCAAATTCGCCGAAAAGAAGAATTTTTGACGAAGCGAAGGACCTAAAGGTATTGGGGCAAAATATTGTCCTTCAGCGCCTATCCGCCTTCGGCGGACTCAACGGCGCTTCAGGATGAAATTTGCTTCGCAAATTTCGCGGGAGTAGCTCAGTGGTAGAGCTTTTCGTTGCCAACGAAAAGGTCGCGGGTTCGAGCCCCGTCTCCCGCTCCAATACCGCCGAAGGCGGAATTGATCCTGAGCAAGTCAAAAATTTGACGAAAAGGAAAATTTTTGGCGAAGCGAAGGACCTAAATAGAAACATAACCGTACTCATTTTATTTTCCTTAAGGAGAGGCAAACATGAAGATCCTAGATTTTCTGAACGACAAGGCAATCGCAGTAGAATTAAAATCACAAGACAAAAAGGCGGTTATCCAGGAGCTCACTGGCCTGTTAGTAAGCGCAGGGGAATTAAAGCCCAGGATGAAAGACGCCACAGTCAAAGTGCTTTTGAATAGAGAGGCGCTTGGCTCAACAGGGATTGGCCAGGGTGTTGCTATCCCGCATGGCAAATGTGAATTTGTAAAGGAGCTTGTGGGCGCTTTTGGCGTGTCAAAGAACGGGATCAAGTTTGATTCCCTTGACGGCGAACCAGCGTATATATTTTTCCTCCTGCTTGCGCCTATTGAATCATCAGGGCCACATCTTAAGGCGCTTGCCCGTATATCAAAATTATTAAAAGATAAATATTTCCGGGATTCATTAAAGAAGGCAGGAAGCGAAAAGACCCTTTTGAAAATTATAAAGGAAGAAGATCAGAGAAGGTCGTAAAGGCGAAGGATTGTTTCATTGTTGAATCAGAAAACAATGGAGCAATAGAGCAATGGTTAATCATATGCGACGATTAAAGTGGTTATATCCTGGCATGAAGATCAAGCGCTGGATCATCACATGCAGCATAGGCGTGGTGTTGGTAGGAATAGGTTCAGTTGTCTGGATAATGGAAAAATTTCATGGCTCTAGATGGGTAGGGATATCAGTCTTGGTCCTGGGTTCTCTGGTAGTGGTATATGGCATAAAGAGGATGGTCAAGTCATTCATAAAGGTCTTTCTCCCGAAGAGAGAAAAAGAACTCGTTGATATAATGTATCATCATTCAAAGCTTGAAAAGGGGCCAAAGATAGTTTCCATCGGAGGAGGGACAGGGCTGTCAGTCATCCTTCATGGATTAAAAGAGCAGTCCAGTAATATCACGGCCATAGTCACAGTTGCCGATGACGGAGGTTCCTCAGGAAGGCTGAGGGAACAGTTTGACATGCTGCCGCCGGGAGACATAAGGAATTGTCTTGTAGCTCTGGCTGACGCAGAACCGTTGATGCGGGATTTGTTTCAATTTAGATTTGGAAACGAGTCTGAATTAAAAGGACATAGTTTTGGCAATCTCTTTATAACTGCATTGACTAAGGTCACAGGTGATTTTGAAAAGGCCATTAAAGAGTCCAGTAAGGTATTGGCAATAAGGGGGAAGGTGATCCCTTCTACATTTGACAAGGTCCAGCTTGTGGCAGAGCATCAGAACGGCCAGAGGACAAAGGGAGAGACAAAGATAGTAGAGCAGTCTTCGCCGATAAGAAGGGTATTTCTGGATCCTGTCGGCTGCAGGGCGAGCAAGGAGTCTTTTGAGGCAATAGACGAGGCGGATATTATAATCCTGGGCCCAGGCAGTTTATACACCAGCGTTATACCGAATCTCCTGGTAAAAGGTATAAGTGAAAGGATCGCCAGAAGAAAGGTGCCGAAGGTATACATATCTAATGTGATGACGCAGCCAGGCGAGACAGATAATTATACTGCATTTGATCATTTAAACACTATAATCGACCACACGAGCGCCGGCACAATCACACATTGCATCATAAACACCGGCACTGTGCCTGCAGGGTTCCTGAAAAAATACGAACAGGAGGGCGCGTATCCTGTGTTAGCGGATTCAGACAGGATCATTGAAAAAGGCTATACAGTGATAGAAGAGGATATTATAAATACAAAGGATTATGTAAGGCATGATTCAAAAAAGATCGCAAAGATCATAACGGACCTTATCTTAAAGATAAAGGGCAAGAATAATCACTGATATGGAGAAAAAATTAATTATAAAGAATAAGCAGGGGCTTCATGCAAGGCCAGCTGCGCTCTTTGTGCAGATAGCGAATAAATACGAGAGCGATGTGACAGTCAGAAAAGGCAATGAGGAAGTCAATGGCAAGTCCATCATGGGCTTGATGACGCTTGCAGCTGGAAAGGGCTCCAATATAATTCTGAAGATAACTGGTCCGGATGCCAAAGAGGCAATGCAGGAGCTAGAGACGGTGATATCCGTTGAGGAGATAGAATGATTTTAAGAGGTATACCAGCTTCACCTGGAGTAGCCATAGGCAGGGCGTTCTTGTTTGATGCAAGGCGTTTTATAGTAACCCCCAGAAAGATAAGGGATGATGCTATTCCTAAAGAGATCGCCAGATTTGAAGAGGCCCTTATAAAGACCCGCTCAGAGATAATAGAGATCCAGAAAAAGATAACAAAGGAAATGGGCTCTCATCATGCAGAGATATTCAATGCGCATCTATTGGTCTTAGAGGACAGGATGCTGATAGAAGAGGTCATAGAGAAGCTGAAAAAAGAACATAAGTGCGTAGAGCATGTTTTTACAAAGGTATTGGATAAATACATAAATGTCTTCTCCAGGATGAATGACGAATACCTGAAAGAGAGGATAAGTGACATAGATGATGTGGGCAAGAGGATATTAAAAAATCTCCTGGGGGAGAAAGAGAAGTCATTGAGCGAGTTAAAGCAAAAGGTCATCGTTGTCGCATATGACCTTTCGCCTTCTCATACAGCGACAATGCACAAGAAGAATGTCATGGGATTTATTACTGATATTGGCGGTCGCACATCTCACACAGCTATTATGGCAAAATCCCTTGAGATCCCATCAGTAGTAGGCCTGCAGAAGGCTACGGCGAAGATAAGGGTAGGGGATTTTCTTATAGTTGACGGCAACGAGGGCATTGTCATGGTAAACCCTGACAATAAGACTCTAAAGAAGTACCAACTAAAACAGAAGCAGTTCGTCAGATTTGAAAAGGCGCTGGTAAATCTCAAAAATGAACCAGCGCAGACGATCGATGGCAAGAGGCTTGAGATAGCTGCAAACATCGAATTGCCGGAAGAGGTCCATTCTGTGATCTCACATGGCGCAGAAGGCATAGGCCTATATCGCACAGAATTTTTATATATGAACAGGCAAGACTTACCCAATGAAGAAGAACAGTTTAATGCATATAAAAGTGTGGTAAGCAGACTTTCAGAACATCCTGTCATAATACGCACGCTGGACTTAGGAGGAGATAAGTTTTTATCGCAGCTTGAGGTGCCTCACGAGATGAATCCGTTCCTGGGTTGGCGCGCTATAAGATTCTGCCTTGCGCAGCCGGAGATATTTAAGGTGCAGTTAAGGGCGATATTGCGCGCGAGCGAGTTTGGAAACGCAAAGGTCATGTTTCCCATGATATCCGGGGTGGAAGAATTAAGACAGGCAAAGGATGTCTTAAATGAGGCAAAGCAAGAACTGCGCAAAAGAAATATTAAATTTGATGAAAACATCGAAGTAGGCGCGATGATAGAGATACCATCAGCAGCGCTTACATGTGATATATTGGCAAAAGAGGCGGATTTTTTCAGCATAGGGACAAATGACCTTATACAATACGCGCTTGCCATAGACAGGGTAAATGAGAAGATAGCGTATCTCTATAAGCCGACGCATCCTGCAGTGCTTAGATTGATAAAAAACATCATTGACTCAGGACACAAGGAGAATATATGGGTAGGGATGTGCGGTGAGATGGCAGGCGAGGCTGGCATTGGATTAATATTATTGGGATTAGGCCTGGATGAGCTCAGCATGAGCCCGGCAGCTGTCCCTGAAATGAAATATATAATAAGGAATGTAAGTTTTAAGGACGCTAAAGAGGTCGCTGATGAGGCCCTGAATCTGCCTACGACTGAAGAGGTCGAGGCTTTTGCAAACAAGAGACTCTTTGAGCTTATTCCGAAGCTGAAGAAGATAAGGAGACAGTAATGCACAGGCTGGATAATCGTGACATCATTGCAAAACTAGACGCATCAGATATGCTGAAGTTGATCTCAGGCCTTCCTGACCAGTGCGCTGAGGCATATGAAATAGGCAAAGGCTGTGATATCTCAAGGCCGGACCGCAAATTTGACAATATAGTATTCGCCGGCCTGGGTGGTTCAGCTATCGGGGCTGATCTTGCCAGGGTGTATCTGCAGAAGGAACTAAAGCTGCCTGTGGTGGTGAGCCGCAATTATACATTGCCTGGATTTGTGGGAAAAAATACGATCCTTTTTTGTTCAAGCTATTCAGGAAATACAGAAGAGACGCTTTCCTCTTTTGAGGATGGTCTGAAAAGAGGCGCATATATAGTTACGTTGGGATCAGGCGGAAAACTAAAAGAACGATCTATAAAAAATGGATTCAGGCACGTTGATATCCCTTCAGGGTATCCGCCCAGGACGGCAATAGGTTTTATGTCTATCAGCGTTCTGACGATATTGTCAAAATTGGGCTTTATCAAGGATAAGAAAAAAGAGGTCGACGGGCTTATTTCTGCATTGATAGGATTGAGGGATAAGGATATCGGCGCCGGGGTAAGCTTTGAAAAGAACATAGCAAAGAAAATGGCTGCTAGTCTTCACGATAGATACTGTATAATTTACGGGACCAGCGATTCTACTGAGGCGATAAGTATTAGATGGAGGGGGCAGATCGCTGAGAATTCAAAAGGTCTTGCCTCCAGTCATGTCCTGCCGGAGATGAACCATAATGAGATCGTCGGCTGGGAATTTCCAAAGGCGCTTTTAAAGGATTTTAAGGTCATAATACTCAAGGATAAAGACGATCACCCCAGGACCTTGAAGCGCATTGAGATCTCGGGGGCTATTATAAAGGATTCAGGGGCTGAGATCTTTGAGTTTGAAAGAAACGAGGAAAGTTTACTGGCGCGTTTATTTTCCCTTATTTATATAGGTGATTTCACAAGTTATTATCTTGCTCTATTGAACGGAATAGACCCTACGCCTGTTAAGAAAGTGGATTATTTAAAGGCAGAACTGGCGAAGATATGAAAGCATTACTACTAGCAGCAGGGTATGCCACAAGGCTTTATCCTTTGACATTGAATCAACCCAAGCCGCTTTTGCCTGTGGCAGGAAAGCCTGTGATCGAGTTTATTCTCGATATAGTCGAGCCGATAAAAGAACTGGACGAGATATTCATCGTAACGAATAAAAAATTTACGCCTCATTTTGAGGCTTGGTGCAAGAAATATTCCAGCGATAAGAATATAGTCATAGTTGATGACGGGACGACTTCGAATAATGACAGGCTTGGCGCTACTGGCGATATAGAGTTTGTAGTCAGGGATAAACTCATCAGCGATGACCTATTAGTCCTTGCAGGCGACAATATCTTCAAGACGCCTCTGGATAAGTTTATAAGTTTTTCATTGTCGAAAAAACCTTCGGTCTCTATAGGTCTTTATGACGTAAAGGACAAGGGACTTGCTATGAAATACGGTATAGTCGCCATAGACAAAGATAGGAAGGTGGTAGATTTTAAAGAAAAACCAAAGGATCCTGCCTCTACCCTTGCCGCGAAATGCCTGTATTTCTTTCCCAAAGAAAAATTGGGACTTATGAAGGAATATTTATCAACCGGCGCCAATGAGGACGCCCCGGGTTTTTTCCTTGAATGGCTTTCAAAAAAAGATATAATGTTTGGATATGTTTTTAGGGATGAAAAATGGTTTGATATAGGAGATTTAAAATCGTATAAACAGGCAAACAAGATATTTAGAAAGGAGAAAAGCTAATGCCGAGCGGAAAATATTACATTACTTCTGAGTCAGTATCTGAGGGCCATCCTGATAAGCTGTGTGACCAGGTATCAGACGCCATACTTGACGATGTTTTAAGGCAGGATTCAAGGGGCCGCGTTGCATGCGAGACCTTTGTTACCATGGGCCTTATAATAGTAGGCGGAGAGGTGACCACCACCGGATATGTGGATGTTATTAACATTGCAAGAGATGTAGTAAAAAAGATAGGCTATACGCATCCAAAATACGGTTTAGACTATCAGACCTGCGCTATTTTAAATGCGATCCATTCTCAATCTCCTGATATTGCGCAGGGCGTAGATACTGGCGGAGCAGGTGACCAGGGCCTGATGTTTGGATATGCCTGTGAAGAGACGCCTGAACTCATGCCTTTACCTATAATGCTTGCCCATAAGCTTGTAAAGAGAATGACTGACCTGAGAAAAAACGGGGTCTTAAAATACCTGGGCCCTGACAGCAAGTCCCAGGTGACAGTTGAATATAAAAATGGTAAGCCCACGAGGCTCAATTCCGTTGTTCTTGCATCACAGCATACTGAAGAGATACTTGACAAGACTGGCAATAAAATAACACAAAAAGCCAGGAAAGAGATGATAGAGAAGATAGCCAATCCGGTGTTGGGGAAGATCGCTGATAGCAAGACAGAATATTATGTAAACCAGACGGGGAAGTTTTTAATAGGCGGGCCTCAGTCAGATACAGGCATGACCGGCAGAAAAATAGTAGTAGATACATACGGAGGCGTTGTATCGCACGGCGGAGGAGCATTTTCAGGAAAAGACCCGAGTAAGGTCGATCGCTCTGCTACTTATATGGCGCGATATGTTGCAAAGAATATAGTAGCGGCAGGCATTGCAAAACAGTGCACTATACAGCTTGCATATGTAATAGGCAAAGCAGAGCCATTAGGACTTTTGGTGGATACTGCCGGCACTGGCAAGATGTCAGAAGAAAAAATAGTAGATCTGATACGTGAACATTTTGATCTGACCCCGCGCGGTATCATAACAGAGTTAGATCTTTTAAAACCTATATATTTAAAAACAGCTGCCTACGGACACTTTGGCAGAGAAGATCAGGGCTTTACCTGGGAGAGATGCGACAAGGCAGCTCTACTTAAGAAGGTAGCTAGGATCAAGTGAGGGGCGTTATATGTCAAAGGATTATAAAATAAAAGACATCAGTCTTGCTGATTTTGGGAGGAAAGAGATAGAGATCGCCGAGCATGAGATGCCAGGGCTTATGTCTATCAGAAAGAAGCACGCTTCCAAAAAGCCGCTTAAAGGCGTGAGGATCATGGGTTCGCTGCACATGACTATCCAGACAGCAGTACTCATAGAAACACTTGTTGAGCTCGGCGCTACTGTCAGATGGGCGAGCTGTAATATATTTTCCACACAGGATCACGCTGCAGCGGCTATTGCAGACTCTGGCGTTCCAGTGTTTGCATGGAAAGGTGAGACGCTCGAAGATTTCTGGTGGTGTACTGAACAGGCCATTACATTTCCCGGGGGAAAAGGGCCGCAGCTCGTTGTAGATGACGGGGGAGACGCGACTTTAATGATACACCTTGGGGTCCTGGCCGAGAAAGATCCATCCACGCTTAATAAGAAACCAGGCGGAGAAGATGAGGCAGAGCTTATAAAGTTATTAAAGAAGAGATTAAAGGAAGATCCGCGCAAATGGCGCAATATAGCCAGGGAATGGAAAGGCGTTTCAGAGGAGACTACTACTGGAGTCAATCGTCTTTATCAAATGATGAATAGGAAAGAGCTCCTTGTCCCTGCTATCAATGTAAACGATTCAGTCACTAAATCGAAATTTGATAATCTGTATGGCTGCAGAGAATCACTTGTAGACGGCATTAAAAGAGCTACAGATGTGATGGTTGCGGGCAAGGTCGCAGTGGTGTGCGGTTATGGCGATGTCGGAAAGGGTTCTGCCCACTCTTTAGTAGGGCTTGGCGCAAGGGTCATCGCGACTGAGATAGACCCTATCTGTGCCCTGCAGGCAGCCATGGAGGGCTTTGAGGTAGCTACTCTGGAAGAAACACTAGGTATCGGAGATATATATGTAACAGCTACTGGAAATAAAGATGTTATTACTATAAAGCACATGGAAAAGATGAAAGACCAGGCTATTGTGTGCAATATAGGACACTTTGACAATGAGATACAGGTCGCAGCCCTTGAAAAATACCCTAAGATCAAAAAGATAAATATCAAACCGCAGGTAGACAAGTATATTTTCCCCAACGGCAAAGAGATATATTTGCTGGCGGAAGGAAGGCTGGTCAACCTTGGCTGCGCTACAGGACATCCTTCATTTGTCATGTCCAATTCTTTTACAAACCAGGTCCTTGCTCAAATTGATCTATGGAAGAATAGAGAAACGTATGAGAATACAGTATACAGGCTTCCTAAATATCTTGACGAGGAAGTAGCAAGGATGCATCTGGATAAAATAGGGGTGAGACTTACAAAGCTTACTAAAGAACAGGCTGAATATATAGGCTTGCCTGTAAAGGGACCTTACAAGTCAGATCATTACCGTTATTAGTTTCTCTGCAGTTCTCCGCAGATGCGTAGGCTGCCGACGCGGCAGCCTACGCATCTGCGGAGGTTGTTTAATTCCTTATCAAAGCAATCCCTACGAAACTAAATATTACATTTGCGCAGTGCGCTGATATAAAAGGAGGGAGGATCCCGCCTTTGCCCAGGGCAAGGCATGCCGCCATCAGGGCATAGTATATAAATCCAATAAGTATGCTCATGCCCATCCCCATTATTGCAGCGGTCTTTCCTCTTCGCCTTATCTTTATTGCAAAGCCAGCTCCGATCAGGATCACCACAAGGCTTGTGAATGGAAAACTTACTTTTTGATGCAGGTCTACTCGTAGGCGATTGATTATATCAGGCGAGGTGTTGGAGAAGTTGTCTATGTAATTTGAGAGGTCCTTAAAACTCATAAACTCGTAATTTGTCCCCTTTGATATCAGTTCCCCGGGATCCTCCATATCAAAATCCATGGCCTGGAGAAACAGGGGATTGCCCTTTATCATGCCGTCTTCATCAAGTTCATAGACGAGGACATTGTAGAAGGCCCAGGATTGGTCCGCCCACTTTCCTTCTTGCGCGTTTATCTTTTTTATAACGTTTCCGTTTTTATCCTGTTTCAGTATCGTAATATGGCTGGCAAGGCCTTCAGCCCTATCATAGGTTTTTACGAATATAAGCCTGTCATCTTTGCCGTATAGGGCGATATTATTGACCAGCATCTTCTTCACCTGCGAGGTATTTTCTTTCTCGCTGGCTAAACTTTCCTTTTCTATGTATAGTTCTTTAATTGCCTGCGCATTTTTTACGCTGGCCGGTAGGAGCTTTTCAGAGATGGCAAATATTACTATAGAGATCGCAAGCCCAATGCATATAAATGGTGCCATCACCCTGAATATGTTTATTCCAGCTGCGCGCATTGCAGTTATCTCGTCATATTTATTCATTGAGCTGATAACATAGATGGTGGATATCAGCGCGGCGACAGGAGTCGTGCTCATTAAAATAAAAGGGATCAACGAGAGATAATATTCCTGCAGCATCAATACAGGGATCTTGTTTTTTAATATTTCATCAAGATGGCCGAACAGATCGATTATTATGTAGAGAAAGATGAACAGAAAAAGACAGTAGAAAAAAGGTATGAGAAAGTTTTTGACTATATATTTGTCAAGTATGCGCATATTTTTTAGCTTTCCACCGTATTTTTAAACAAGATGATACCTATAATAGCAAGCACGATATTGGGTAGATACATCCATAACTCTATTGGCTCGATGCCCTTCAGAGATATAGCCATTCCGCCCGCCATTAATACGTAATATAATACAATAACACCAAGGGCGATCGCAAACTGGATGGTTTTTTCGCCACGCCTGCTGAAGATCCCCAGGGATATCCCTATAATGATGAATACAAGGCTCGAGAATGATATGGCGATCTTTCTGTGGAATTCAGATATCAGGGCAGGCGCGTCTATATGGTGCGTGCCCAGCCTTTTGATCTCATCCTTTATTTCCTGAAAATTCATTTCTTTCGGTTTTTTGTCTATATGTTTACTTGATGACAGGCCCTCGTCCAGATAAAGCGTGATATAATAGGTCTTGAAATTTAACTTATAGAACTGGAGAGGGTTTCTGGGATTAGGTTCGTCGCTTGTCCCATCTCTGAGCTTGAGTTTTATGGCGCTCTGGTTTTCCAGGGAGATGAATTCACCGCTTTTGGCTATAATGGTCCTGGCAGGTGAGCCCTCCTGAAGCTGGTAGATCCGTATTTTATTTAACTTTTGCTTATCTATCTCATGGATAAAAATGATGTAGTCTTTGAAACTTTTGATAAAGGTGCCTGATTCGAGATAGGCTGTGGGGTTTTTTATCCCAATATTTTTTACTATCTTACGTGAGGCAAAATGCGACTCAGGCAGGATACTGTTGTTTAATACTACGGAAAAAAGGCTCAGTATGACTCCGGCGATGATCAGGGGAGATGTGAGTCTTGAGAGGCTGACGCCATTGGCGCGCAAAGCCAGTATTTCATTGTCAGAAGAGAGCCTGCCGAATACAAGCAGAGTTGCGCTTAGCGTAGACATCGGGATGGTATAGCTCAGGAGAAAAGGGATAAGGAACAAAAAGAGCTTTCCCACCTTCGATATGTCAACGCCCTTGTTTATCACGAGGTCCGCCAGTTTTACCAGATTGCCGGTTACCAGGACAAAGGTGAACACGATAAGTGAAAACAAAAACATTACAAAGACTTCTCTAAGAATATATCCTTTCAGTATCTTCATCTTACGCTATCTCCCCGGGCCAGGGTGATCACATCTATATTCCCACAGCCTGCCTCTTTTAATATCCTGGCGCATTCATTTACAGTGCTTCCGGTTGTAAACAGATCATCAATGAGCAGTAAGTTTTTATTGCAAAGCGCAGGGGCCTTAGCTTTTTTAATGCAAAAACTCCCTCTTATATTTTTTATTCTGTCATGTCTTTTCAGGCTGCTTTGCGTAGGGGTGTTTTTATGTTTTTTGAGAATGCCGGCGTCATATCTGACGCCAAGCCTCTTTGCTACATCCCGGGCCATTACATGAGATGTATTTATTTCTCTTTTTATCAATCTTGACCTGTGCATCGGGACCGACAGGACGAGATCTATATCTTTACATATGTCGTGTTGCCGGATAAATCCCATGGCAAGATCAGAGAATTCTTTGGTAAGGGAGGATATTTTTTTATACTTATAGTTATGTATAAGGTCTTTCAGTATCCCGCTGTAGTAACATACTGATAATGCCCGGTCAAAGTAGATCTTGTCATTTTCACAGTCACTGCACTTGAGCTGGAGTTCCGGGTCACCGCGTAACTGTTTGCCGCATTTTGTACAAAAGGGAGGCAGTCTTTTTTTTATTTTTTTCAGACAGTCACTGCAGATATTCTCATCAGGTGATTCAGATTTCTTTCCGCATGCCTGACATAGCGCAGGGTAGAGCAGATTGATGATATATTTAAACATACAGCCTAAATATAGCATAATGGGAAGGTGAAGTCAATGAGTGCTGGACTTATGGAACAAAGTGAACATAAGTCCATGCGCGAATTGATCCCGAGCGTTAGCGAGGGATCTCGTGAGGCTCCTCGTCCGCCTGGGAAGCGTAAAACGTTATTTGCGCTTAACATTTTCCGATTCTTATGCTATATTACCTCATATAGACCAGATAGGAGGCGATCATGGCAGCAGATATACTTGATATAATAACCAGTCCTGTTACAGTAGTTACGGTAAAGAACAAAGACAAGATAAACGGTATGACTATCGCGTGGATCACGCAGGCAGCGCACAATCCGGCGTCTGTGGTCGTGAGCATTGCGCCGCAGAGATATACATACTCTCTTATAAAAGAATCCAGGGTATTCGGCGTAAATATCCTTTCAGAGGGGCAGGAGGAGCTTGGCAGGCGTTTTGGATTTGCCTCAGGCAGGAATTTGGATAAGTTCAAAGGGCTGAAATATC
The DNA here is from genome assembly GCA_964613735.1 of uncultured Planctomycetia bacterium. Taxonomy (GTDB): domain Bacteria; phylum Omnitrophota; class Gorgyraeia; order Gorgyraeales; family Gorgyraeaceae; genus JAHILY01. The sequence goes on along the minus strand of CAZTIQ010000016.1, from coordinate 5,659 downwards.
ATACCTCAAAAAATGATATCCCTGTGCTCGAAGATATATATGCATATGTAGAATGCAAGCTCATCAATATAGTCAATGCAGGCGACCATGATTTATTTATAGGCGAGGTCACTGAAAAAGTAGTCGATGATAAAAAGAAGCCGCTTGTATTCAGGGCAAAGGACTATTTCTGATCGCAATGGACAATATAGAAGAAAAGCTTAAAAATCTGGAAGAATGGAATAATGAAAGGGATAAGGTCAAGCCATTTATAGATAAGGCCGTAGAGTCTCATAATAAGGCGCGCGTCGAGGCCCAGTGGAAAAACTTTGAGCAGGCAGCCGCTCTTTATAAAAAAGCGATCGAGAGCTATGTGAGCGCCCTTAATCAAAAACCCAAGTATTATCTACAGGATCTTTCGGATAGAATAGACCATGTGATGGAGGAGCATGTCAATAATAGTTTTAATTTAAGGGTCTCGGGCGATAATTTAAAGAGCAAAAATGGTGCACGTGGACTTAGTGACTTTATTGATGGCCTGAAGCCAGAAGAAAGGAATTACCTGAATCCATATGATATCGCGCAGGCCTTTCTGAAAATAGCTGACTTATATGCAGAGGAAGGCGATATTGATGATGCATATGAATTTTATAACAGGGTCATAGAGGTCGATTGCGGGCGGCCATTTATTGATAGAGAGGCGTATCTCAGTGCAGGGAAGATACTTTTTCAGAAGGCAAGGTTCAAGGAGGCATTAGTGAGTTTTGCCTGGGTCCTGCGTTTTGATCCAAAAGATGAAGATGTCATTACCCGCATTGATGATTGTCTGAAAAAACTGCATATATATGAACACAGGGAAGAGTTTCTTAAGGCAACGCCCAAAGAGGCAAAGAAACTGATCATGGAGGTCTTATAATGGAGCGAAGAAGATATCCGAGGTTTGAGTTAAAGGTCAGCGCAAAGTTCAAGGCGGCAGACGAAAAGCATGCTTTCGAGGCAGGCCATACAAAGAATATTTCAGCAGAAGGCCTGTGTTTTGAGTCAGACAAGAAACTGGACGCAGGGACCTTTGTCGATATTGAGATGGACCTGCAAGATAATAAAGGCCTTGTGGGGGTTACTGGTGAGGTCAGGTGGTCAGAGGAAGTAACTGACCCAAGCACCAGGAAAAAGAAATATATAAACGGAATAAAGCTGTTGAACATATCAGGTTCAGACGAGGGTAGATTTTTAAAATATTACTGCGATAAGATGGTGGAAAAGTTGTCAAATTATCTAAAGATGTAGCAGTAGTCAAGGGATTCAGATATAGAGACTATTTGATTAATAATATTGCGCACATTGGGTTTTTTTGTTATAATACAAAATTATAGTCATCCATAAGTAAGAGTTCATTTACTTTAAGATTATAAAGGAGGTAGTTGATGCAGCAAGCTCAGCCAACCCACCATGTGACGGCCCCCGAAGATCGAATTTCTATTTTTCAAAAAGTCATATACAGCATAGGCGGATTAGTTAATAACATCCAGGCCGCTGCCCTCGGGTCGATGGTCATTGTTTTGAACATCGGATTAGGCCTGAATCCCGCTTTAGTCGGTCTTATCGGAGCCATTCCCCGTCTTGTCGATGCCATATCAGATCCCCTTGTCGGTTACAGTTCAGATAATGTTAGAACCCGATATGGACGACGCAGACCTTTTATATTCCTTGGAGCTCTTTCTGCAGGACTTTTATTTGCATTGATGTTCCAGCTATATAAGGGACATAGCGACAATTTCTATTTCTGGTATTTCTTAGGGTTTCAGGTCCTGTTTTTCATCGGATTTACCTGTTATTCGATCCCCTGGATCGCGCTAGGGTATGAAATGACACCTGATTATCATGAGCGGACGCGACTGCAGGGGGCCAGCAACTTTATCGCGCAATTTGCGTGGGTAATCTCTCCCTGGTTCTTCAAGATCATGAGCAATAAGAATATGTTCACAGATATTGTTCATGGAGCGCGAGTCCTCGGATTAATCATCGGTGGCTTTATCATAGTTGGCGGTATACTCCCGGCTATTTTTAACAAAGAGAGATTCCATAACTTAGCGAAACCTAAAAGAGGCAAGGGTCTTGGGAATGTACTGAAAGATTTCTTCAGTGGTTTCAAGATTACTTTACAAAATCGTCCATTTGTTAAGATCTGTGCAGCAACATTCCTGATCTTCAACGGATTCATGCTCGCTTCCGCCTTCTCAGCCTATGTTATTTTCTTCTATGTTTATGGCGGTGATTATTCAAAAGGCGGGACATTGCTCGGTTGGTTTGGATCGATCAGTTCTGTTTGTACTTTTTGCGTCATCTTCTTGACCACATGGATCTCTACAAAGATTGGAAAACGAAAGACCTTTTTAATCACCATTTCACTTTCGATCATTGGTTACGCCTTGAAATGGATAGGATATAATCCCGATAAGCCATACTTGCTGCTGATCGCTGCTCCATTCATAGCGTTTGGCCTGGGATCGCTCTTCACGCTGACCAGTTCCATGGTAGCTGATGTTTGCGACCTTGACGAACTCCAGACCGGCACACGCAGAGAAGGTATGTTTAGCGCTATTTACTGGTGGATGGTAAAGCTAGGATTAGCACTTGCATCGCTCCTTTCCGGGATCCTCCTCAATGTGACAGGTTTTGATATTGCATTAGGCGCCGACCAAACAGCTAAAACTTTGTTGTATATGAGGTTCTTTGATATCGGTATTCCGATCGTGGCCTCTATCGTTGCTATTTTTATTATTATGACCTTTAAGATCTCAGAAGCTAAGGCATATGACATTCGTAAACAGGTCGAAAGACGTAGAGAAGAAAGGCGTAGGGGGGGAATGTCAGAAGAAGAAAGACGTAGAGAAGATAGACGTAAAGGAGCATAATATAGGCCTCAATAGACTCCGTCAACAAAACTCTTCATTGCATACCCATATCCTGCTATAATGCCCCATTATGACCAAGAAAAAAGCATGTCCTGAGTCTCTCGACTTCGCTCGAGATAAACTCCGTCGAAAGGTCTACATCCGCACCTTCGGTTGGCCAATGGATGCGTCTACTACTGATGATTAAGAAGATTTTTTAGTGAAAGGAGAAACGCGTGAAGATTGGTATAGCAGCGGAGAATAGATCAAGAGAAAAAAGGGTTATTCTCCAGCCTCCAGAGATTAAGAAGATTGCAGAAAAATGCGAGGTAATTGTTGAAAAAGGAGCAGGACTAGGTATTGATATTACAGATAATGCCTTTATAAAAGCAGGCTGTAAAATTGGTTCTCGTAGAGAGGCGTATGATTGCGATTTGGTAGTTCGTATTAAAGAACCCAGTTTCGAGGAGATTGCAATGATGCGACCAGGTAGCATTATAATGAGCATGATGCATATCCGCTGTCGTCCGAAATTAGAAGAGGCCTTGCGTAAACAGAGGGTCATCGCAATCCCGTTGGAGAATCTGAAGGATACATCTGGCAGAAGGACGGTTGAAGCAGTTGAAGATTCTGGCCGTATTGGAATGGAATATGGCTTCAAACTCTGGGGAAAAGACCCTGCAACTGCAAATGTTAAGATTATGGGATATGGCAATATTGCTGTGGGTGCTATTAAGTGTGTTGCGCGTAAATTTGCCAGTCTCACCATTCTGAATAAAAAGGATTTCCTTGAAATGGGTAAGCATGTCCCTGGAACAGATATTCTAGTAGATGCAGTCAATCGCCCTTATTGTCGCGAAGTTGCCAAAGAGCCTTTTTTTGTTACTCGTGAGATGCTTAAGCTCTTTAAACCTGGATCAGTTATTGTAGATTTAGTTTCAAATCCTGAAAATCATGCGCCAGTGGAAACCATGCGGCCAACCACTTTAGATAATTTATGTTATATGGTTGATGGAATCCATCATACTTCATGTTGGGGTTGGCCAGGTTTAGAGCCGAAAGAAATTGCCAAAAGATATAGTCTTCAACTTGTGCCGATTCTTAGAAATATAGCAGTCAAAGGTATTGATAGGTGCAGTAACCTCACTAAAGCAGCTATTTTACGTTTTGATTAATGGAAAGTAGATTATGATGAAAAAAGTTTATCTTCGCAGTTTTGGTTGGCCGTATGTACAAGTTCCGCACGATGATATTGAAGGTTTTGAACATGTTAACTGATTGTGAATGATGAAGTTAAATAAAATATACGGTAAGTTCAAAGATTGAATTTACTTGACAAATTAAGCGGTTATGGTAAATTATTACCATAACCATGGTGAAAAGATGATATCTCTACGTTCAAAAGTTACAATAAAATTACTGGATTACTATTTTCTTAATCCCGAGGCTCAAGTTTATATTAATGAACTGGCAAGGATTTTAGATCTCGATCCAAAAAATACGGAGACCAAACTTAAAGAGTTAGAAAAAGAAGGCCTCTTTAAGAGTGAATTCCGCGGAAAGCAAAGATATTTTTTTCTTGCAAAGGAAAATCCTGTTTTAGAGCATTACCGCCAGATCTTCTTAAGAACCTATGGTATAGAAAAAAGACTTAAAGATATGATGGGCAATATCAAAGGTCTTAAGGAGGCATATCTATTCGGTTCATACGCAAGCAATAAGATGGTTTCTTCAAGTGATATTGATCTTTTAGCCATTGGCACGCATTCTGTTTTGGAGTTGCAGAGAGTTATCGCTAAATTGCAGAAAGATACAGGCCGGGAATTTAATGTAATGAATCTAAGCCCAAAAGAATTCGAGAAGAAGAGAAAAGATAAAGATCCTTTTATAAACGGTGTCTTTAAAACTAAAATTATAAGGCTTATATGATCAATTTTGAGAGTCAACACTTTCAAAAACTGGTATTTGAAGAAAAACAGATTGACCAGTTCTTATTGTCCGCCCGGCATGATCTTGAGATAGCTGAAAGTACGAACATACCAGATGTTGTTTTTAAATTCAGCTATGATGCTTTGATTAAGCTAGGCATTATGCTGATTGCTAAAAAGGGCTACAAAGTAAGAAGTAAAGCCGGCCATCATATTAAGATTTTGGAAAAACTGAGCCAACTGCTCAAGGATGAAGATATTGTTGTGCTCGGCAACAAGATGAGACAGGAACGCAACGTTAATCTTTATGACGGCGGAATTTTTGTAGGAGAAAAGGATAGTCTTGAGTATCTCGAATTTGTCAAGAGCACTTTTAAAAAAGCGGGAATTTAAAGAGGCGCAATATGTGCTAACCTAGACGCCTTAAAGGTGTTTAGGTTTTTATTTTTGTCATCTGCATTCATTGATGTAAAGAGATTATGTAGCAGTAGGCATGCTAATGGCTAGTCAGGAATTAATGAATAAGTGCGGCGTTAGGAGGCAAAAAATGAAAGAATTACTGACAATTCTAACCTGATTAGATTTGTCTTGGGGTTGGCCAGATTTAGAGCCGAAAGAAATTGCCAAAAGATATAGTCTTCAACTTGTGCCGATTCTTAGAAATATAGCAGTCAAAGGTATTGATAGGTGCAGTAACCTCACTAAAGCAGCTATTTTACGTTTTGATTAATGGAAAGTAGATTATGATGAAAAAAGTTTATCTTCGCAGTTTTGGTTGTCAGATGAATGTGCATGATTCTGAAAGAGTTAAGGACCTGCTCTTAAATGACGGATATTGTCTGTCTGATGGGCCTGAAG
>CAZTIQ010000015.1:16407-17792 GCA_964613735.1 uncultured Planctomycetia bacterium | reverse complement strand
GTGCCAAAAAAGTAGATGCGTGAATTCACAGTCTATGCGCCAGCAAAACTAAACTTATATTTAGACGTTATCGGAAAAAGACCCGATGGTTACCACAATATAGAGACGCTCTTTGAAAAAATAGATCTAAAAGACGAGATCGTCATAAAAGAGAAGAATAGAGGCATTGATGTAAAAGTCGAACCTTCTGATCTCTGTCCTTCAGGGAAAGACAATATTGTCTATGAGGCTGTCCAGGCTTTGCTTAAGGAATCAGGCGCGGATCTTGGCCTGGAAATAGTTATTAGAAAAAAGATCCCTGTCTCAGCAGGCCTGGGCGGTGGTTCAAGCAACGCAGCATCCGTGATGCTTGCCATAAACAAGGCCTTTGAGTTAGGTATCACACAAAAAAGGCTTTTTTCAATGGCAGGCCAGATAGGCAAGGACGTCCCGTTTTTCATGACAGATCACAGTCTTGCGCTTGGCACAGGCACAGGCGATGACCTGGAAAAGATAGATGCCGACATAGATCTCGCTCATATACTGATAAAGCCAAAAGAATCTTTCTCGACAGCCCGGATGTATAAAAACATAGATAATAATCGTCAAAAGACAAAAGGTCCTGGCATAGAAAGGCTTATTTCTGCGTTAAAAGACCAGGATATAGACATGGTAAGAAAAAGTTGCTATAATATTTTCGAAAAGGTCTTAGGGAAAGACAGCACCTCTATTATAGATAGAGCAAGGAAATCATTAAAGGATGCTGGAGCAGGGCATGGCTTTTTGTCAGGAAGCGGACCAACGCTCTTCTGTATACTGAATAATAAGCGGGAGGCGATGGAGATAGCGAAACATATATCGCGCTTAAAGGGCATGCAGGTCTTTGTGGCAACGAAGCATAAAGGAGGCATCTATGGAGATAACTGAGGTCAGAATATTTCTGAAAGAGGGAGTGAATAATAAGCTCAGGGCATATGCCACCATAACCATTGACAATGCATTTGTGGTGAGGAACATAAAGGTTATAGAAGGCAAAACCGGGCTTTTTGTAGCAATGCCCTCTCGCAGGATGAAGGACTCTTGCCCTAAATGCAGGCATAAAAACGAGGTAAGGAGTAAATTCTGCAATGAATGCGGAGGAAGCCTTCCCGTCAGAGACAGCATGGTAAGTACGCCAGAGGCACAGCATGATGCCCGTCAGTCAGAACATAAGGATATCGCGCACCCAATAAGCGTAGAGTGCAGAGAAATAATACAGAAAAAGGTGCTCGAGGCATACGAAGTAGAAAAGACAAAACCAAAAGGAATTGAAAGCCAGCAACCATAGATATTGCCTGGTAGTGTAATGGTAACACATCAGCTTTTGGAGCTGAGTTTCCAGGTTCGAGTCCTGGCCGGGCAACCAA
>CAZTIQ010000015.1:13937-16307 GCA_964613735.1 uncultured Planctomycetia bacterium | reverse complement strand
CGAGTCCTGGCCGGGCAACCAAAGTCGCCAAAGGCGACTTTGATCCTGAGCAAGCGCAATGAAACGACGAATAGGAGTTTCATAGCGCAGCGAAGGACCTCAAAACGCGCTAACTTTACACTTTGACATTGCAAGAGTGTAAAGTTAAGGAGTTTATATATGAACAACATTGCTGCCGTAATACTTGCTGCAGGGGAAGGCACAAGGATGAAGTCATCTCTTCCAAAGGTCTTGCATCCTGTCTGCGGCAAGCCAATGATGCAGATTCTTATAGATACAATGCAGTCCATAGGCATAGAAAAGATCGTAGCCATAGTAGGCCACAGGTCGGATCTGGTAGAAGGCGGCCTAAGGCATATAGAGTGTGTTAAACAGGAACACCTCTTGGGTACCGGGGACGCGGTGTTAAAGGCAAAAAAGATGCTATTAAAAGACAAGAGCATAGATTCGGTTTTAATATCTTACGGCGATGTCTGCCTTTTAAGGCCAGAGACATTAAAAAGGCTGATCGAGCGCCACTCAGCCACAAAATCCAGCTGCACGCTCCTGACAGCGCACTTGAAGAACCCCACTGGCTATGGCAGGATAGTGCGTGATGACAATGACAAAATAGCAAAGATAATAGAAGAGCTGGATTCCTCTATCTATGAAAAGGTCATAGAGGAGATCAATGTAGGCGTATATTGTTTTAATAAGGACGCGCTTTTTGAGGCGCTTTCAAAGATAATGCCGAACAACAAGAAAAAAGAATTTTATTTAACTGATACAATAGAGATAATGGCGCGCTCTGGAAAAGTCATGGATTCTATTTCCACGGACGACCCAGATGAATTCCTGGGAGTAAACACCAGGCATGACCTGATCAGCGCAGAGAGGGTGTTAAGATCCAGGGTCATAGATGAAGTGATGCAAAAAGGCGTCAGTGTTATCGACCCTGTCAATACTTATATAGAGCCCGGCGTGGAAATAAAAAAAGACAGCGTTGTATACCCCTATACTTTTATTGAGAATGGTGTTAAAATAGGGCCTGGTTGTAGTGTGGGGCCTTTTGCAAGACTGCGTAGAGGTACTCGCCTGGACAGTGATGTCAGCATAGGGAACTTTGTTGAGATAGTCCGCTCTCACATCGGCAGTCATACAAAGATCAGGCACCAGTGCTATATAGGCGACGCAAAGATAGGCAAGTGTGTCAATATAGGCGCAGGCACTATTGTAGCGAATTACGACGGAAAGCATAAAAATATTACTATCATAGAAGACAACGCATTTATAGGCACAGGCACGATCCTTGTGGCGCCTGTTAAGATAGGCAAAGGTGCTGTGACTGGCGCAGGCAGCGTCGTCACTAAGAATCACAATGTCCCTGCTGGGAAAACTGTTGTGGGTGTGCCTGCAAAGATACTGAAGAAGACTAAACGTTAACCCTTAACCAAACTTGTCGAGAGAGAGGTATTTATGAATAAGACTGCGGCAATATTCACAGGTAACTCAAATATTACTCTAGCAAAAGAGATTGTCAAATATCTGAAGATGCCTCTTGGCAAGGCAATGGTCACCACATTCAGCGAAGGAGAGATCCAGGTACAGATCGAAGAGAACATACGGGGCAAGGATGTATTTATTGTGCAGTCTACATGTACGCCGCCCAACAAGAACCTGATGGAGCTCTTGATTCTCATAGACGCAGCGCGCCGCGCATCTGCGAATAGGATCACGGCAGTCCTGCCGTATTTTGGATATGCCAGGCAGGACCGCAAGGACCAGCCACGGGTGCCAATAACAGCCAAGCTGGTGGCGAATCTATTGACGAATTCAGGCGCTGACAGGGTATTGACGATTGACCTGCATGCAGGTCAGATCCAGGGATTTTTTGACATACCAGTCGATCATCTTTTTGCAGTCACGACATTCGTAGATTATTTTGTTTCTTTAAAGGTAAAAAATCTTGTCGTGGTTTCTCCTGATGTAGGAGGCATAAAGATGGTAAGGGCCTATGCAAAGAGACTGCAGTCGCCGATGGCAGTCATAGATAAAAGAAGGATTTCAGGAGAAGATACAGAGGTGATGAATATCCTGGGAGATATAGAAGGTAAAAACGCCATTATTGTAGACGACATTGTGGCAACCGCAGGTTCTTTGGTAGAAGCAGCAGCTGCCTTAAAAAAACAAGGGGCAAAAGATGTTTATGCGGCCATCGCACACCCTGTCTTGTCCGGCCCAGCGCTAAAGCGCATAGCCTCATCAGCGATTAAAAAACTTTTCGTAACAAACACTATACCAGTAGAAGATGGCAAGCGGCATAAAAAGATAAAGGTGTTATCAATAGCCCCTCTTTTAGCAGAGGCGATAAAGAGGATACACAACGAGGAA
>CAZTIQ010000015.1:12236-13837 GCA_964613735.1 uncultured Planctomycetia bacterium | reverse complement strand
AATGGACTTCGTAGAGCTGATCGCAAATGTAAGAGAAGGAAGAGGAAAAGAGATCAATAAAAAATTAAGGGAAGAGGGCCTTGTCCCTGCCTGTGTGTATAGAAAAGGAGAAGATTCTCTCAGTCTGAGGATTGATAAAAAGAATCTGACAAAGACTCTTCACACAGAGGCAGGAGAGAATGTCATCATTAAACTAACTATAGACGGCACAGAGAAGAAAAAAGAGAGGACCGTCATCATAAAAGAGATCCAGAAAGACCCTGTAAAAGACCATATCTTGCATGTGGATTTTCAGGAGATCTCTTTGACTGAAACCCTTAAGGTAAAGGTGCCTATAGCAGGAAAGGGAGAGTCGGTAGGCGTAAAGCAGGAAGACGGCGTGCTGCAGCAAGTATTATGGGAGGTAGAGATAGAGTGCCTTCCTACTAATATACCTGAGAAGATCGAGGTCGATGTAGCTGGTTTAAAGATAGGAGACTCGATACACGTTAAGGATATACAGGTGTCAGAAGGGGTCAAGATCCTGGTTGAGCCAGAGTCAGTGGTGTTTAGCGTCGAGCGCAAGAAAGAGGTCGAAGAGGCCCTGGCCACACCTCCCGAAGGAGAATTGACAGAGCCAGAGGTTATAAGAGAGAAGAAAGAAGAGTCTGAAGAAGACGCTGAAGAAGCTGCTGAGAAACCAGCAAAGGAAGAGAAAAAAGAGGAGAAGAAATAATCGCTGAACTCATGCGGAACTTACGCTGAAGATAGATGAAACTCATAGTTGGCTTAGGTAACCCTGGTAAAGAATATAAACTTACGCGGCATAATATGGGTTTTATGGTCGTGGAGCAATTGGCTGAAGAATGCGGCGTAAAGTTTAGAAAGCATAGACGATTCGAGGGAATGGCAGGAGAAGGCATGATAGGGGAAGAAAAGATCACGCTTCTCATGCCACAGACATTTATGAATCTCTCAGGCCATTCTGTTCGTTCGATTATAAACTGGCTCAAGATAGAGCTTGATAATATACTGTTAGTTGTAGATGATGTAGCGCTTCCTTTTGGGGCCATTAGGATCAGGCCGAAAGGTTCTGGCGCAGGTCATAAAGGCATGCGCTCAGTAATTGATTGCCTGGGGACAGGCGATTTTCCAAGGATGAGGATAGGAATAATGGGTAGGTCTCAAATAAAAGATTGTTCTCGCTATGTACTCGATAGCTTCACAAAAAAGGAGCAAAAGGCATTGCCTGAGATCTTGAACCGTTCCTCTCAGGCTTGTGAAAGCTGGCTTAAGGAAGGCATTGGCAGGGCAATGAATAAATTTAACGGAGGTCAAAATGAATAGTTACGAAGGGTTGTTTCTTTTGAAGCCGGATCTTACTAAAGAAGATCTTGATAAGGTGATGGGTCAGGTCCAGGGGATACTCTCGAAACATGAAGGTTCTCAGGATTCTGTAAAGGAATGGGGTAAACAAAGATTGGCCTATCCGGTAAAGAAGAATAAAGAAGGCTTTTTTTATCTGATAAATTTCAAGATCGGTTCCGATGGTATCGCTAAGATAAAACGTGCCTTTAGTCTTAACGAATCAATATTGAGAGTCGCGATAACTAAGGCCTAAG
>CAZTIQ010000015.1:10771-12136 GCA_964613735.1 uncultured Planctomycetia bacterium | reverse complement strand
AAGCCAAGGGAGGAAGAGATGGCTAATTTAAACAAAGTATTCTTGATGGGAAACCTCACAAGGGATCCGGAACTGCGTTATGTCCCGAGCGGCGCGCCTGTGGCTACGTTTGGCCTCGCAGTAAATAGAAGATTTGTTACACAGCAAGGAGAGAAAAAAGACGATGTTTGTTTTGTGCGCATAGTAGTGTTTGGAAAACAGGCTGAGAGTTGCAGCCAGCACTTAAATAAAGGCCGGCTTGTTTTTATAGAAGGCAGGCTTCAATACCGTTCCTGGGAACAGGATGGACAAAAAAGGAGCATGCTGGATATAGTCGCGGACAGGGTCCAGTTTCTGGGCGGACCAAGACCTAGCAGTGACACAGAGGGCGCGGCTGAAGAAAGCTCAAAGAATGATTTTGTAGGCAGCGCTGATGGAAGCGCCTTAGGCAAGGGAGAAGAAACGCCGTTTTGAAAACCAGCTGAACTATGCGGAATTCTAACTTTACGCTTGAGCATTGCAAGAGTGTAAAGTTAGGACGCGGAAAAACGCTGAAGAACAAACTTGAGCGTGATTCAGCGATTAACAAGGAGACTACATATGGTGTTCGGAGACAGGAAAAAATTCCAAAAAAAAGACAAGGACAAGAAAAAAAAGGGCGGGAAAAAGAAATTCTTCAGGAAAAAGACTTGTAAATTTTGTGAAGACAAGGTAAAGGTAATAGATTATAAGGATATTACAAAGCTCAGGCGGTTTGTCACTGAGAAAGGCAAGATATTGTCCAGCCGCATGACAGGAAATTGCGCAAAGCACCAGCGCCACCTGGCCACTTCTATAAAGCGAGCAAGACAGATTGCATTGTTGCCCTTTGCAGGCGAATAGAGCTTGACCACCGCCCCCGACCCCGGGTCGGGGGCGGCAAAGTGCCAATAAGGAGAGATCAAACATGAAAGTCATTTTAATAGAGGACGTGAAAAAATTAGGGTCTATGGGAGAGGTGGTCCAGGTAAAAAGTGGTTATGCCAGGAATTTTTTGTTTCCGAAAAAACTGGCAAGGCCTGCGACAGAATCAAACCTGAACATCATAGAAGAGATCAAGCGCAAGAAAGAGAGTGTCATTGTAAAGGAGAAGAAACTGGCAGAGGAGCTTAGAGATAAGCTCTCGCTCGTCTCGTGCACCATTGCTGTTGAGGCAGGAGATGATGACAGGATCTTTGGTAGCGTCACAGCGCAGGATATTGCGCGCTCGTTTGAGGAAGAAGGATTTTCAATAGATAAGAGAAAGTTCATTCTGGAAGAACCCATAAAAAAACTGGGCGTATATCAGGTGAGCGTAAAACTTCACCCAGAGGTTTCTGGTGATGTGAAAGTCTGGGTTGTAAAAAA
>CAZTIQ010000015.1:2346-10671 GCA_964613735.1 uncultured Planctomycetia bacterium | reverse complement strand
TGCCAAAAGGAATATCATGGACAGAGTAGACACGCATCTCGAAAAAATGCCGCCGCAGAATCTAGAGGCTGAGATGTCAGTATTGGGCTCTATGCTCATAGAAGAACATGCCATTGCTGACGCCATAGAGCTTCTCGATAGCAAGTGTTTTTACAATGAGGCGCACCGCAAGATCTTTGACGCCGTCTTAACGCTGTACAGCCAGGCCAAGGCCGTTGATATAGTCACGCTCATAGAAGAGTTAAAAAAGACAAACGACCTGGATAAGGTCGGAGGCTCGGCCTATGTAACAGGCCTTACCACCGTTGTCCCTACAGCCGCAAATATAAAACATTATGCGCAGATCGTCAAAGAAAAAAGTACCCTTCGCAATCTTATCTCGACCGCTACAAGCATAATCTCGGAAAGCTATGATTCTTATGGAGATGTTGCCAGGATACTCGACAGGGCAGAGCGCAATATATTTGAGATCTCATCTAAAAAATCAGATTCTAATTTTGCTCCGATCAAAGAGATCATCAAGGACAGCATCGAGACCATTGATATGCTGTATCAGAAAAAGGCGCATGTCACAGGCATTGCCACCGGGTTTACTGACTTTGACAGCCTTACAGCAGGCCTGCACCCATCAGATCTTATCATATTTGCTGGAAGGCCATCCATGGGAAAGAGCGCGTTTGTAGCCGCTCTGGCCGAGCATGTCGGCGTAAACCAGAAGACGCCGCTCGTGATCTTTAGTCTTGAGATGTCAAAAGAGCAGCTTGTCCAGAGGATGCTTTGTTCTCATGCGCGCGTGAATGCGCATAATGTCAGGACAGGATTTTTATCTCAGGCAGACTGGCCACGTCTTACAAGTGCAGCAGGGAGACTTTCAGAGGCTCCGATCTTTATAGATGATACAGCAGGTTTGTCTGTTCTGGAATTAAGGGCAAAGGCAAGGAGATTAAAATCCCAGCATGACATACAATTGATCGTTGTGGATTATCTGCAGCTCATGCAGGGATTGCGAGGCTCGGAAAACAGACAACAAGAGATATCAGAGATCTCCCGTTCTCTTAAGGCGCTTGCAAGGGAGCTAAGCGTACCGCTTATTGCAGTCAGTCAGCTCTCAAGGGCAGTAGAGACGCGACAGGACCACAGACCTCAGCTTTCAGACTTAAGAGAATCTGGCGCAATAGAGCAGGATGCTGACCTGGTAGGCCTTCTATTGAGAGAGGAATATTATAACCCTACAGAGGAAAACAGGGGTATCGCAGAGATGATCATTGCCAAGCAGAGGAATGGCCCTGTAGGCACAGTGAAGCTGACATTTATACGAGAATATACCAGGTTTGAGAACCTTGCGCTGGTGGGCGAAGAGGTAATTGAATAACAATATAACAATGAAGCAACGGAACAATTGCGAAGCAACTTCTAAATCGTTATATTGGTTCATCGTTGCTTAACATTGACACATATCCATCTATGTGTTATATTCGTAATAATATAATGAATATTTCTAAAATAACTCGAGTCTTTGTTCTATTATTTGTCATTTCATTTTTTCTAGGGAATGTTTTCTCTCTCAAAGGTTTCGCCCAGGAAGAATCTTCCAAAAAAATCATAAAATATGTCGATGTAAGAGACAATAAGACTGTTTCTTCTGCCAAGATCTTGTCAAAATTAAAGACAAAAAGGGGAGAGGCGTTCCTGGAAAAGGTAGTCAATGAGGATGTCAAAAGGCTTTATCTGATGGGTTATTTCAGTGATGTCAGTGTTAGCGTTGAAGACGTCCAGGATGGCGTGGGTGTGGTATTTACCGTCATAGAGAAACCACCGTTGACTATGATTAAATTTTCAGGTAACAAATCATACAGGGAAACTAAGCTGCTCCCTGTGATAAAATCAAAGCTGAATGAATTTGCAGACGAGCGCGCGCTCAACACAGACACAAAAGCCCTGGAAGATTTTTATAAAAGGGTAGGATTTCCGTGGGTAAATATTTCATACAGGGTAGATGTGAATGCGGCCGGGGACGAGGCAACAGCAGTGTTTATTGTGGATGAGGGGCCAAAGGCCGTTGTAAGAAATATAAAGGTCATAGGCAATGTAGCATTTAGTGACAAACGGCTGATCAAGCTGATAAAGAGCAAGACCAGTGGTTTTTTCCGCTCAGGAGTTTATAAAAAAGATGTCGCGGACGATGACATGGAGCGCATCAAGAATTTTTACAGGAAAGAGGGTTTTCTTGATATAGAGTCAGAGTACGAAGTGGTCTCGCAGGAGAAAAAAAGAAAGAGATGGATAGAACTGGTCATAAGGATCGAAGAGGGGAAAAAATATATAGCAGGCGATATAGAGCTTTCCGGCAACACAGTCTTTTCAGAAGAAGAACTAAAATCACTATTAAAGATGCGGCCTGGCCATACATTTACTGAGAATGAAGTGCATAAAGAAGTGGCAAGCATCCAGGAACATTATTTTGACAAGGGCTACATAACAGCCAAGGTAAAGCCTGATACGCTCTTGAATCTTCAGACAGACAGGGTGGACATCACGTACAATGTGGTAGAGGGCGAGGTCTGCTATGTCAATAAAGTAAATATAAAAGGCAACACAAAGACAAAGGACATTGTTATAAGAAGGGAGCTAAGATTGTTCCCTGGCGACAGATATGACGGCGCGAAACTCCGGAGAAGCAAGGAACGGCTTTATAACCTTGGTTTCTTTGAGGATATAACATTTGACGTGGAAGACACAAAGGCCGCTGACAAAAAAGACATGGTGGTAGAGGTAAAAGAGTCGAAGACAGGGGAGTTAAGTTTTGGAGGAGGGTTTTCTTCTATAGACAAGATCATAGGTTTTATTGAAGTAGAGCAGCGCAATTTCGACCTTTTTAACTTTCCTACATTTACAGGGGATGGCCAGGATCTTAAGCTAAGGGCAGAACTTGGCAGCGTGCGTAAGAATTATCTTTTGAGTTGGACAGAACCATGGATATTTGACTATCCGCTTTCTTTCGGCTTTGATCTATATGCCAGTGAGAGAAACAGGAGCGGATCTACAGGATACGCATACGACGAAGAAAGACAGGGAGGCGCCATAAGATTCGCCAAGGAGTTTACCGAGTATGTAAGGGGCGATCTTGTATACAGGATAGAGACAGTAGATATCTCTGATCTATCTGTTAACGCGTCTCAGGTATTAAAGGATGAGGCAGGCAGCAATACTATAAGCACATTGTTCTTACAGCTTGCAAGGGACACCCGCGATAACAGGTTTAACCCAAAGACAGGCATGATTATGGCAGGATCTCTTGAAGGCGCAGGCGGCATCATAGGCGGAGATAAGGACTTTGCAAAGTTTGCCAATTCCGTAAGCCACTATTCTACAATAGGCGCTTTTGTGCTGGAATTAAAATTAAGGAGCGGTATAGTGACCTCTTTTGGCGATTCAGACAAGGTCCCGATCTATGAAAGATTTTTTGCAGGCGGGACATATACTATTCGTGGCTATAAAGAGCGCGATGTAGGGCCAAGAGACCAATCAGGTGATGCGATCGGCGGCGGCACAATGGCGGTCGGCAATGCAGAGCTTACATTTAAGATCATAGAAAACCTGAAGGGCGCTATATTTGTAGACGCAGGAAATGTATGGGCCAGGCCTGACAGTAAACCTAAGAACGGGGCTACCACTGGCGGTATAAAGGCAGGAGCTGGTGTGGGCGTGAGGATAAATACACCCATAGGTCCTGTGAAACTTGATTATGGTTTTCCTGTAAATGCAGAGGAATACCAGGAAGACCAGGGGAGATTCCATTTCAGTATGAGCAGGGGGTTCTGATGCGAAAGATATTAATACTTAGTTTACTTGGAATATTTTTGTTTACCGGGATCGGATTTGCCCAGGGCGAGAAGGTAGGCTTTGTCGATTTATCGCGGTCGTTCGATGAATATAGCAAGACCAAGGATTTTGACAAAGAGCTGGAGGCCAAAGGAGATGTAAGACAGGACCAGAGAGAAAAGCTTGTTAAAGAGATAAGAAAGATGAGAGACGAGCTCGAGCTTATGAATGAAAGGGCTAAGGAGACAAAAGAGGTAGACATAGAGGCAAAGATCAAATCCCTTCAGGAGTTTGATCAGGAGGCAAAGACAGAACTTACAAAAGAGAGAGATGATATGGTCAGGGATATCCTGAAGGAGATGAATGCCGTGATCAGGGAATACGGGGAGCAGAATGGTTTTTCGATTATATTAAATGACAGAGTACTTTTATATGGGGACCGCGCTCTGGATATAACAGATGACATTATCGGGATCTTGAATGATAGTTATAAAAAATAGAGGATCAGATAAGATGAAGAGGACATTAAAAGAGATAGCAGCTATAGTCGACGGAGAGATCGTAGGCAACGGGGATATTGTTGTGACAGGGGTATGTGGCATAAAAGAGGCAAAAGAGGGAGACATTACCTTTGTTGCCAATTCCAGATATCTTTCCCTTATGAATGAGACAAGGGCCTCTGCCATAATCACATCAAAGGATGTGAAGAAGGCGCCGAAGCCCATTATTCGCACAGAGGATCCATCCATTGCATTTGCAAAGATGGTGTCCTTGATGGCGCCGAACGAGGTTAAGAAGCCAAAAGGGATCCATCCGACTGCTGTGATAGGCGAAAAGGTAAAGATCGGCAGAAACGTTGCCATACAGGCATACGCTGTTATAGAGGACAATGTTGAGATAAAGGACAACACGATTTTATGTGCCGGGGTCTTTGTCGGTCACCATACAAAGATAGGCAAAGACTGCATGGTCTACCCTTATGTGATCATCAGGGAGAGGGTAAGCATAGGAAGCAGGGTAATAATTCACAGCGGTACTGTCATAGGGAGCGATGGTTTTGGCTTTTCTACTGTCAAAGGAGTCCATCATAGGATACCCCAGATAGGAAGCGTTATTATCGAGGACGATGTAGAGATAGGCGCGAATGTGACAATAGACAGGGCGCGTTTTGACAAGACGCTCATAAAAAAAGGGACAAAGATAGATAATCTTGTTCAGATAGCTCATAATGTGGTAATAGGAGAACATTCTATAATAGTGGCCCAGAGCGGAATATCAGGTTCTACAACAGTAGGAAACAACGTTACGCTAGCAGGTCAAGCAGGCATCATAGGGCATGTTTCTATAGGCGACAATGTGATAATAGCTGCCAGGGCCGGTGTAACAAAATCAATCCCTTCAAATGCCTGTGTTTCCGGCTTTCCTGCAAAGCCTCATAGCATAGCTAAGAGGATCAATGCATGCGTCCAAAACCTTCCTGACCTGCATAAAAGGATAAAGGCATTAGAGGAAGAGATCAAGCGCTTAAAATCCAACAAAGCAAAATAAAATAAAGGGAAAGCCATGGAACAAAAGACAATAAAAAAACCAATCGAACTCAGCGGTATAGGCCTTCACACAGGGGCAAAGGTGAAGCTGAAGTTTAAACCAGCTCCAGCGAACACAGGGATAAATTTTATCAGGGTGGACGTAAAGGATTCTCCGATGATAAAGGCGAATATCTCTAGCGTCCTGGGCCAGGATAAGAGCCCCAGGCGCACATCAATAGGCGCTGATTCCGTAGAGATCCATACAATAGAGCATCTAATGGCAGCGCTCTGGGCCCTTGGCATAGACAATATTATTACAGAGATCGATAAGCCAGAACTACCTGGCCTGGATGGAAGCGCAATGGGCTTTATGGATGTATTAAAGACAGCAGGCATTGAGAAACAAGGCGTTCCCAAAAAGGTTTATCAGATAAAGTCTCCTATATGGCTCGAACAGGATGGCGCCATGATAATGGTCTTGCCTGATAACCAGTTTAGGATCTCTTATACGCTAAATTATGAGCACTCTTTATTAAAGTCACAATACCTGTCACTTGCGCTTGATGAAGGTGTGTTTGAAAAAGAGATAGGCTCCTCAAGGACGTTTTGTCTTGAGATGGAGGCGAATGATTTAAGAAAAAAAGGCCTTGGCAAGGGCGCAAATTATGAGAATACGATCGTGGTCGGCAAAGAAGGCGTAATAGATAATGATTTGAGATTTGAGGACGAGTTCGCAAGGCACAAGATACTGGATCTACTCGGAGACCTGTATCTATTGGGTTATGGCATAAAAGGCCATATCATAGCTGTTAAGAGCGGTCATCCATTGAACATAAAGCTGGTCGACAAGATAAGCGTCCAGAAGGAAAAGATCCAGGCCGGTGGAATAAAGGCCGTGTATATCGAGACTGGCGGAGGAGCGCTGGATGCCAGCGACATACAAAAGATCCTTCCCCACAGATATCCGTTTTTGCTGGTAGATAAGATCATAGAATTGGTGCCTGACAAAAAGGCCGTCGGCATTAAGAACGTCACCATGAACGAGGAATTTTTTACCGGGCATTTTCCTGGCAGGCCTGTGATGCCAGGAGTCTTGATCATAGAGGCGCTGGCACAGGTAGCTGGCGTCTTGATGCTTAACAAGAGAGAAAATGTTGGGAAGCTAGCGTATTTTATGAGCCTTGACAATGCAAAGTTTAGAAAGGCAGTGGTGCCAGGCGATCAGTTAAGGCTAGAGGTAGAGATCGTAAAGTTAAGATCAAAGATAGGCCAGGTCCATACAAAGGCGCTTGTAAACGGCCAGGTTGTCAGCGAAGCAGATCTGATGTTTGCAATTGTCGACGCGTAAATATCTTAGATTCGTTGAGCTCAATGTTATAATGAACATACACAATACAGCGATCGTAGATAAAAAGGCAAGATTGGCCGACGATGTAAAAGTCGGCCCTTGTGCTATTATAGGGCCCAACGTGGAGATCGGTAAATCCACGGAAATAGGGGCTCATGCAGTAGTGGATGGCTACACTACTATCGGCGAAGACTGTCGTATATTTACAGGCGCCTGCATCGGAAGCCCGCCACAAGATCTTAAATATAAAGACGAGAAAAGCTTTTTAAAAATAGGCAATAATAATACTATCAGGGAATATGTTACGATGAATCCTGGCACAGATGAAGGGGGCGTTACTTCAGTGGGCGACGGGAATCTCTTGATGGCGTATTCACATGTTGCGCATGATTGTAAAATAGGAAACGGCTGCGTCATTGCAAACAGCGGCACGCTCGCAGGCCATGTTAACGTAGAGGACAAGGTCATAATAGGAGGCCTTGCGGCAATACACCAGTTCGTGCGCGTGGGCAAACTCTCGATCATCGGAGGATGCTCCAAGATAGTAAAAGATATACCGCCTTTTTCTACGTGCGATGGCCACCCTGCCAGGGTGTATGGCCTGAACCTTATCGGATTGAAACGCGCCGGCATGACAAAAGAGGCAATATCTTTATTGAACAAGGCATTTAAGATTTTATTTTATTCTGGCCTTTCTGTCAGGAATGCGATAGATAATACAAGAGAGACAGTTGAGTCTTGCGTGGAAGTAGAATACCTGCTGGATTTTGTCAAGGCATCGGAGAGAGGTGTATGTAGGGGTGGAAAATAGGATCGCGTTAATAGCAGGCAATGGTAGGTTCCCGATACTTTTTGCGCAGGAGGCGAAGAAAAAATCTGTAGGCATAGTCGCCATAGCTATAAACGGGGAGACAGACAAAGAATTATCCAGACACGTTGATAAGATATACTGGCTGGGCGTCGGTGAACTACAAAAATTATTTCAGGTCATGCTTAAGGAAAAACTGACCACTGCTGTAATGGCTGGTCAGGTAAAACACAAGACCCTTTTTGATAAGAGCATCAAGATAGACCCTTTGATGCAAAAACTCCTGGATACTGTAAAAGACAAAAAAACAGATTCACTTATAGGCGCAGTGGCAAAGAGGCTTGAAGCGGCTGGCGTGAAACTGCTAGATTCTACTATATTTTTGTCAGACCTATTGCCTGAAAAGGGTGTTTTGACAAAAAATCCCCTTGATGAAAAAATCTTAGGCGATATAGAATTTGGTAAGGAGATCGCAAAGTCCATTGCCGGCCTGGATATAGGACAGACCGTAATCGTGAAGGATAAAGTGGTGCTTGCGATCGAGTCAATAGAAGGGACAGACGAGGCAATTAAAAGGGGCGCGAAGTATGGCAAAGAGGGGATCGTTGTTGTAAAGGTAAGTAAGCCAGAGCAGGACATGAGATTTGATGTGCCTATTATAGGTCCGGAAACAATAAAATTATTGAGTCAGTTGAAAGCAGCATGTATAGCCATCGAGGCAAAAAAGACATTGGTTATAGATAAAGAAGAAAGCATAAAATTAGCCAATGAAGCAGGAGTGGTAATCGTAGCTATATGAATTTAATGAGCCTTCAGCC